>DATHQJ010000262.1:0-32119 GCA_035482825.1 Binatus sp. (SeqCode) | reverse complement strand
CCCGCGCAACAATAAAGTCATCGTGATTTATCCCTTCACCGGCACGCCCGCCTACAAGGCCGGCATTCATCCCGGCGATGTGATCATCGCGGTCGACGGCAAATCCACCGAGAACATGAGCACCACCGACGTTGCCGATCTGCTCAAGGGGCCCAAGGGCACCACGGTTCACATCAGCATCGCGCGCGACGGCGTCGAGAAGCCGATGGAGTTCACTCTCGTCCGCGACGAAATTCCGCGCTACAGCGTCGACGTACATTTCCTGATCAAGCCGGGCGTGGGATACATGCACGTCAACGGTTTCAACGAAACCACCGAACACGAAGTTTCCGACGCGCTGGATTCCTTCGGCGATCTGAAGGGATTGATTCTCGACCTGCGCGGTAATCCGGGCGGCTTGCTCAGTGAAGGGGTCGGCGTCGCTGACAAATTCCTGAAGAAGGGACAGCTCATCGTCTCGCATCACGGCCGAGCGTCTGCGGAGAAGCGATACATCGCGCAGCATGGCAACGGCGGCAAAGATTATCCCATCGTGGTGTTGGTGAACCGGCTCACCGCGTCGGCGGCGGAAATTGTTTCGGGCGCAATTCAGGACCACGACCGCGGCTTGATTGCCGGCGAAGTGACTTTCGGCAAAGGTCTGGTGCAGACGGTGTATCCGCTGGCGGAAAACACCGGCCTGGCGCTCACCACGGCGCACTACTACACTCCCAGCGGGCGGCTGATCCAGCGCGACTACAGCAACATTTCGCTCTACGACTACTACTACAACCGCGACAGCGTCGATAATCCCAACAACGCCAACCGCGAAGTGAAGCTCACCGACAGCGGACGCACGGTGTACGGCGGCGGCGGCATTACCCCTGACGTCAACATCCCTCCCGTGAAGGGCAATCACTTTCAGGACACGCTGCTGCAGCACTACGCGTTCTTCAACTTCGCCAAGCGCTACGTTGTCGATCACCATCCGACCAAGAGCTTTGAAGTCGATGACGCCACGCTGCAGGAATTTCGTAAGTCTCTCGACGACGCCAGCATTGCTTACACGCAGGCTGAGCTGCTCGACAACAACGAGTGGATCCGCTCCAGCATCAAGTCGGAGATTTTCGTCGATGCTTTCGGGCAGGATGAAGGCATGAAAGTTCGCGCCGAATCCGATCCGGAAGTGGTCAAGGGCCTGGAACTTCTGCCGCAGGCCAAAGCTCTGGCCGACAACGCCAGGAAGGTCATCGCGGAGCACAACGCGGCCCCGGCGTTCAATCGGTAGAAACGGCAACACACTCGGTCTTAAGGGTCTTGGGTGTCAGGTGTGCGGCTTCAGGATGGTTGGCTCCGAAGAAAGTGCTTCGCGCCACTTGTCATCCTGAAGCCCGCGTTCTTTGCGGGCTGAAGGATCTATGTACCTGCCGCCAGCGCCAAAGGCAATTTACATAGGTCCTTCGCGCAAAGAGCGCGCTCAGGATGACAGGATACCGCGAGTGGCTGCTTTGAAATCCCTCGCGGCAGTGATTCCGATTGTCAATTTCCGATCTCAAAATGGATCTTCTTCACTGTCATGCAACGAGCGCCGATCACTCCAGTGCGGGGCGACCCGGGCCGGGACTCGTTTGAAGCCGGTGATTCTGGCGGGGGCGGTGCTTCTGTCGCTGATCGCAGGCTGGACCGACCTGCGTTCCCGGCGCATTCCAAACTGGCTGACGGTGCCTGGACTGCTGATCGGCGTCGCCGCCAACACCGTCCTCGGGGGCTGGAGCGGCCTTAAGACTTCCCTGCTGGGCGCGGCCATAGGTTTGGCTTTGCTTCTTCCCTTCGTGCTGCTGCGCAGCCTGGGCGCAGGCGACTGGAAACTCGCCGGAGCACTGGGTGCCTTTGCGGGACCCGGCCTGCTGGTCAATCTCCTGCTGGGTTCGGTTTTTGTGGCTGGGGTCATGGCGGTCGTCTTGATCATTTACAAGGGACGCGTTCGCCAAACGTTGCGCAATATGGGCCACATACTGGTTTCGCTGGTGACTTTCCGATTGCCGGGACCGCAGGTTTCGCTGGATAATCCAGAGTCGCTCAAAGTACCCTACGGAGTGGCGCTGGCGTTCACAGTGGTGCTTTATGGAATTGCCTGGAAACTGGGAGTCGTGGCCTAGAATGCGGTGTTCCGTGCCGTTGTTCGTTCGCAGGCTGTCCACTCTTCGTAGATTGTGCGCAGAGACCCGGGGCGCTGAGATTGCCGAAGCAGCCGCCGTCCTGCCCCTGATGTTCATGATGCTGCTGGGCATCTTCTGGTTCGGCCAAGCCTTTAGCATCTACGGCGCCATCACCCGCGCCGCCCAGGATGGCGCTCGCGCTGGAGCGGCTCCTTATTGCACAACCTGCTCCAGCCCAAACTCCGCCGCGACAAATGCGGTCAATGCGGTCAACGCCGATCTACTTGTATCCAAACTCGATTCCGCGCGGATACCAGCGCTCTCCTCAACCCCATTCTTTAACGCTTGCGGAGCCCCGACTTCCTGTGCGAGCGTGGCCAACTCCAACGTCTGTGTGCAGGGCCCCGTCCTGTTGACGGACACCACGTCGCCAGGTGCGACCCCAGTCTGCGGCGTTTCGGTTACCTTTCAGTATCCATTTCAGTTCTGGCTTCCGTTTACCTCACTGAACAAGCAGAGAATTTTGCTGACCGCGTCGGCTCAAGTCCGCTCGGAGGCTCAGTGATCGTCTTGTTTCATCTCGGTAGTTCGAACCGAGGCCTGACGCGTCGCCTCTGGCGGGACGATCATGCCTCCCAGCTTGTGGAGTTTGCCGTCTCACTTCCACTGCTGGTGGTGTTCGTGGTGGGGATCTTCGATTTCAGTGGCGCGTTCACGCTCAAACAGAAACTCACCAACGCGGCGCGCGATGGAGCCCGCGTCGCTGCGGCCGATCCCGCGAATGATTTGAAGGGCTACTCAACTCCCGTCCCGGCCTCTGTGATTGACGCGTTTCTAGCGGTTCACAATGATCTGCTGGCCAACAACATCAACGACTGCGGCATCCCCCTCGGCACCGCGCCCACCACCAACACGGGGCTGACTTGGACCTACCAGGGAACCACCAACTGTCCTCCCGGAGGGCTGACCATCACCATCAACCGCGGATATTATTTTCCCCTCACCGGAGCCGCTCTACCCTCCGCAAGTTGTACGTCGCAACCCGCGGGTGCGCTGACCGCGGTCATTGCTACCTGTGTCAGCATCCAGTACGCCTACAAGTGGCGATTCGGCCGCGCGGCGAGCCTCCTCGGCGGCACCACGATACTGCCCAGCATGATCGGGGTTGTGTCGGTAGCGATGAACGAGAACTGAAAACAAAATGAAACCGCGCGCAATTCGCAAAATTCGCAGTAGCTGCCCCGCCCGCCAGCGGGAGCACGGCGTCACCATGGTGCTGGTAGTTCTGGCCATGGTCGGCATTATTGGCATGGCAGCGCTTTCGATTGACGTGGTCACTCTCTTCCTCGCCCGTGAGGAGGCACAAAGGGCTGCCGATGCGGGCGCGCTCGCCGCCGCCCGAGTGATCTCAATATCGGGGCTCACGGGGACCGCCGGTCCCGATAGCGGCGTTGCCCCGTGGACTACGATCTGCGGCGGCACCAGCAGCGTTGCCAGTGTGATGGCCCAGGCCGTGGCGCAACAAAATGGCGTCGGGAGCAGCGCGGCTACCGTAACCGTCACCTACTCTTCCGGATCGGGCGCGACTTTCGCGGATTGTACTGCGGTGCCCGGCGACGACCTGTTGGGCGTCAACCCACTAGTGACGGTGAAAGTCGAACGCGACACCATGCCTACCTTGTTTTCCCGGATTTGGTCTCGAGGTGCGAAATCAGTGAGCGCCACGGCGACCGCGGAGGCCTTCAATCCCTCGAATTCTGGGAAATTTGCGGTGGGAGGCCAGGTCGTCCCCGTAACGCCGCGCTGCGTGAAGCCGTGGATCATCCCGAATCTGGATCCTGGAAACGGGGGCCTTCTCGTTGACAAAAGGACGGGCGTGATTCTGAACGAAGGTATTTGGAGTGGCAAAGGCACCGGAACGGTAGGGGAAGGCTTCACTTTGACTGACAGTTGCTTGGGTTCGGACTGCTCCAACATGGCCGGCAAAACACCTGCGGCGGGCGCTTACATTCCAGCTTACGTTACCGCGGCCGCCCGCGCGGTGCCTTCTTGCGCCGATGACTCCAATTATCAGAAGGCTATCGGGGGCTGCGACCAGAGTACCGTGTACGCTTGCGGCACAGTGAACGGGTCAAACGCTGATCTTACGATAAATCCCGGGTTAGTCGGCGGAGACACCTCGGTGGCGGCGCAATGCCTGATCCATCAATCGGGAGGGACGGGACAGGACGCACTCAATGTCGGCGCTGGGTTTCCCTATCCAATCACCGCGGGATCAGCCAATCCGGTCGTTTCGGCCAATCAGCAGATCACTGCCAGCAACAGCATCGTGACGCTGCCCATCTACGATAATTCGGTGGGAACGCTGGCGGGCACCCAGCCGGCGATTACGATTGTCGGGTTTCTGCAGGTATTTATTGACAGCGTCGACGGCGCGGGCAACCTCCAGGTCCACGTAGTGAATATAGCCGGCTGCGGCAACGATGCGTCAACCACACGCTCGGCACCCGGATCGTCCCCCGTCCCGATCCGGCTGATCACCGCTCAGTAGGCAGAGGAAGACCGCTGTCTTTCTCTGTTCCTGGTGCTTCTATAAGAAGCGCTCTCCACAAAGGATTATTGGTTGGGATTAGTTTCGTCCGTGGGAGCTTTTTCGTCAGGCGGTTGAGGAACCGGGCCAGGGGCCAAAGTGCGGTTTCCCGGCTGCGGGTTCATGCTAGCGGGCTCTTGGTCTGCGCGGTCGTCAGACTGGACCGGGGCCAGCGGCGGCGGCACGTATCCGGCTTCAGGACGCGTGGTGAGGATCACGCGATCCAGTTTCGCGGGATCATCGACCGCACTCAGAATCAGAAAATTAAATCTCGAACCATTCAGCAGCCGCGCCAGAACCTCGGGCGCCGGTGCCGGCGCAATGTCAGCGACGACTTTTTCCAGTTCTGCTCCCGCGGCAATCGAAACCTCGGCGCCGGTGCGCTGCTGCACCGCGAACAAGACTTCCGAGAGCGTTGCCTTGTTGGCTCTGATCCCCAGCAGTCCATCCCGATACGTAACCTCAAGCGGCGGCTGGGCCGAAGTCACCATCGAGATCGGCTCGGTGCCGCGTACGTAATTCGCCACCACCAGACCAGGGCGTTTCGCCGCCGGCGACGGAAAATTCTGCGCGCCGGCAGAAGTATCCGCCGAGCCGCCCATCACCTTGACGATGACGGTCCTGCCATAGGGAAATACCTGGTACGATTGTGCGCTCTTCAAGTCGAGTACGATCCGCGTAATCGCTGGCTTCGACTGAAACAGCCCGACCCGCACGTCCTTAACTTCGCCTCGATCAATGGATTGGCTGCGCAGTTGATTGCCCGGCACGGCATTGGGGAAATCGATCACCAAACGATCCGGTCCGGTCAAGACCTGGGTCTCCGGAACGATCCGGTCGCTGGCGTCCACTTCTATCTCGACCGCATCTTTACTGCCCAGCACCTTCACGCTGCGCACTGAAACCTGCGGACTCGACTTCTGTGGAGCTGCCGTCTGCGCGAGCAGCGACCCCACGGCCAGCGGCACGCAGAGCGCGGCCAACTGCAGCCGACTCAACTCGATTCGCGAAAAACTGTACATGAATGCCTGCGCCCAGGGCGATGGTTTGGAAGGTTCTAGCGCGATTGTAGCAGCGATCTTTGCGGGAAGGCCTTACGTTGGTATTAGTACCAAGGTTCGCGTTCACTACCGCCGCTGGCCTCGGCTAGTGCGTCAGCGGCTTCAAAAATCTCCCAAAATGTACGGGTTGTTCGAGCACCCGCTCCAGGTACGAGTTCGTGGGCGTCCGACGACCTAAGTCGTGGTAGGCTCAGTCCGAGCAAATCTTCGGCGAGCCTTCCAGCCGATCGCGGCCAAGCCAGAGGCGACCAGCAGCCAGGTGCCGGGTTCAGGAACTTCGCCGCCGGTGCCACCATTGCCGCAGGGATCTCCCTTCCCTTTCTTACCAGTTGGGGTGACAGTGCCGCTGGTCGGCTTCTTTCCGACTCCGCAAACGCCGGGAAGCGGCGGCGGAGCGAGCGGAACCCAGCTTCCGCCGGTAAACGGATCGTACATGCTCAACGGCGGAGCCGGTCCGAGGCCCGGCAACGCTGGACGATTCAGCAGCGACGTCTGGAACGGAGCGGGAGGATTCGCGAAGGCCGTGCCCGTTGCCGGATGCACCGGTTCGTCAAACTTAGCCGCCAGAGGCTCCGACGTGCTGGTTTCCTGCTGAGGAACTTCCATTACTTGATTGCCGCAGCGCGAGCGCGCTGTGATCTTGCCATCGGTGATCAGCAGCTCGCCTTGCTTGAGCGTGACTCGATGCCGCGTCCAAAAGACTTTGTTGCCGATGCGATAAGAAACGTAGGCTGTACGCGCCCGATCCAAACGCACCACCCGGGCACGACCGAAATTGAAAGCCGCGTAGTGAGCCGCGACCACGCGATCATGTTCCGCCGCCCGCTTCAACTCGCTCACATCCCTGACACCGCCCGGCACCACTGAATATGGGTAGACCGGACGGTTTTCCGCCTGCATCTGGCGCAGCGATTCCTGCTCAACCTGCAACAGAAGGTTGCGGCTGGCCTCGAGAGCCTGCGGATCCGGACGGACAGAGTGGGATGCGTGGAAAAGAGATGGACTCAGATGCTGCAGCGCCACGCCGGCGACCCCGATCGCCACGCCGGCACAGAATACGGCCAATAGGACCCGCCGAATCTGGCGATTGCGGCGATGGCGGCTGGTCCGGTGACGCCGGACTACCTTCCCAACTCTTACTGCTCCCCGTGGATTCAACAACTGCTACCTACCTTCGGCGACCGGTCTCCTGGGCTCGCGGGTCATGACTCGCGATCGATACTCGCGATCATGACTCGCAATCAATGAACTCTCTCGCTGCGCACTAACTTGCAGTTCGAGGGCCCATCGCCGGACGCTCAACCCCTACGAAACGCTGGGGATGTTACTTCCAAGTGCGAGCATGCTAACAGACAGTGCAGCCCTTTGCACAAAATATGTTCAACAATTGGAAGGCACAGTAGCGAATCGGGAACCACCGATCGCATTTCGTGGTGTCCGACCGCTCCAATCCGCCCTCAGCAACTCTCAGATCGCGTTCCTATTTTGTACCAAGCCAGGTAACTTGCGTAATGCCACGAATGGGCCATGTACGGCTTTTTTGCTTCGCTCGGAAAGCGAAAGCGCGCGCCGCAGATAATCGAGGATTTTAAAATTTTGGTGGAGCTAGTCGGGATCGAACCGACGGCCTCGTCGTTGCGAATGACGGCGTCCTCCAATTCCCCTCAGTATCCATGCCCCTTTCCGAGCCGATTACGTTCCAAAACGTTCCATTCAGCATTGTAAAATTCAGGTTTGCCGGGAGAGTTGCCTCACAGTTTTTCCGGCTTTGCATCCCGGTTGCGGGACGCTTTCGCGCCCGCAACGCGGGATGTATATCGGTCTGGATCGTCGCAGGGCCCCTAGGCTCGTCAATTTGGCGATGATCGGCTGGTGATCCGCGCCGCCCGAGCGGGGCCGCGCGCACCCCTCAGAGCTGGGGCGCTAGCTTCTCGGGATCGATCCCACGGCATACAATCTGGAACCATGGATATCTTCATCAGTTGGTCAGGCCCACGAAGCCGCGCAGTCGCCGAGGCGCTCAAAGATTACCTGCCCATCATTGTGAACGCCTTCAATCCCTGGCTCTCGTGTGCCGACATCGACAAAGGCGCCCGTTGGGCCTCTGAGCTGGCCGCTGCGCTTGCAACCGCCAAGGCCGGTATCGTCTGCCTCACGCCAAACAACCTCACAGCGCCTTACATCCTCTTCGAAGCCGGTGCCCTCTCGAAGAGCGTGGAGAAGACCTACGTTTGCACGTTGCTGATCGGGATGGAACCGAGCGATGTTAGCGGTCCCCTCGCTCAGTTCCAGGCAACGAAGCCCACCAGAGCAGAAATCCTGCAGCTCCTCAAAACTCTGAACAGAGCTCTCGGGGATTCAGCTCTGAAGGAACCTCAGCTAGAGACCAGCTTCAACCTCTGCTGGCCGAAGCTGACGGAAAGACTCGACGAGCTGCCAGAAGATGGCCCCACGACCAGACCCGAGAGAGAACAGCGGGAAATGCTCGAAGAGCTGGTCGACCTCGCACGCGCAACCAGCTCAGAAATTACAGAAGTGAACCGGCGCCTCATCGTGGAACATGAAAAGTCGCTGGCTACCGAAGCCCAGCTGAGGGACCTAACCGAGACGCTCGTGCCCGCCGCTGCGATGTCACCTGCGATGTGGGAAGCAGCGGGGAGGCGCATAATAAACGACTCTGGCTCTAGCGGAACAATACAGCCGCAGCCTCTTCGAGGCACCTCTCGAGGCATTTCCCGCAACTCGTTACGCGACGTTTTCTATGGTGGCCCACCACCCGATGAGCCTGACAAGGAGTAAGCGCGAGGCGCATCCGCGCGCCCTGCTGACAGTCCAGCTCCGAAAAATGAAACAAAGTAGAGAGACTGTTACATTTCCGCTCGAATCGCCGCGCGGCGCGCCTGCAAAAACCGGACAATCTGCATGGACTGTCCGGTTTTTACACCCCACTCTGACCGCGTGATTGGTTTTCATCGAAGGCACCTAAAATGGTGCATGCGGGAGATCCGCCCTACACTGGAGGCCGACCGTCGGGGAATCGACGCAGCACGGAGCCCCTGGGCAGCGCGTGGGGCATTCAGGGAGTTCGCCACAGGGAAAGGGGTTCTATGTCGCGACTGCGCGGTTTCCTTCGGCGCCGGGCTCAAGTCGCTCGCCTGGAGAATAAACCAGCGCCCGCGGGTGCCGTTGAACGGTCGTCAGCTCCGGAGACGCCTCGCGCGCGCACACGGAGCGACCAGTGGAGGGATTGTCTTGAACGCCTCCTAGCGCTCGACGGCTACATCGTTCAGCCATCATCCGAAGAAATGGCGGCGGGATCGATCCAGCGGATGTGGGGATCTGATCTTGCGTTCGAAATCACGGGTGAGGCCAGTTACGATGACGCGCTGCGCCAGTGGCGCGTGTGGATCCAGATCAGCGGCGACGACGAAATGGAACCGCCCGCGCCGGCGAGCAAGTATTATAAATTCGGGGCCAGGGCATGAAAGCAAAACGCTTCACGATCTCGGCCGAGCTATTTCTTTCGCTGCTGACCCTGGGACGACATCCCGGGGGATACGCGGTCGTTTCCGACGCCATGCCACCCGATGGCGTTCTTCTCGATGTTCGCCACGTCTGGCCTGGCAAACTCGAAGTGCTGGTGGCCAGCGAGAGTTTTGAGGAAATGCCGCGCGGATCCGCGGCCGAGCTCCTCTCTCCGGAGATCCTAATCCTGCGCGGCCTGGCCTGAGCGGGTTCGCCGGCGTGGGATCGCAGCGGGACCGGAGAAGAGATTTTCGCTCCGGGACCCCTGTCGCTCCAAAAGTTACTCCACCCAGACGTCATTTTGTTTTCTCCGCTTCAGCCTTGCGGACGAAGTTTTGTGCGCACTTTGGCTTACCGCCCCAGTCGGGATAGGTGCGATGCTCAAGGCACAATTTGTATTCCTCGAAGGCCTTTGAATCTCGCCCGAGTCGTGCGCCGAGCAGCTCCATGTGAACCCGTTCCAGGAGATCCGGTCCGTCTGCATGTGCCAAACCCGAAAAGCGGCTCTGCACAGTTACGGTGCAGCCGCCCTCGACCCCCGGAGCCAGGCTGAGGGAGATAATGCGTTCGCCCGCCCATACGCCGCCAACGATGAGGGAGACGACTTGCTCGTCTTTCGAAATGCTGACGATCCTGTATTGTTCGCTCTTCGCCACGGCTACCGAGGCGTTCCAGACGGCCTCACACGTTTGAGGGAAGGTTTCGTGCCGGCTCTTCATGGCGAGCGACTGCGAAGCAAGACAGGTAAGGAAAATCGGCACGAGAATCAGCTTGATCATTCCATCTCCTAAAGCGATCTCACGATCCCACTCTCCTAGTGATCCGTCAACCCCACCGACGGGCCGCGCCCTTGAAAACGAATCGCGCGGTGCTAGGATCGAGCCAGGGTGTTCTTTGGATTGCGTTCCTTGCCACTTGCTTCACGGAGCCGTCGGACGCTGCCCGGCCAGTACTACCGACGAAAACGGGCGCCCCGTATGCGTTTTTTGCGATGATCGCTTGGTGTGCCCAGTTCAGACGAGAATCATGGCCAGCGGCCGCAACGTTGTCGAACGCGCTCAGGCCATCGTGAAGCTCCAACGCAGGACCAATTCCGAAGCCCCAGCCATGTGCTGGACCGGCAACGCAAGAAAACTGCAGGAGGATCACACCATGAGTGCAGCAGCTCACACTCCCGTCCCAACGTCTTCCAAGTCGACGACCGCCCCTCCAGCGCGCATCTGCAAGACGCCAGGCTGCGGGAAAATACTGGCCTACAATAACGTCACCGGAGTCTGCGGTGAATGCCTCGCCAAAAAGACAAAGGGCATACTCGATGCGAAACGGGCGCCCGCGGCCGCGGCGCCGGCTAAGCACAACGGCGCTCGTCACCACGATCCCGCCCACAGCAACGGGAAGAGCAATGGCAACGGCAACGGAGCGACTCCGGATCCGATGCGATTGCTGGTGATGACGCGCGACGTCTCGCGTATCGACCTGCTGATCCAGGCGATCCCGATCGAGGACAAAACGAAAATGCTCTCGGCTTGGATCGCTGGGAAGTTCTGAAACTCGGGATCGATCCCCCTGCGGATCCCGATCGGAACGCTCGCCAATCGAGCGCGGATTCTACTCTGCGTCGATCCCACCGGGCCGGAAAAAGTCGTTTGCTGCGATTTTCTGGAAACGCGCCCAACGCGGTCAAGACACTTCGATTTGCCGCCGGCACGGCACAGCGGCTCCGAAACGCCTATCATTCAACAAACAGGCAAAATTGGGTCGCGACCTGGTTGAGTGCACGAATCTGCCTGCTGCTCTTCTTTTTTTTGAAAGCCTGCCTGTTGTTTCGCATCGCGCGTAGATGAGAAAGTCGGTCACGCGCTTTACCACTCAAAGTGGGATCGATCTGCCGCTGGCGCACGAAAGTCACCTATCGGAGCGCTGCCGGGCGCCCGTACGCTGAGAGAACATGCTCGAAAACAAAATATTTCCTTTCGGCTTTGAGGTCATGGGCAGCTGGGAAGATCCAACCGCGCTCCCCGTCCCTCGCAGCAAAACGTGGGTGCGTTTTTTTGCCGCGGACCGGCAAGGAAGACAGACTGGACGAGATGCTTTCAGCCGGATCTTCGACTCGATCGACTTCCTGGCATTTATGTGTTCGCGTGAATTCCGAATGGCTGCTGCGCTCGAGGCGCACGGTTGTCATTGGAATCGAAGCGGAGCTTATAGGTTCTGGGTGCACGAGGACCTGACGCCAGCCGACCGCGAGCAAATCGCTCGAATTGTAGGAGCCCACGCCGCGGCGCCGCCGAAATCGGTGATCTCCACGGGCCTGCGGGCTTCGCATGTGCTTTTCCAGGAGGGAAACCATTGAACTATGCCCGCGTTGTTGCTGAGTGGAGTCGTCGAGTCTGGGCAGTGCGTGAAGAAACTTTTAAGGATATGCAAGAGCTCGTGAGCCTTTGGAGCCTCGGGCAGAAATTCAGCCGGCAAGAGGTCGCGGGCCGAATCGGCGAGGCGAACGCCCGAAATGGAATGATCCGCGGCGAAGACGTTGAGCGCGAACCCTTGATGCTGGCCTCTTCAGGCGGATCGAGACGGGACGGCAGGAACGGAGGCGCCAGCGGTTGTGTGGCCTTGATTCCAGTCTTAGGAGTCATTTCGAACCGAGCCAACATGTTCTCCGACATTTCGGCCGGTGGTGGGACCTCGGTCGAGAAACTGACTTCGCAATTCCGCCAGGCAGTTTCCAATCCTTCCGTGAAAGCGATCGTGCTCGATATCGATTCGCCTGGCGGATCTGTGGATGGAGTTTTCGAACTGGCCCAAGAGATCTACGAAGCGAGGGGCAGAAAGAAGATCAGCGCAGTTTGTAACACGCTTTGTGCTTCGGCGGCGTACGCCATCGGGGCCGCCGCCTCGGAGCTGGTCATCGCACCCAGTGGAATGGCCGGCTCGATCGGAGTCTTCGCCAGCCATGAAGACAGATCCGAGGAATTAAAAAAACAGGGCGTCAAGATCAGCTTCATCAGCGCCGGCAAATACAAGACCGAGGGCAGCCCAACCGAGCCTCTTGCCGACGAAGCGCGAGCAGACCTGCAGGCCAAGGTCGACGACTTCTATCAAATGTTTGTGCGCGGCGTGGCGCAGTATCGCCACGACTCTCAGGCCAACGTACGCGCCGGTTATGGACAGGGGCGCGTCGTGACGGCCGCGAAGGCCGTTAAAGCGAACCTGGCAGATCGGGTCGGCACCCTCGACTCGGTTCTGTTGCAGCTTGGCATCTCCCGCCCAGGAATGAGCAACACGCGCATGTTGGACGCCGACGACGGCGAAGACTATTCCAGCGCACTTGCCGGCCGCCGCCGCCAGCTCGCTCTCGATGCCGCTGGTATCTCGACGTCGACGCACGTCGACCACGACGACTCGTCCCGCGCGCGTCGGCTGTCGAATCAGCAGGCTCAGCTCATCATTGACAAAATGCGCCTTGGGATCGGGGCCGGTGGGATCGATCCCGACTATCGGATCGCTCTCGCACGACGCCGGCGCCAGCTTGAACAAATGATTTGATCAACAAAATTTGGAATTGGAGAAAACGACAATGAAGGAAGCAAAAAAAATCGAAGAGGCTTCGGCCACACGAGCCAACGCAATACGGCGGGCGTGGCTTGACCGAAATCGCGTGTGTAGCGAAGCAAGGCAGATCCTATCGCAGTTGGAGCTTTGGCTCTTGGAGCATTCGAAAGGGCTGGACCAGCAGTTCCTGAGATGCTCGCGATTCAAAGGCGGGGTCGCGCAAATAGTTAAAAATGGCACGGTAGCGTGTATGGAGGACGATCCGGCCGGACTGGCGCGGCAACTCCTGGCCGGAAAAAGTCTCGAAGACATCCTCCTAGGCCAGCAGGAAGGGCCGCGGATGAAAGCGTTTTACGCCTCTGTCCGGTTTAACGAGTACGCAAATCCCGACGTCGTCAGCAGCAAGGACGATGATCTGCCTTTTCTCAAGCGCTGGAATTCCGAACGCGCCGCCGTCGTGATCCTGAAGGCGGCGATCGCAATTCAAAAACAGGCCGTTCTCGCCAAAACGACGACCTCAATGGCGCAGTTCAGCGGGGCCGTGGCCGAAATCCGCTCCGTCACAGCGCGGGACGTTCTGGCCGCGCTGAGCGAGCTGGCGGCGGCGGCCGAACCCGATCAGAGGCTCGTGGAAGGGCTCGAGCCCGATGAAATTGCCTGCTTGGTCCCGAGGCCGTTCCCGTTGCAGATACTCTCTAGCGAGGCAATCAGCTGGATGCTCGACGCGGTCGCGCAGAAGATGATCGAGCCGGCCGAGCTGGCCGGTCTGCAGCTGGAAACGGTTCACAGCGCAGTACCGGCGCCGGCGCCGGCGCCGGAGGAGAGAGAACCGTTTCTGCAATGTCAGATTTGAACCTCGGGCGGCCGCAGTGGTGACGAAATAATCAGGAGGATTCGTGCCGACTTTAAATGTGGGATCGATGGCTGCGCGGCTGGGCCTGGATGCGGCGGAGTTCATGGACAAGATGAAGGGCGTCCAGGGATTCAACGGCTTCATGTCGGCCGAAATGTCACGGCAGTGGCGCGAGACGCAGCGCGAGGGCACGGAATCCTTCCGTTTGATCGACGAAGCTATCGGAGTGCATCTATCGAGGCCGTTAACCAGACTTCTGACCTCTGAGTTTCCCGCGTTCGCCGCGGGCCTGCAGGCCGTCCTCGGCGCATCGGTCGTCGGCGCTCTGGCCGCGGTAGGCATAGAAGCATTTGAGAAAGTGGCGAGATCGATCGAGAAGGCGCAAAAAGCCCAGGAGGAGTGGAAGGCGGCGATCGTTAAAACCGAATCCACAATCGAATCGGTGGCGGATTCCTACGCCCGCAAAATCGCTGAGGCGAACGGGATCGATCCCATGTTGAAGCGTGCCATGGCTGGAGCCGACGAGGCGAAGAGCGCCTTTGATAAAGTGGCGGCCGCGATCGATGAGGAAAACAAGAAAGCGCTGGAGGCGCAAGGAACGTGGACGCAATTCAAGGCATCCATCGGCGACGCCTGGCACGAGATCTTCACCTCGGACACCGGACTCAACACCGAAAAGCTGCAGGGCCAGCTCGGCACTCTCAAAACCGAGATCCAGGACGCTTTTCGGCTGGACGCCCTGCACGGCTCGCACGAGGCCATGAAAGTGTTTCAACGCGATCTGGAAATGAGCACGCAGAAACTGCGGGAGCTGAAGGACGAGCAAGCGAAGCAGAGCGCGGCGCCGCCTCCGGATCCGACTTTGTGGAAACGCGGTCCAAGTTCGACGGCTGAACCCGCGCAAAAGGTGACGCCGGAACAAATCGCCGCGGTCGAGCAGTGGGTAACCCTCCTGGACCATGCCAAAGACATCGAGCAGGAGCGCGAGAAGCTGGAAAGAGCCGATGCAGGCGCCGCGGCTCGCGCGCAGGCGCTGAGAGACGAAGAAGTCGCGCAGGGAAAAATCTCTGCCCTCTACAAAGAAATGGGATCCTCGCTCGCAAAGCTGCAGCCTGAGACCGATCCCATCAAAAAATTGGACGCGGAGATCGCGGCGTTCCGCTCCACTGCCGAAGCCAACTTCCGCGCCATCGGGCAATCGGCCGCATCGGCGCTCGCCACCAGCGCGGCCCTGGCCGGCCTTGATTCTTACGAGAAAAAACTGGACCTGGTGAAGGCCAAACTGGAAGCCGATATTTATGCGAAGCAGGCGCTCGATCTCCTGAGTCAACCTCTCGCCGGCGCGAAGCAGAAATCGACCGCGCTTCCATTCCAACTCTCTACAGCGCCGGCACTGCCCACGCTCGGCGCCGGAGGATCGGCGGGGGCGAAGTTGGATACTTTTGCCAAGGATCAGGCTGCACAACTCAAGCTGGCCGCGGCCGCCTACGAGGCCGCCATGACAGCGCAGGACAGATACAAGCTGGGCGTGCAGGAACTCGATCTACTCCTTAAGGAACATCTGATCGACGAGACCGCACGCGCCGCCGGCATGGCTCAACTCTCTCAGCAGCTGGTCAAAGCCGCGGACAGCGCGCACAAGCTGCAGGAGGAGATGCAGAAGCTGCTGGAACGCTCAGACAGCGCGGCCGCCGGCATGCAGGCCTTTGGCATGCAACTTCAGATCAACGCCGCGGAGAACGGGAAATTCACCTACGATCTTTTGACCGCATCGACCAAAGGCGCAGAAGAAGATGCGACCAAAACTCTGTTCGACATTCTGGACGAACAGCGCGGCGGACACCTGAAACTGATTCACGATCTCGAGGCGATGTGGTCGGGCTACTTCAAGAACCTGGCCAGCATGGGCATGAAGAATGCCATGGACCAGGCGCTGGCGCCTCTGGGCAAAGCCATTTCGGGCGGCACGAGCGCCGGCCAGAAGGCAGGCGATGGCGGGAGTGAAGCCAAGCCCACGGGCCTCGGAGGTTTCTTTGCAAGTCTGATCCCGAAGAAAGCGGATACGGGCGCGACCAGTCTCACCTCGGCGGGAACCGTTCTGCATAGCGCGGCCACGGCCCTGCTCAGTGCAGCAACGGCGCTGCGGGCTTCTGCCGCCGGAGGAGCGGGTGGTGCTGCCGGCAGTGCGGGTGGCGGAAGCGCCGCGGCTGCCGCTGCGGGAAACGCGATGGGAACTGACGATTGGGCGGGCGGCCCTAGCTGGGTGGGTGAACAGGGGCCGGAGCTGATCAATCTGCCTCGAGGGTCGCAAGTAATCCCGAACAATCTGGCTACGCGCAACACCGGCGGCGACATTCACCACCACTACGATATGCGCGGCTCGATCGTAACCGAGGACGTGATGCGGCGGACCGAGGCTGTGGCCGCGATTCACGCCAGCGAGAGGCGCATGATGGCGGCCGCGCCAACCCTGCAGCGGGAAATCAATCTGAGAAAGAGAACTTAGCGCGGAGATCGTCGCGACCCGTGCGCGGAGGCCTCGGCCGCGGCGCTGCGCAGTACTAGATTGACCATCCTGAGCAGAAATTCGCGCCCGAACCGGACACTGTCCTCGTAGCCAGAACTTTTCGCAGCCTTCTCAATTCGGCGCGCCTGTCCCGGAGTAAAGCTCATAGTCAGGTTGGCTGTTGTTTTCATCGAGATCATCCTCCGATCTTCTTCTCCCCGATCTTCCACCTCCAAAGCTCGTTCAGCGCCAGCGAAAGCGGAATCATGACCAGGCCAGCGACGAGGCCGGCCGTGAGAATGAGCTGGAACAACATCCACAGATTCGCGACGTGCTGCGTGAATTGCTGAGCGATCTCGGGCATGATGGGCCTCGCGTGATGACACCGCGGATCATACCGGAGAGGGGCCCAGAACAAGCCAGCCGCTGGCTTTTGGAAATAGATGGCGATCGATCTTCGTCGCTGCGCTATCCTAAGAAACGCCAGGCAATGAAGTTCACGATCACGGTGAAATGCGCGTCGGATCACAGAGAGGTCCTGACCAAGGACTTTCCAGAGCGAGGAACAGCCGACGCTTTCGCCCGAATATTGCGCACGGGTAAGTGCGGCGTCTGCAATGCTCAACTCGAAGTCACCGTCGGAGATCCGACGAGATCAGATTCAACTCTTAACTGACTCGATCTCACCGTCCCTGGGATCGATCCCGCCCCGTTTGGGCTAAAAAACCCTAAAACTCCCCCCGGAAAAATTCTTTTGCTGCGAAAGTGTGCGAATGGCTGCAGGCCGGTCGCAGCCCCCTCGATCTTAGAGATGAGACCCCCTACCCCCTATCAGCCTGATTCTGAGGCGGATACATCGGCCACCTCTAAAAACAGAGGGCGACAAACAAGCGGGATCGATCTCTTTTGCTTTTGACTGATCGCAGTCTCGCGACTTGAGTGCGCGTATGGTTGAGGCACGGGTGCGGATCGAGGACGCGGCCGTCTTGGGAGGATCCCCTATGAAACACTTCGCGCGATCGCTGCGTCGAGTGGCCGGGTTTCTGCTGCTGGCCTCCAGCGCCTATGCCCAGCAGACCGGCGCCATGCTCGGCATCACCACGCAGACCTTCACTGGCTTCAACCAATTCACCAAGGGCGTGGAGCTGGGGCCGATCGTGTTTGCCAGCCTGGGCAGTATTCCGACCTTGACGACCATGATTTTTGTGACCGATGGCACGCAGGGCTCGGCGCCGTGCACGGGCAGCGGCACGGGCGCGCTGGCGGTCCGCATCAACGGCGCGTGGAACTGCTCGCTGGGCGCCGCGGCTCTGGGGGGCACCGTGAGCAGCGTCGCGCTCACCTTGCCCACAGGAATGAGCGTGGGCGGATCGCCGGTGACCACCACGGGGACGCTGGCGGGCACATGGAACGTGATCGGCGCCGATTATGCGCTGACTTCGACGGGAGCGAATGCCGCTGCCTGGGGCCAGGTCAATGGCGGCGCGAGCTGCGGCGATGCGACGCATGCGGTGAGCTACTCGACCTCGACGCACCGCTGCCAGACGATCTCGGCCGGCGGAAGTGGCACGGTGACGAGCGTCGCGCTGAGCTTGCCCACAGGAATGAGCGTGGGCGGATCGCCCGTGACCACCACGGGAACTCTAGCGGGAACCTGGAACGTGACCGGCGCCGACTATGCGCTGACCTCGAGCGCAGCGAATACGGCCGCCTGGGGCCAGATCAATGGCGGCTCCAGCTGCGGCGACTCCACGCACGCGGTGAGTTACTCCACTTCGACGCATCTGTTTGGCTGCCAGACGATCGCCTCCGGCACCGGCATTAGTGGCGCGACCAACAATGGCGCGATGTACGCGACCGCTGCCACGACCGGGACTTCGACCGGCGCGCTGACCGATGGCCAGGTGCTGATCGGCAGCAGCGCGGGCGCGCCAGCGGCGGCGACGATTACGGCCGGCTCGGGCGTGACCGTCACCAACGGCCACAACACGATCACGGTGGCGGCGGCCAGCGGCGCTCTGGTGCAACTCGAAAGCCACACCGCTTCAACCTCTGCGACTTTGGACTTCACCACTTGCCTGAGCGGCTCGTATCAGGCCTATCGCTTTCAGCTTCGCAATCTGCTCCCTTCCTCCGGCAGCAACACCATCGCTCTTCGAGTCTCCACCAACGGCGGAAGCAGCTACGATGCCACCAATGGCAACTATCTCGGCGGCGATCATCACGTTGGATTCAATTCTCTGGCGGGGGATGGAACTCAGTATTTTTCGACGACGGAACTGCTCATTGGGGTGCAAAACCAACAAACCTCTGGCACCACCGGAGACGGAACGAGCGGATGGCTGGATTTGTACAACACCAACTCGACCTCGGCGGACAAGGAATTTGTGTGGCAAACATTCGCTTCCAGCAGCAGCACCAACTCAACTTACTCGGCTTTCGGTGGAGGATGGTACATCAACAACGCCGCTTCAGCCGTGAACGCCGTGCGGTTCCTGTTTGCCAGCGGGAACATAAATGCGGGGACGATTGTCTGCTACGGGGTGACGCCGTGATCGCACGCAGCGAATCGGGCCAAGACAATGGCGGTTCGAACAGTTTCCTTCTCCCGACGCACACGCTCGGGCGGCCACCCACATCGCGCGAAAGCCCCTGCGTCCGGGCCCAAGGGGCGCGGCGACACGTTCATCATTTCACAAAAAGCGCTCTGAAGCCCCACCGCAAAAGCTGGCCTCTTTTTGGGGGTTGCGGATTTCCGCGAAGGGGTACGCGACGCCTGCAGCCGGCGGTCCAATTATTTCCGGACATCTCGCAGGTTAAGAGATCGAGCGCGGCATTGTTGAGCATTCCGCCAAAAAAGCCAGGTGGCTCTAGCGGACGTCGTAGGCCTGGACAAAATCGGGGAACTTCATCGAGTCCATGAATGTGACCTCGCTGAACTTGCTGTCGTGCAGCAGCTTCTTAAAATCCCGCCGAGCCATCAGGTTGTGGGCGAAAGGACGATTCACACTTTTGCCATAGATGATCAACTGGCTGTCGTCCTCTTCGATGACCGAAACCTGGACGTCGAAGCCCATGCTCAGCAGATTAGATTCCAGGCTCTTTGCGACAAGGCGCCGCGCGCCATTGTGCGGTTGGACCGAAGCGGGCTGCGGCGGGTTATTCCGCGCGTTGCTATCCACGATGACAATCACGCCGATCGACAGGATGACTCCGACGAACACCAGCTTCAGAAGTCGCGGCATTGAAACCCTCCAGTGGGGGAAGGGCGCACGAATTCTCCCTCCCTCTGAGGCTTCGCGCAAGCTGAAACATTTTGCACTTCTAGCTCCGTGAAAGCCCTCATCGCCATGGCAAACAATGAACCGGCGCAGCTGCACGGTGAGATCGACATGACCTTCGGTGAGATCGGCGCCGCCCTGGACATCACGGAGCACCAGGCGCGAATGAGCTACGCCAGCGGGATGCGCAAACTTCGAATGTATCAGGGCGCACCACTGGCGCGGATGCGTGAACTGGCGCGCGGAAAGCACACAAAGTACGCGATCCTGGTGCCGTAGATTCCCGCTGCTCCTTCCAAACTTCAGTTACCGCGGCCCGGTCACTGGATCGCGTAGCATCTCAGGCATGGCAAACAAACCGCACCTGACAGGTACCGAAATGAGTTTCGATGAGATCGCTGAGGAGTTGGGAATTCGGCCAGGCACAGCGCGGGCGATTTTTCAAAGCGGAATGAAAAAGTTGAGGTGCCGCGCAGAAATGTTCCGGCAGTACCGCAATGCGCGCGCGAACGGCGGCCTTTAACTTCCGCTGACCGGTTCCCCGATCGGCACGGCCGGTTGGGCTTCGTCGAATTCGAGAAGCATGCGGACCGGGGGGATGCTGAAGCGGATCCTCGAAATGGCAAAGAGGAAGTTCTGATTGTCCTGGGCGCCAGGGAGCCAGCTGGCGTGGCAATCCGGACATTCCTTCGGAATCGGCACGCCTTCGTCGGGACCGTCGTCATGGAAACGCTCGATGGTGACACGCGCTCGGCAGTTCACGCAGTCGAGACTGACCGCTTTCAGATCCTTGATCGCGATGATTTTGCGCTCCACGGCCACGGCGTCATTCTACTCCCGGTGCTGTCGGAGTCAGTGAGATCGATCCCACGGCGCCAGCGCGAACCAATTTGACGAACGGCTTACAATTTCAGGGAATCGCGCCGCGCGGCGTGGTGACACCGCGCGGACGTTGACAACGCTAACCTTCGTAGGAAGGCAACGCGGCCGGCACTCAACCTAGCAGACGGTTCCCTCGCCTCGCAATCCGCTCGCCGGCCTGAGCGGCCTCCGGATCCCGAATACTCCACAGCCATCCACAGGATTTCATCTTTTTCCACAACGTTTCCGACGACAAAACCTAACTGCACTAGCAGTAGGGCTTGACCTTAGCTCATCTTCCTGCTCGTGAGAGGAATCACTCAAAAGCCCGGCCAATGCTGCGAGTGCGGCAAGGATCTGCCGGCACCGCGCCGCAGTAACAAAAAACGATGCGGCGACTGCAGCCACAGGAGGGATCTTGCCAGAATGGCCACGTGGCACGCGGCTCACGTTGAACCCGCGGCGAAAATCCACTGCGAATTTCGAGGCGGCGCCGATCTGCCTGAAAAGTACCGTGGGAGATATCGCCCCGCATCGCCCTGCCTCGGCGAGTTCGACAGGAAAAATCCAAGAGAGAAGTACTGCGACAACTGCAAGCCGGTTGCTCGACGCTGGCAGCAGCTGCAGGCGGCGCTCAACAAATATCACGAGGATGAAAAAAAGGCCGCCAAACGCGCCCTCAAGAGTCGCTTAAAGCGGAGGAAGGCTCAGGGCCGCCCGGTTCGCGTTGTTCTCGGGCGCTTATATTCGTGCGCGTACCGCAAGAACCGCAAACGCGGCGAGGGTTGCCTCGGCAAATTCAAAGCAAAGTCCTCGGCTCAGAAATTCTGCACCGTATGCCAAAAGCACGCGGACGCCGATCGAGCCGCTGCGTGGCGTGAAAAACACCCGGACGAGGAAAAGGCGCGTGGCGTGAAGCGCTGGAAAACCTTGATGGAAGATGCCGCCAGGGGAAAGAGTTTCAGGCCCGACGCTCGGGGGCTCACTCCACTCACGAAGTTGAGAATTACGCTGGCGGCATGCCTGGCAGCCGACGGCCTGTCGGAATATGCGATGACAAACAAACTCAATCCCGGGACGAAGGAGACGTTCGCCAAACGCCGCGGCACGCTGAAATCATTTTGGGAAGACCACCGCGGGGAATATGAACGGGAGAAAGGGCGGGTCTCTGCCCTCGCCAAGACTGAGCGGGATGCGATCGCGGCTGAAGCGGAGCGGAAGATCCAAGATGAGCTGCAATCCCGCTTCACGCGACAGAGGCGACTTATCCACTGAATTCCACAGGCTTCCTGCGTAGGCCTCACGTGAGGCCTACGCGAAATATTCTCGTAGGCCTTGCGTGAGGCCGCAGTTTCCCCGCCACCCGAATCGGTCTAGTCTCAGCCTGTTGTTGCCAAAAACAAAGGGCGCTCGCCGGCTCGCGACCGGCGGCGCCCCACATCTAGGTGCTGAGATCGATGCAGAATACCGCACTACCCGCGTCCATCGCAACGCCGGCGATCGCTCTCCCGTCCGATTACATCCGCTTGGATTGGATCCCGATCGGGCCGCCGAGGCTACGGCCGCCGGTTGGTTTGTCGGCCCACGAGCGCGGATGGTGGATCAATCTTTTCTTTGCCATGTTCGATGCGGATCCACAAGGGTACTTGGCCGTCACCTCGGATATCTGGTCGGTTGCAGGGGCGCATGACCGTCAACGCTGGGAATCCCAGTGTGCTCGTGTCATGGCCTCCTTCAACGTCGCAGATATCGCTGGGCGGCACGTTATCTTTTTTCCCGCATTGATCGAGGTACTGGAGACGCAGCGCGAGAAAGTGCGTAACCATCGCCGCCGTGGTGGAATCCCGAAATCGAAAATGAGTGAGGGGGGAGAAGATTTGCACACTTCGCACAGCGTTCAACAGGCGGACGGGCCTCTCTCTCTCTCTCTTCAATCTGATTTTGCTTTTGATTTTGAGGAAGCAACACAAATTCAAAAGCAAAGTACTACGCGCGCGCGCACACCCGCGCGCGAAGCCAGGGCGGCGGCCGCCTATACGGAGGCGGACTTCGACGCCCGCGATCTGCGCAAGATGGCGAAGGCCTGGGAACAACTCGCCGTGCGTGACTCCATGGGACGCGCGGCGGGATCGGACATGACTAACCGGCAGATGTTTGAGCAGGTCTGCCTGGTTGCCGGCGTCTCGATCTCCCGGGGGCTTGAACTGGAGGAGCGCCGCAAAAAGTGGCCGGAGAAAGTGCCGGACTGGCTGCGCGAAAGGCCGGCTATTGAAACTGAGACGCCGGCGGCCGCGGGGCCGGTGTGGAGTCTCAGCGAAAGGCGCGCGTCAAATAAGGCCGAGCAACGAACGATCGATAACCTGCGAGTCAATGCCCAGTGCAAACAACGGCTCCGGGAGAGATTCGGCCCGGAGAAAGCGTCGGGCTCGATCAAAGAACAAACGGGATGAAGGTTTCAAAGATCGATCCCGCATAGAACGGAAGCCAGAAGCCCTGAAGGGTGCCAAAGATGTCACGTCCGGAAGAGAGATCGATGCCTGAGAGTGGGATCGCCGGGAGTATGATCCCAGTCGAGGCAACTCGTCCGGCAAGCCATCGGGGGTACGTAGCGATGGCGAGACGGCGGTTTCAAAGTCCGAAGCCGTTCAAGGAGGGACAATTCTGGTGGTTGCTTATCCGGGATACGAGCGAGACGGGCAGCCGAAAACGACAACGGATCAAACTCGCGCACGTCGATATGGCGCTCCGCGAAGTGCAAAAAATCGCCGAAGAGAAACTCTGGCCAATGAACCAGGGTTTGACCCTCACCGGGTCGGCGATGAAGTTCGGTGATTTCATGAGAGAGAAATACAGGAAGAGTTACCTGCCGCTGCTTTCGAAGAGCACGCAGGATTCCTACGAGGCCCACATCTCGAAATATCTGGAACCGAGGTTCGGGCACATGTGTCTCCGCGAACTGCACCGCGAGACGCTGCAGGAGTATTTCTCCAGCATGGCGGGCCAGCAGTCGTATCCCACTATCAGCAAGATCCGGGACGTTTTGTCCTCGATTCTCCGAGCTGCAGTGGACGTAGAGTACCTCAACAAAAATCCGATGGAAGGAATACGCCTGCCTCCCGATAAGCGGGCCCGGCGGCCAAAGCCGACCATCACGCCAGAACAGTTCGCCAACCTGGTGCAAATCGTTCCCGAGCCTTACGCGACGATGATCTTTGTCGCGGTGTGGACCGGCCTTCGAGTCAGCGAGTTGATCGGCCTTAGATGGCGATGCATTCACGCGGACTCGATCACAATTGAAGAGCGCTATTTCCGCGGCGATTGGTCGGTGCCAAAAACCGACGCCAGCGCCGCGACGATCGGCGTGGATCCGGAAGTGATTGCGCGGCTACTTCGGCTCACAACTCTCAGCGTAGAAGTCCGCGCGGGGCGTGCGATCCGAAAACACAAGCTGGTTAAGTCAGGAGCGCCCGACGATCTGGTTTTTCAGAGCGTGCAAACCGGCGAGCCGATGAACGATCAGAACGTTCTCAAGCGCCACGTTAAGCCGGCGGCCCGGAAACTGGGGTTGCCGTTCGTCAACTGGCAGTGTTTCAGAACCAGTCACGCGACCTGGTTGGTCGCATCGGGAGCCGACCCGAAATCGGTGCAAACTCAAATGCGGCACTCCCGCATTTCAACCACGATGGAGATTTACGCCCAATCCGTGGCATCCTCGCAGCGGCGAGCGCTACAGCAGCTCTCGGCGTTTGCCAGCGGCGGCCCGGCGGCGCACCAAATGACGCCGATGGATCTCGACCTCGACTTTTCGGAACCGACCGACGAGAAAGATCCACGTTCCAATTCACGTTCCAAAACGTTCCAAATTAACTGAGTTTTCGATGACTAAGCAGGGCGAAAAAAGTCGGCAAGATGTTGAGAAGATTGGTGGAGCTAGTCGGGATCGAACCGACGGCCTCGTCGTTGCGAACGACGCGCTCTCCCAGCTGAGCTATAGCCCCACGTGTGGATGGGTGTGCTGCTCCAGTATTTTATCAGCATTTTATCAGCGATCCAGAATCGGCACCAACCGCAGACCAATCCCTAGAGGGCATTTTCAACATATCTTGCCGCCAACCATCTCGAAAAACCGCTTGACGAAATCCCGGCGTTTACGTCTAACTAGCATTAGCAAGCAAGGGATTACTATCCCAGAAACCAGTTCGCCGCTTGCCGCATCGAGCGTTGGCCGCAAAGATGTTTGCCCAACTGAATCCCGTGACCGCGCGCCGGCAGCGCTGGCTCCTGATTGGTTCGCTTGCCCTGCACGGCGGATTGCTGGCGATTCTACTGCACTCACCCGAGCCCCTGCTGCTCAATCCATCATCGGTGGCGCTGGGAGAGAACGGCAACTCCGTGACGCGCCTCTACTGGCCGAGCAAGTCTCCCGACGACAGCAGCCGAAGTTCCTCCGACAGCGCGACCGCACGCTACCGTCACCAGCGCCTGAGCAATGACAAGCTGACTTTTCGAGCGCCCGCACCAACCCCGAAGTTGCCGCTCCGGCAGAGTACTCTCGCCCGCACCAACGCCGAAGACGAATCCAAAACGCAAACTCTTTCAGCCCAGGGTCACGGCGCGCAGGCCGGACTTCGCTATGGAACCCTGGTCGGCGGCCCATTTTTTGGCAACGAAGTTCGGCCCGCGTTGCCCATCAAAACTTCCGATCCCGCAGTCTATCCGTGGCAATTGCCCGATGCCGGCGGCAACGAGGTGATCGAAATCACCATCGACGAGCGGGGAGAAATTGTCCGCAAGACCGTGCTGCAAAGCCTGGGCCCTGACATCGACAGCAAATGTCTGGCCGCGCTTGACAACTGGCACTTCCAGCCCGCCACCCGTAACGGCGCCCCCATCGCCTCCAAGCAAGATGCCGTTTTCCCGTTCCGTGCGCGCGGCTAGCACCGACGAGTTGCCGTAGTGCATTGTGGACGATCTGCCTTCACGAGTCGCGGACAATTCCGGTCTGATTTGAAAGGGCGCGGCTTCAAGCCCGCCCACCATGCCTCAAGAAGACCAGGGTCAGCCCTGAGGGACAGCATACTCAGCCGCTATAATAAAAACGTGAGCGAGAACGCAATCGAGCAAGTCGCCTCGGCGGATTTTCCCACCCGCTGGGGCAAATTCCGTATCTACGGCTTCCGCCAGCACCTGGCGTCGGACGCCGTCGAAGAGGCGGTCGCCCTGGTCACCGGCGACATCAAATCCACGCCGCCGCTAGTCCGCATTCATTCGCAGTGCCTGACCGGCGACGTTTTTCATTCCTTGCGCTGCGACTGCCGCCAGCAACTCGAACTCTCGCTCGCGATGATGCGCGAAGAGGGCGCCGGCATCCTCATCTACGAACAGCAGGAAGGCCGCGGCATTGGCCTGATGGCCAAACTGCAAGCCTACGAACTGCAAGATTCCGGACTCGACACGGTCGAAGCCAACGAGCGCCTCGGCTTCAAGAACGACTATCGCGACTTCACGCTCCCCGCCCAGATTCTGAAATCGTTGGGCGTAACCCGGGTGCGTCTGCTCTCGAACAATCCGGAAAAGGTCGACGCGCTGGAGCGCGCCGGAGTCGAAGTCGTGGAGCGCGTCCCCTGCGAAGTCACCCCCAGCCCGCACGCCGAAGAATATCTCAAGACCAAAAAAGAGAAGCTCGGGCACCTGTTCACTTAATCGCTCTGTCATCCTGAGCGGCGCATTTTGCCGCGAAGGACCTATGTAACCTGCCAGCGGCGATGCGTTGCATGGATCCTTCGCGGCAAAGAACGCCGCTCAGGATGACAATGGCCGTGCGTGCGAACGCCATTTTGCGCGATCCTCCGCGCCATGCTCTAATGCGCTGACTCACTTTCACGAATGGCTGCTCTCAACTCCGACACTCGCTCGTCATCCCGCGTGGCCGCAATCGCCTTGACCCTCGCCTTGCTCGGATCGGCCTCCATGCTTTACTACCACGTCGGATTGTTCCTCCCTCGCTCGCTCGAACTCCGCGGGTCACTCGGACTGGGCAACGGCTACGCCTTCGGCGACGACTTCTATCCCGTCTGGCTCACCGAGCGCGCGTGGAGGACCGAGCACCGCGATCCGTATAGCCCCGAAATGACGCGCCAGATTCAGACGGGCCTCTTCGGACGTCCGCTCGACCCGCGCAATCCCAGTGACCCGCCGGCCGACTATCGTGAGTTCGCCTATCCCGCGTTCACGCTAGTGATCTTCTGGCCGACCGCGGCGCTCGACTTCCCCGACCTTCGTGTGGTCCTCGCGGTGTTGCTGCCCCTGATCACTGCCGCAAGCTTCTGGCTCTGGCTGCGGGCATTGCACTGGCCTGTCCGTTCCATCTGGATCGCCGTGCTCACCGCCCTCGGACTCTGCAACTATCAGATCCTCGAAGCCCTATTTGCCGAACAGCCAGGATTGATCGTAGGTTTCCTGCTGGCCGCCGGCGCCCTCGCGCTTCGGCGAAACCGAAACTCTCTGGCCGGAATTCTGATGGCTCTGACTCTGATCAAGCCGCAGATGACCGTCCTGGCGATTCTGTTTCTCTTGCTGTGGAGTTTTTCCGACCGCCGGCGCGCCGGTTTCTGGATCGGCTTTCTCAGCACGACGCTTTTTCTGGTAAGCGATTCCCTCTGGATCTGGCCGCACTGGATCGGACAGTGGCTGAAAGTTCTGCTGGGATACCATCGCTACGCGACTCCCCCACTCGTCGCCCTTCTGCCCGGCGCGACTCTCGGGCCTTTTTTCGGGTCAGTGGCAATCGTCGTCCTCCTCGGAGTCAGCTCCGCCTGGGCGTGGCGAGGACGGCTGGCGAATGCCGAAGATCCGAGTTTCTGGTTGACTCTGAGCTGGTTGCTCGCCATCACATCCGTCACCCTCCTTCCCGGGCAGGCAATCTACGACCACGTGATTCTCTTGCCCGGAATATTTCTGCTGCTGCGACACTGGCGTGAACTGCGCGAGGCGGGGCTGGTCCCACGTACGCTGCTGCCGGTCGGCGCTCTCATCCTCTTCTGGCCGTGGGCGGCCGCATTCGGGTTGATCGTGATGCGCCCGTGGTTGACGCCCGGAGTCTTCGAATCTCCGGCGGTGTTCGCCCTGCCCATTCGAACCGCGGCATCGCTTCCCTTCGCAGCTCTCGCCTTGCTTGCCTACGCTAAAAAACTCAATCTCGCTGGGAATCAAGAAGCTGCTTGAGCAATTTCTTGTTCTTGGCCGGCAAATACTGCAGCGCGCTGCGTGCCAGTGCCGAGTAGACTTCGCGCGCAACCGGCGTGCCGCGCAAAGCGCGCAGATGTCCCTTCACCGTATCCACATCGCCGCGGACGATCGGCCCGCTGAACCCACCCGCCGCGCCCAGGGCCGCATAATTCTCCAGCGTCTGCCGCAGGATCGGCATCATGCGCCGCTTCGCCTCTTTCCGATTCACTCCCGCCAGCATCGCGACCTGCTCGGTCGTGGCCAGAAGCGCGGTGAAAAGTGGCGACGCAAAAGTTCCCCACGCGTGGTAGGCAGCCTTGCCCTTCTTGAGAATGGCATAGGCGTGACCTCCCAGATCGCGAATCACGCGCCGCGCTACTCGTACCGCTGCGGGGTCGCCCTCCACGGCAAACGGCACTCCGAACAGCGCGGGCTGCGAGTCCGGTACACGCGAGTTCAACAAATCCGCCCCCTGCACAAACGTCATCATCGGATGCACCGACGCCACGCCCGCTCCGCGCCGCCGCAGCACACCCAGCACATCGCTGGTAAGCGCACCGCTGGAATGCAGCGCGAATCGTCCCTTCCATTCGACTTTTGCCGCCAGCGAGCGCGCCGCCTCCTCGATCGCCGCGTCCGGCACGCAAAACCAAATCAGTTCGGCATGCACCTCCGACAGATCGACCACGGCATGCGTGCCTACCTGCTTCGACAAATTTCGTGCCTTCTTCAACCCTGCTCCTCCCGAATGCGCAACTATTGCTTCAATCTCATATCCCGCACACCGCAGCGCCAGGGCAAGAGCTGTCCCCCAGTTCCCCGCCCCGACAATCGCGACCCGCGGCTTCACTGCCATGCCCGGCAGCATAGCAGACGCGCCTTCCCACTTCGGCAGACGGACTGATCCGGGAGTTGAAAATCCTTACCTCGAATGGCACCACCTTCGGAACTTGCCGCAGAGGGTGGATTCATGAAACATAGAGAGTATGCGCAAGATCCTGTTTTCGGTTGTGATCCTGTGTTTGGTGAGCATTCCGTTCGTCCGGCCGGCGGCGCAAGAGGAATCGGATTCGGCGAAAGTTCGGGCGCTGGATATTAAATTGACGGAAGCGTATAAGCGGCGGCAGTTCGATCTTCTTGCTTCTTTGCTGGACGAAGACTTCGTCATTACGTTTGAGGATGGCAGCGTCTATGGCAAGACGGGATACATCAGCTTCAGCGGCACATCTACGATTCGGGTGGACGTGGCGGAAATGTCAGATGTCAAGGTCCGGATGCACGGAAATACGGCGATACTGACTGGGTGGTATCACGAGCGAGGAGTGGACAAGGGCGGCGCCTACGACTATCGCGACCGGTTCACGGATGTGTGGATGAAGTCCGGCGGGAAGTGGCTCCTGGTGGCGTCGCACTACGGCATTCCGGCGAAGCAGTAACTTTCGATCGCACGTTCACTCTATGGCTCTATCGCGCAGCGGGACTCTGCGCGGATTGCGTTTGCAAAGTCTGATTGATCTGGCTGGCCAATTGGTCGGCCTGTTCGTTGGAGAGTTTGATCTGCCCTTCGAACACCACGCTTAGTCCACCAACCCCCACATCCTGAAATTTCGCGCTCTGGATTACGGCGGAGCTTTGCACGGCTAGCGGAAGTGCGGACTTGAAATCCGATCCAGCCCGGGCCGCGGACCAAACCGACTGCACGACCTGATCCCGCAAATCCTCGCCGAGCGAGCCGGAGCGAAGCTCTTCCCCTAACATGCCGGCGGCATCGATGCGACCGAAGGCGGCAGTGATCTTCAGCGCGCTCGACCCCGCCGCATTCGGCGTTTCCATGGCCGCTGTCAGTTTGATTTCAACTCTTCCGTCGCCTTCCGCAAGTTCGTTCGCAGTCTGCCTGCCGAGCGTTTGAGTACAAATCCAGCGCTCAAAGTGCAACCGGACCACCACCAGGCTCGCGGGCGTCGCCGGCGTCAGCGTTGCCTGCCGGATGGCGACCCGTTGCCCGCACATCTGAGACGTGTCGAGTTGGGCTTGCAGGATTTCGAAAATGTTCTGCTGCAGCTCTGAGAGGTCGGCAGCGAGTTCGACTTTGAAGGTGCGTTGGCTGCCCTGGTCTGCAATCTTGGTCAACACGCCCGACGCCGCAACCGGGATGCTCCGGCTGCCGATGCTGACTATGCTCTTCCCTTGCGGAAGAACGAAAGCAATATCCTGGCCGCTGGCTTGCGTGATGCTCATCTCCCGACCGAGCGCGAATTGTTGATTCTGGCATTCGGTGACCGCCTTTTGCAGGCTCTCAGCGTGCGCGATAATCTCGGGGGCTGCGGCCTTGCTCTCCAAAACTTGATCCAGCCGCTTTTCTTCCTGTTCCAGATCGAGGTCCGTTTTTGCCAGCCTCCGGGCAATATCTTTCAGACCGGCTTTCTGCGCCGGCGAGAATCCTTCCTGAAACTTCCTGGTCGCGCTACGGACATTGTCCAGCGCGCGGTTCGGATCGTCGGGTCGCGCGGGCTCTGCCGCAGCGTTCTGCGTGCGCAGGAGTTGGAGAAAAGATTCGAGGCCGGCTTGCGCGGCCTCAGTTGTTTTCACCAGTGCCTGAAACTCCGCGACCTGCTGGCTGGTGGCCTGCACCGCCATGGTCTGGTGAAAGTCTTTGAGACTGTCCTTCTCGTCGACTCCCGTGGGACGACTGTAGCTGGAGAGGCTGCCGCTGCCGGCGGTTGCTCCGCCTCCGCCGTGACGCTGAGCCGCTGCCAGCAATGGACAGGCCAGCAAGAGCCAGCTCACTACCATTACGTGAACGGTCGAGAAGGAACTCCCTCGTCGAGACATGGTGCAACTCTCCGGGCAAAATCCAGATAGGTGGATCGCAACGAAACTGCCAGTCAGGAGGACCAACCGGGACGGCGCGTCAATCGGGCCAAACGGGCGGCCTGACCAAACTGGCGACGAACTCGTAGCTTGACTCAATCCGCGAATAAAATCCACACAATTTACAGTTCTTTGCAAAAACCGAGCTTCGCTCGATGCCACCGAGTTCAAAGCGACTGAGGATCAGAGGTTTTCAGCGCTCTCAGGTGCTACGATTTCTCCATGACGGGCAAGATGGCTTCAGAACAAACTCAAACCGCAGGTGGATTCGGTGGACGCACCGTGCTCTCGTTCGAGAGCCGACGGTCGTCGGAAATCGCCATCCTGATTGAGAACTGCGGAGGGCGCGCCATAGTTGCGCCCGCTACGCGGGAAGTTCCGGCGAGCGACGGTGCGGACGTTGCGCGCTTTGCCAGCGCTCTGCTGAAAGGCAAACTCGATTTGGTCATTTTCCTGACTGGCGTGGGAACGCGCGCGCTGGCTCGCGCCATGGAGCCGCTTTGTGCACGCGATCAGTTCGTTGACGCTCTGAGCAAAGTACCGGTTCTCGCGCGCGGGCCGAAGCCGATCGCAGCGCTCAAGGAACTGGGAGTGCCTATCCGCTGGAATGTTCCGGAGCCGAATACCTGGCGGGAGATTCTGCACGCGCTGGATCAGAACAAAGTGGCTTTGGCGGGAAAACTTGTTGCGGTGCAGGAGTATGGGACTCCGAGCAAGGATCTGGTGCCGGGCTTGCAGGAACGTGGAGCGGAAGTGCTTGCGGTTCATGTTTACGACTGGGCTCTGCCGGAGAATGTCGAGCCGCTGCGAAATGCGATCAATGCGTTGCTCGCTGGGAGTGTCGATGTGGTTCTGTTCACGGCGGCCATTCAGGTGCATCATCTGGTGCAGGTGGCTGAGGAGATGAGTTGCAAAGATTCTCTGGTCGCGGCGCTGCGAAAAATCAAGGTTGCGTCGATCGGTCCGGTGACTTCCGAGGCGCTCGGCGAATACGGGATTCCTGTGACCCTGGAGCCGACTCATCCGAAGATGGGATTTCTGGTGAGGGAAGCGGCGGAATTTAAGGCTTCATAGGCGGCGCGGTAGTGCTGCGTTAAGAAAAGGAATCCCGCTACTCCAGCGTCAAAACAACCCAATACACGCCCGTGGGATAGGTGTCGGTGCGACCGTAGCATTCGCCGATGGAGAAGCTGTGCAGGTTGCGGCTAGTGAGGGCGTGGCCGGTTCCGGCGGGCAGCGTTTCAGGGTGCAGGCTGGTAAAGGTGAGGACGGTGTAGCGTTCGGCGAGGGCGCGAACGGAAGCGGTTCCAAGCTTGTCGGCCTGGGCCATGGAGCAGGCGGCGGCGTCCGCGGACTGTAGATCGCGGCGCTGCAGTGCGGGCTGACCCGACCGCTGTCGCCTCTGGTTGACCGCCGTGGCGACACGGTCCTTTACTTCGGCGGAGGAATAGCTGGGGAGGGCGTGGCCGAAGTCCTGCACGATGTAGAGCTGGTCGCCGCTGCGAACCACGCCCAACCCGACCACGTTATAGGCCGGGTTGAGCAGGTTGGCGCGATGCGGGGGGGAGAGCATGAGATGTTGGTTGCCGCCCTCGGCGCTGTAGTCGAGCGCAACGTTTTCTCCCTCCTGATCGAGTTGCAGGTCGGTGCG
>DATHQJ010000261.1:0-23464 GCA_035482825.1 Binatus sp. (SeqCode) | reverse complement strand
AAATCCGGCAGTTCCTCTGTGTTTCTCTGTGTCCTCTGTGGTTAAAGATTTTCCTACAGAATGTACCGCGACAAATCCTGGTCCTTCACAATGTCGGTCAGCATCTTGCGGACATAGTCGGCGTCGATGGTCACGTGGTCGCCCTTCTTTTCCGGCGCATCAAAGCTCAGTTCATCGAGCACGCGCTCCATGATGGTATGCAGTCGCCGCGCTCCGATGTTCTCCGTGCTCTCGTTGACGCGGAAGGCAAAGTGCGCGATCTCATCCAGCGCTTCTTTCGTGAACTCCAGCTTCACGCCCTCGGTCTCGAGCAGAGCCGTGTACTGTTTCACCAGCGACGACTTCGGCTCGGTAAGAATCCGCACGAAATCTTCCATGGTCAGCGATTGCAGCTCCACGCGAATCGGGAATCGTCCCTGCAGTTCGGGGATTAGGTCGCTGGGCTTAGAAACGTGAAACGCGCCCGCCGCAATGAACAAAATATGGTCCGTGCGGACCATCCCGTAACGAGTATTGACGGTCGTGCCTTCGACGATGGGAAGAATGTCGCGCTGCACGCCTTCCCGCGAAACGTCGGGCCCATGTCCGCCCTCGCGCCCTGCAATTTTGTCGATCTCATCCAGAAACACGATCCCCGAATTTTCCACGCGGTCGATCGCCATCCGCGTAACCTGGTCCATGTCAATCAGCCGCTGCTCTTCTTCCTGAATCAGGTACTCGAAGGCCTCGTTCACTTTCATCTTCCGCTTCTTGGTGCGCTGGCCGAACAGGTTCGGCAACATATCTTTAATGTTGACGTCCATCTCCTCCACGCCCTGATTCGTCAGAATTTCAAACGACGGGAAGTTGCGTTCGCGCACATCGATTTCGACCATGCGGTCGTCCAGCTTTCCCTCACGCAGTTGCTGGCGCAGTTTTTCGCGCGTCCGATTTGAAGATTCCGTCAGCGCCGTGCTGCCATCAATCACCACGCCGCCCGCGGTCGAGGTTTGCTCAGGTCGTGGCGGCGGCGACGGCGGCAGCAGAATATCCAGCAGCCGCTCTTCCGCATTCAACTCGGCCTTGTCGGCCACGTCTTCCAGCTTTTCTTCGCGCACGTTGTCGATCGCGATCTCGACCAGATCGCGCACCATCGATTCCACATCGCGTCCCACGTAGCCGACCTCGGTAAACTTCGAGGCTTCCACTTTCAAGAACGGAGAATTCGCCAGCTTCGCCAGCCGCCGGGCAATCTCCGTCTTGCCCACGCCCGTCGGCCCGATCATGATGATGTTCTTGGGAATGATTTCTTCGGCGAGTTCGGGCGTGAGTTTCTGCCGCCGCATTCGGTTGCGCAGCGCGATGGCCACCGCGCGCTTGGCATCCTTCTGCCCGATCACATGTTTGTCGAGTTCAACCACGATCTCGCGCGGAGTCAGTTCATCCAGCGCAAGCTGTTCTTCTTCAGCAGTGGAGGGAAGATAAATGGCCATAAATCAGTTCTCAGTTCTCGGTTCCCAGTTCTCAGTCAGCGCGGTTTTGCTGAGAACTGAGAACCGAGAACTGAGAACTAGAGTTCTTCAATCGTTACCTTGTCGTTGGTATAGATGCACATCTTGCCCGCAATCTTCATCGCCTCTTCGGCAATCTGGTGGGCGGAGAGTTCGGTATGCTCCGCCAGCGCCTGGGCCGCAGCCTGCGCGTAAGGCCCGCCGCTGCCGATCGCCGCCACGGCGCCGTCGGGCTCAATCACATCGCCCTGCCCGCTCAGCAGAAACGTCTGCTCCCTGTCGCACACCAGCAACAACGCTTCCAGATGCCGCAGGAATTTGTCGGTGCGCCAGTCGCGCGCCAGTTCCACCGCCGCCCGCCCCAGGTTCCCGTGATACTGCTCCAGTTTGGCCTCAAAGCGGCTGAACAAAGTAAACGCGTCCGCCGTCGACCCGGCAAATCCCGCCACAATCTTGTCGTTATAGAGCCGCCGGATCTTCTTGGCCGTGTGCTTGATCACCGATTCGCCCAGGGTGACCTGGCCGTCGCCGGCGAGAACCACCTTGCCGTTGCGGCGAACCGATAAAACTGTAGTGGATCGAATCAGTCGCTTCGTAGTCATGAGCGCAATTCTTGATTATAACAGTGATAGGGTGACGGAACGGATCTGCACCCGCAAGGTCCGTCTTGAGCAAATGGACGAAAACCCGCCGCGATCCTAGTCGCACTTATCAGCATGAGCAGGAAGCGAAGCAGTTGCGTGATGACCTGAAGCGAGTAAAGGAGCTGATCGCGGAGGCCGCAGAAGGAAACGATGAAGCCGAATCCACCTACGTCGGGATTATCAATCGGCTTGAACCAACGATAGGAAAAGAGAAGCGGAAGGATTTGATCAGGCAGTTTCGCGACGCCGTTGCCGACCACCAGCGACAACACGGTCAATCGAATCGTTGATTTCCTTGCGGGTTTTGCGCAAATCTTCCGTGCTCATGTTCTTAGCTGCGGAATCGGCCAGTTCGTTCATGCTTTCCAGCAAGGTGTCGATCGAAGACTTGTTTTTCTTTTGCGCTGCAGGCACTCGACCCTCTCTCTTCTGGTTTCCGGTTGGCATCTAAGTCTACTCTACAAGTTTACCAGTCATAGCAAAACGTAACCAAAGCCTAGCTAGCCCAGTTCCGCAGTAGGTTGGTTTGGGCTCACAGTCGTGGCTGCTAACCTCAGCTTTTTCTCACATTTACAGAGCCCTTCAGTAACCACTCCGCCGATTACCGCTGTGACATTTACCGACCTCGCCCGAGCCCGTACTTTGGAACTCATGGGCCACTCTGCTGCGGTCTTGTGCAACGACAAACGGTCACTCCAAACCCTGGAAGCCACGCTCGAAGAGCTTGAAATCGAGCTGGAGAAATGTCCCTCCGGGCAGAAGGCTCTCGAACTGGTCATGACTGGCCAATGTTCCACGCTGATCGTTGACTTTGACTTGCCCGGCGCGGAAGAGGTCATCCGCATGGCGGCTTTGTTACCGCCCGCCCAAAAGCCCGACCTGCTGGCCGTCGCCAGCCGCGCGTGGCCCGGCACGGGACAAGCATTCCAATCCGGCGCCAGCCGCATCCTGTATCGGCCGCTCGAAAGCGAGCAGGTTAAAGAAGCTTTAAAAGCCGACGCGAAATCCAGGAAAACCAACCGCCGCAAAGCTGCTCGCTATGATGTGAAGACTCTGGTCTACCTTGATCTCGAAAACGGAACGCTTCCCGGCGTCAGCATCGACATCGGCGAACACGGCCTCGCGATTCAAGCCACCGAACCCGTGCCCATGAGTTCGAACCTGGCTTTTCGCTGCGTGCTTCCCGGCACGGATATCACGCTGCAAGGACACGCCGACGTCATGTGGGCCAGCGATCAAGGCCGCGCCGGACTTTTCTTCTCCAAGCTCAGCCCCGTCGCCCGCAAACATCTCAAGCACTGGCTCAACCAGCGCGGCGCCCAAAGCAAAAGTAAAAATAAAGATAAAGACCACAAACACGACCTGCGCGACCTGCTTCCGCCCGAAGACGCCCACGTCTCCTTCGCCGCCTCCGAATAGACGCTGGAGAGGTGAATGCCTATCGGGAATTGGTTCTGCTCCGTCGCGCTCTTCCGCCACGAAGCGAACTTCTCCTCGCTCGCCTGCGCCTCCAGTGAATTACCTAGTACAAATCCAGCAGTGAAAAATAGCTCGCGACCTTGACTCCACTGCCGCCCGGAGGACTATCATTGAATCAAAGCTCCTCCCTAGGGTAGGGGACAACCCAACCATCAACCGTAAGGAAAACTGGAGGAAGTCCCCATGAAACTGAATGACAGCATTTCAACCTATGACGTTGCCGAAGCTCTACAGGGCGAGACCGGCAAATTTGAAGTAACCAGCCCCACCGGAGAGCGCTATTTCGTTACGTGCCAGCCCGGACACTCCATTGTCAGTCTGGAGTGGGCCGGTACTGAGCCGAACCTGCAACCATTCCTCGTGCGGAAAGTAGCTCAACCGATCACGACGGAGGGTCGCACCAAGAGATCCGCGGCTGCCTAATCTGCCAGCAGCCCAATAAACCAGCCCGGCCCCGATCAGGCCGGGCTTTTCATTTGCCCCTGCAACCGTTGACGGAACCCCAAAATCATCCCGGTCGAGTTATTCTGATTGCAGTCATTATGGTTGAAATATTCTGATCGCTTAAATTCCTTTGACCCTGAGGAGGCACACACTGCCCGCAACTTCCCCAACCAGCCTCGCTTTCAACGGCCACTCCATGGTCGGACCACTCCATCGCGTGCTGGTGTCCTCCCCCCAAACCGCCGGATGGAACCAGCCCGACCGCGTCGCGCACTGGCGCGAACTCGGCTTTCATCACGCCCCCCACTTCGCCACCGCTCAGGCGCAGCACGAAAAGCTCTGCTACGAACTCACAGCGGCCGGCGCTGAAATTATCGAACTCGCAGCCGCGCCCGAGCTTTCTCTCGACGCCGTCTATACCCACGACGCTTCCCTCGCCACCGACTTCGGTCTGATCCTCATGCGCCCCGGCAAACCGAATCGCGTGGCCGAAGCCCGTCATCACGGCGCCTCGTGCCAAGAGCAAGGCGTCCCCACCTTCGGCGCCATCACCGCTCCCGGCACCACCGAAGCCGGCGACATCCTCTGGTTAAACGGAACAACGCCAGAAGAAAAAACGCCAGACCCGAAGACGCTGCTCATCGGCCACGGCTACCGCACCAACGCCGCGGGCATCGCGCAGATGCGCACCCTGCTCGCTCCCAAAGGAGTCCAGGTTCTCTCCGCTCCGTTGCCCCACGGTCCCGGCCCCTCGGCCTGTCTGCACCTGATGTCGTTGATCAGCCTGCTCGACGAGCACACCGCCCTCGTCGATCTCCCCTGGCTAGCTGTCGAAACCGTCGAACTCCTCCAGTCGCGCGGATACAAGTTCATCGAGATCGACGATTCCGAACGCGACACCCTCGCCTGCAATGTCCTGGCTCTGGGTAACAATCGCCTGCTAGCGATCGAAGAAAACAGCAAAACCAACGCCCGCCTTCGCCAAGCCGGATTCGACGTCCGCACCTTCCCCGGCACCGAAATCTGCATCAACGGCAGCGGCGGCCCCACGTGCCTAACCCGTCCGTTGCTGCGAGGATGAAATCGCGAGCACTCCGATGTGAAGCAAAGTCCACTGTGGGGACGGGTGCCTTCGCTCGTCCAGCGCAGCTAGGCGTAGTTTCGGCCGGCCGGCCCTTGAGTTGTTATTCTCTTCGCAGCGGAATCAGTTCGCGCAGCCGCACATCACGCATGTAGAGCCCTCCCCACGCCAGCATTCCAAGAATCACCGGCATTGGGTAGGTCAGGTCGCCAATCCGCAGCGTCGTAATCGTAGCTCCACCCAGCAACCCGGTCATCAGGATTGCCCCCAGCACAGCCGTCCGCGGAATCAGATAGACGACGACACACGTCAATTCAATCAGCCCAACCGGCATGATCAGCGTCTGTGGAACTCCGGCGCGGTTGAAGCCCTCAATTACTCCCGGCAACTTCAACAATTTCATGACAGCCCCCATCAGAATCAGCAGGACCGGCAGGGCACTCATCACTCGTCCTGTCCACAGCGCCTTGGTCGAAACCGAGGCAGTCGCCGATTGCATAGCGTTTCTCCTTTTCCTTTTTGCGAGTGGGATTCAATAGCGTGGGCATCGCCGGAAGGAGCGCCAATTTCCACCGCTCGCGTGGGGTGGACGAATTCGTCCGCCCCGCTACCCTCCTGCCCAACCCTCTAATTTTGCCAGATATTCCGAGGCCGAAGGGGTGGGGATTTTGAGTCTCTCAGCCAGCGCCGTCGACTCCCCGAACCCGCCCCTCCTACTCCTGATAAAATCGAAACGCATGCTTCTTCCCTTCGTCCGCGAACTCTTCGCGGACGTAGAATTGCTTCCCGCCTTCGTGCGTGTAGCCTCCCACCTGCGGGAGGGCACGGGGCGTATTCGTGTCTCCGGACTCTCCCCCACGGCAAAAGCCCTGCTGCTCGTGCTCTTGCGCCGCACCGCCGACCGCCCGCTCATCCTCGTGGTCAATGACAACCGCGCCGTCGAGGACTTCGTCCCCATCCTGCAAGGCTTCTGTGAACTCACCGCCGCTGCCGATCCCGAAGCCATAGTCGCCCTCCCAGCCCGCGACGTGCTCCCGTTCCAAAATCTTTCCCCGCATCCCGAACTGCAGGAAGAACGCGCCACCGCCCTGTGGAAGATCGCAACCGGCAAAGCTTCGATCGTAGTCACTCCAGTAGCAGCGACCGCAATCCTCCAGCGCACTGCCGACTACTACACCGATCTTGCCCGCATCCTGCGCCGCGGCGAATCCTTCGACGTCGAAAATCTTCTCGCCCACTTGAACACCGTCGGCTACACCGGGGCCGACGTCGTCGAGATGCCGGGAGAGTATGCCCTGCGCGGCGGCATCCTCGATGTCTACTCCCCCGAAGCCGAGCGCCCCGTCCGCATCGAATTTTTCGGCGACGAAGTCGAATCCATCCGCCGCTTCGATCCCGCCTCGCAGCGTTCGTCAAATCCCATGGACGAAGCGTTACTCCTGCCGCTAACCGAGACCCCAGTCAGCGATCACTTGCTCGGCGCAATCCACACGCGCCTTTCCGGCAAACGCATCACAGGCTCGGAAGAAATCGTCGAAGCCGCAGTCCGCTCCGGCGGTGTCACCGTGTTCCCCGGCTGGGAGTTTTACGCTCCCGTCGCCGGTGCCGACCGCACCGTCTTCGATCTGCTTCCCCACGCCGCGGTCTTACTCGATGAGCCCGACCTGCTCCGTACCGAATTCGATCGCTTCTGGTCCCGCGTCGAAGAAGCCCACGAGCGCAGCGGCGTCGGTAACCTGGTCCGCCCGGTGGATTTGTATTTGCCGCCGGATGATTGGTGGAAGAAGGTCGCGTCGCTGACCGGAGCCGATGTCGAGCATCTCGGGATCATGCGTAGCACGAACGAAGATGAAGCCACCACCGTCACTTTCCTGACCCAGCCCACTCCCCGCTTCCACGGCGCAGTTCCGGCCATGCTCGAAGAAGTTCAAAAGCTCACTGGCGCGGGCAATCAGGTTCTGTTCTCCGTCCCCAACACCGGCGAAGTCGAACGCCTGGCCGACATCTTCACCGAATACAACGTGAGCTTCCGTCTCGGCAGCCGCACTCGCGGCGGTGAAAGCTACGCCGACGAAACCAGTTACTTCGCCGGAGAAGTTCTCACCACCACGCTCGCCAAAGCGTACGTCCCTGACGGAGTAATGTTTCCTGACGCCCACCTCGCGATCTTCGGCGCGCGCGACCTGTTCGACGAATCCGACACCGTCGCCTCGCGCCCGCAGCGCCAGAAATCGAAAGTGTCCGCATTCCTCTCCGACTTCCGCGACCTACAGGTCGGCGACTACGTCGTCCACGTCGAACACGGCATCGGCCAGTATCAGGGCCTGAAGGAAATCAATCAGGGCGACGGCAACGCCGAATTCATGCTGCTCGAATACGCCGAAGGCGCGCGTCTCTACGTCCCGCTCACCCGCCTCGACTTAATTCAGAAATACCGCTCTTCCGAAGGGGCCAAGCCCGCGCTCAGCCATCTCGGCACGCAGTCGTGGGCCAAGACCAAAGCCCGCGTGCGCAAGGCCATGAAAGACATGGCCGACGAACTCCTCAAACTTTATGCCGAGCGCAAAATGGCCGTCGGCCATTCCTTCCCCGCCGGAAACGAATTTGTCCGCGAGTTCGAAGACGCCTTCGAGTTCAACGAAACCGAAGATCAAGCCCAGGCCATCGCCGACGTCACCCGCGACATGGAATCCACTCAGCCCATGGACCGCCTGCTCTGCGGCGATGTTGGCTATGGCAAAACCGAAGTCGCCATGCGCGCCGCTTTCAAGGCCGTCGGCGACAACAAACAGGTTGCCGTGCTCGCTCCCACCACGGTCCTCGCCTTCCAGCACTACGAAACCTTCAAGCAGCGCTTCGGACCGTTCCCCGTGACGATTGAAATGATCAGCCGCTTCCGCAACCAGAAGCAGCAAAAAGAAATTCTGCAAAAAGCCGAAGCCGGCAAGATCGACATCCTCATCGGCACCCACCGCATCCTGTCGAAAGATCTCAAATTCGCCGACCTCGGCCTCCTGATCGTCGACGAGGAACAGCGCTTCGGCGTCCGCCACAAAGAACGCATCAAGCAGATGCGCAAACAAGTCGACGTCCTCACCATGTCGGCCACGCCCATTCCGCGCACCCTGCACATGTCGCTGGTCGGCCTGCGCGACATGAGCGTGATCGAAACGCCGCCCAAAGATCGCATGGCGATTCAAACCGTAGTCGCCAGTTGGGACGACAAACTCATCCAATCCTCCATCGAGCAGGAACTCGAGCGCGGCGGCCAGGTCTACTTCGTCCACAACCGCGTCGACAGCATCTGGGAAATCGCCGCTAAGCTGCAGGACCTGATTCCGAAAGCGAAGATCATCGTCGGCCACGGCCAGATGGGCGAAACCGAACTCGAAAAAGTGATGCTCAGCTTCATGCATCACGAAGCCGACATTCTGGTCGCGACAACGATCATCGAAAACGGCCTCGACATCCCTCTCTGCAACACGATCCTGATCAACCGCGCCGACCGGCTCGGCCTGTCGGAACTGTATCAGTTGCGCGGACGCGTCGGCCGCTCCAACCGTCGCGCCTACGCCTACTTGTTGATCCCGAAGGAAGTCGAGCTCACGCCGATTGCGCGCCGTCGCCTAGCGGCGTTGAAGGAATTCTCCGACCTCGGCGCCGGATTCAAAATCGCCGCGCTCGACCTGGAGCTGCGTGGCGCAGGAAATCTTCTCGGCGGCGAACAGAGCGGACACATCGAAGCCATCGGCTTCGAACTCTACACCCAAATGCTGGAACGTGCCGTCCGCGAAATGAAGGGCGAAGCCGCCCCCGACGAAGCCGAAACCCAGCTCAATCTCGGCCTGAACATCCGCATCAACTCGGACTACATCCCCGAAGAAAATCAGCGCCTGCAAATGTACAAGCGCGTAGCCCGCGTGGAAACCGAATCGCAACTCGGAGACGTTGCCGCCGAACTGCAAGACCGCTACGGCCCCCCGCCAGCGCCAGTCCGCAACCTCCTCGACTACGCGAGCCTCAAGCTCCTCTGCATGCGCGTCGGCGTGAACGCCATCGAACGCAAACGCGACTTCGTCACCTTCAAGTTCCGCCAAAACGCCGCGGTCGATCCCGAGCACTTGGCGAGATTCGTTTCCGCCCAGCGCGGCGCGCAATTCACTCCGGATGGAATGTTGAAATTTGTTCTGAAAGCAACGGCCGCGGATGAAGTGCTGCGCGCCCTGCGCACAGTTTTAGAACAACTGGCCAGCGAAGAATCAGCATCAGAAGTGGGATCGAACGCCAGCGGGGAAGTTTCTCAGTGACGAACTATTAGCATGAACGAGATCAAGAGGTAGCCAGAGAATGCCAAGAAAAAGGCAGCCGTGGACAAGCGCTCGGAGGTCTTCTCCTCGATTTGACCATCCAGTTGGGAAAGGGCCCCAATGTGTCGGCGGTAGGTTGCCCAGATGAGCACTACGTAGACCGCGACCAGCCCCCAAACGAAGCGGCCGAATCCGTCCATCCCGGCGCGGGGACGGTATACCTGAAGAGCAACGTTTATCAGGGTTATTATTCCCATCAACGTGATAACCCAGAAGGAACGAAGACGCGGAGTGGCGGGTACTAGTTTCACAAGGATCACCTCTTGGACTGTCGGCTGACACCATAGATTCTACGCTTGGGTCGCCTCGGTCGTCCGTTCTGAAACGTCCGCAAGGTACAATTGTTCGTCGCTTCCGCTGAAGAGCCGACGACCAACGACTAACGACCGCCATGATGAAAGTCCGCAAAGCCGTCTTCCCCGCCGCCGGCCTCGGCACGCGCTTCCTGCCCGCCACCAAAGCCCAGCCCAAGGAAATGCTCCCCATCGTCGACAAGCCGATCATCCAATACGGCGTCGAAGAGGCCATGGCCAGCGGCTGCGATCAGATCCTCATCATCACCGGCCGCGGCAAGCAGGCCATCGAAGACCACTTCGACGTCAGCTACGAACTCGAGAAAATGCTCGAGGAGCGCCGCAAAACCGACCTGCTCAAAATCGTCCGCAACATTTCCGACATGATGCACGTCGCCTACGTCCGCCAGAAAGAGGCGCTTGGCCTCGGCCACGCCGTGTTAATGGCGCGCGAACTCGTCGGCAACGAGCCTTTCGCCGTCCTGCTCGCCGACGATGTTATTGATGCCCCCGTCCCCGCGCTCAAGCAGATGGCGAACGTGTTCGAGCAGAAACAGTGCTCCGTCATCGCCGCCCAGGTGGTCGACGGCAAGATGATTTCTTCCTACGGCGTCTTCGATGCCCAGCCCGCCGAAGGCTTCAACGGCCGCCTATTCGAGATTCGCAACATGGTGGAGAAACCCAAGGCCGAAGAGGCCCCCTCGAACCTGGCTATCATCGGCCGCTACATCCTGACTCCAGCAATTTTCGATTGCCTGGCCAAGACTCCCACCGGCGCCGGCGGCGAACTGCAACTCACCGACGGCATGCGCATCCTGCTCAAGCAGGAAAAAATGTACGCCTATGTTTACGAGGGAAAGCGCTACGACACCGGCGACAAGCTGGGCTTCCTGAAGGCAACCGTAGAATTCGCGTTAAAACGGAGTGACCTGGGTGGCCCCTTCCGCGACTACCTCAAGGATCTGAAACTCTAAATCAGACTTGTCATTCTGAGCGCCGGGCGAGCGAAAGCGAGCTCAAGTCGAAGAATCCCTTTCGTCGACGGAGCGCCGACGCCCCGAAAGGAATTTCCAAGGGTGCCCCATGTCTCGCGTCTTTTGCGAGACACGGGAATTTCCGACTCTATTCTCCCCGCACCTTCCGCGACTTCTCCTCCACCCCCCGCGCCAGCTTCTCCTTGTGCGCCACCAGCTTCTTCGCAATCGCAGCATCCGCGAGCCCAATCATCTGCGCCGCCAGAATCCCCGCGTTGGTCGCCCCCGGCTTCCCAATCGCAACTGTAGCAACGGGAATCCCCGCCGGCATCTGCACCGTAGCCAGCAGCGAATCCATCCCCTGCAGCGAAGTCGAAGGAATCGGCACCCCAATCACCGGCAAAGTAGTATGCGCCGCGATCACGCCCGCCAGATGCGCCGCCCCGCCGGCTCCTGCAATGATCACCTGAATCCCGCGCCCCGCCGCCTTGCGCGCGAAGTCCGCCGTCCGATCCGGCGACCGGTGCGCCGAAGTCACGTCCATCTCATATGCGATCCCAAACTCGTCCAGCGCCTTCCCCGCCTCGCGCATAATCTCCAGATCCGAATCACTGCCCATCACAATCGAAACCAGAATCTTGCTCATTCATTCTCCTCTTGAAAATACCCTCGTGAAAACACTTCAGTAAGAATGTCATCCTGAGCGAGAAAGCGATTCACGAAGTGAATCGCTTTCGCAGTCGAAGGATCCCTATAGCACCGCCACGGCGAGTGTCCCCGAAGGTAAAGTCGGTCGCGCTTACTTCCTCAACGCTCGTCCCGCAATATCCTTCCGATAATGCGCCCCGTCCAAACTGATCTTCGCGCAAGCCCCATAAGCTCGCGCGACGGCCGCTTGCAATGAAGCAGCCCGCGCCGTCACGCCCAACACCCGTCCACCCGCAGTGTAATAAACCCCATCGCGCTTCGAAGTCCCCGCATGAAACACCTTCACACCCTCCACCGCGCCCGCCTCTTCAAGTCCGTCGATCCGCTTCCCCACCTCGTATGTCCCGGGATATCCCCCCGACGCCATCACCACGCACACCGAAGCATCCCGCGACCACTTGAAATCCCCTTCGCTCACGCGCCCTTCAATCGAAGCCTCCAGCGCCTCGACCAGATCGCTCTCCAACCGCATCAGAATCGGCTGCGTCTCCGGATCGCCAAACCGGCAGTTGAACTCCAGCACCATGGGCCCGCGCGCCGTCATCATCAGCCCGCAATACAGCACGCCCTTAAACTCCGCGCCCTCGGCCTTCATGCCCGTCACCACCGGCTGCGCAATGTGGTGGATTAACCAATCTCGCATCCGGTCGTCGATAATGTCCGCCGTCGAATACGCGCCCATTCCCCCTGTGTTCGGCCCGGTGTCCCCATCCCCCACGCGCTTGTGATCCTGCGCCGCCACCAGCGGCGCCACGCGTTCGCCGTCGCTGAACACCAGAAACGAAAGTTCGTCCCCCTTCAAACATTCTTCCAGCACCACCCGCGCCCCGGCCGCGCCCAACATTTTTCCGCTGAGCATTTCCGCCGCCACGCTGGCCGCCTCTTCCTTACTTTTGGCGATCACCACACCCTTGCCCGCGGCCAACCCGTCAGCTTTCACCACAACCGGCACATGAAAATGACTGAGCGCCGACCGCACCTGCTCAATCGAATCGCAAATGGCAAAATGAGCCGTCGGAATGTGATGCCGCTGCAGAAATTCCTTGGCGAAGCTCTTGCTCGACTCCAGCTGCGCCGCCGCCCGCGTCGGGCCAAACGCCGGCCACCCGCGCCGCGTAAACTCATCTACCACTCCCAGAGTCAGCAGCAGCTCCGGCCCAACCACCGTCAAATCCGGCTGCAGACGCGTCGCCAGGCTCGTAATCGACTCCAGACTCTTGAGGTCCACCGCCACGCACTCCGCATCGTCCGCAATCCCGCCGTTGCCGGGCGCGCAATAAAGCTGCGAAATCCGCGGGGATTGCCGCAGCTTCCACACCAGCGCATGCTCGCGCCCGCCGCTTCCAAGAATCAGAACTTTCATAACCAGAGAAAATCAAGGTTAGGGCTTGAACCGGAATGCTGTCAAACGAACGCGTTGAATCCGCGGCCGATATCAATTTCGCCGGTGAAAATCGCGGCCTGTTAACACTCCTTTAACCGACCCTGCGTACCCTCAGTGCAGGCGCGAAACCGCCAGCTTTACGGTTGACACTGAACCAGCTAATAGTATTAACTATAGTTAACATACATGAGTATAAGGTAGTTAAACATGGTTGTTGCATTCCTGACTTAGCAAGCTCGGCACCGCCAAATTTCATTCGAGGCTTGGAAACTGAAACGGAACATTTATCGGGAACGACGCCTCGCGCCCGCCACGGCGTCTTTCTGCAATGCCCGGCCCGCACACGCCCTCGGCGCCTGTCTCGCGCTCGCGGCTGCGCTCCTGCTCGCCCAGACCGCTGTCGCTCAACAACCAAACGCCGTACCTTCGCAATCCTCTCAGGCCGGTCCACAAACTGCCGCCACCGCCGTGCCTGACCCCGCTCCCGATCCCCCCGCCGAGCCCGACACCGAAGCCATGCTCCCGCATCTTAAGGACACGCGCTTCTGGCTCTCCGGTCAAGCCAACTTCGTTTTCCAAACCCATCCCGATTTCCCCGCGCTCTACAGCGGAACCCACAGCCTCAGTCCGAACTACGAAAAGGCCACTTCCCGCGTCATGACGTTCTACACCGGCGTGCGCCTCAACCACTCCACCGAGATCCTGGTCGACATCGAAGAAGCCGGTGGCGCCGCACTCACGCAAGGTTTCGGCCTCGCCGGTAACACCGATCTCGATATCGTCCGCAACCCGTCTCTGAGCAAGGCTCCGTATCTCGGCCGTTGCATCCTTCACAAAGTCTTCGCTCTCAGCAAAGACAAAGTCGAAAACCAGCGCACTTTCCTCTCGCTCTTCGACGAACTCCCACGCCGCCGTCTCGAACTCCGCTTCGGCAAGTTCAGCATGCCCGATTTCTTCGACGTCAATTCCGTCGGCTCCGACACTCACTTCCAATTCCTCAACTGGACCACCGACAACAACGGCGCCTTTGATTATGCCGCCGACACTCGCGGCTACACCGTCGGCCTCACCGCCGATTACGAAGACCGCGACTGGGGATTCCGTTTCGCCGAAGCCCTAATGCCAAAGGTCGCCAACGGCATCGACCTGGTCTGGAAGCCCTGGCAGGCCCACGCGGAAAATTTCGAATACGAACTTCGTCACGGCGCAATCCCCGGGAAAGCCGGAGTAGTCCGCCTGCTGGCCTTCACCAACTACGCCAACATGGGCATTTACCGCGATCAGCTGGCCCTGGCCGCCGAGCAGGACACCACTCCCGACATCACCGCCCACCCCTGGCACATCACTCGCAAATACGGCTTCGGCGTCAACCTCGAGCAGAATCTCACTCACTACCTCACCGCCTTCGCCCGCTTCGGATGGGACAACGGCAAGACCGAGTCCTTCGCCTACACCGAAGTTGACCAAACGTTCGCCGAAGGCGTAGGAGCGAACGGAGCCTGGTGGCATCGCAAGCAGGACCGCGCCGGCGTGGCTTTCGTCAGCAACGCCATCAAAAAAGATCACCAGGATTATCTGGCAGCCGGCGGTTTAGGTTTTCTCCTCGGCGATGGCAAGTTGAACTACGGCCGCGAAAATATCCTCGAGACCTACTACACGGTGCACCTCTGGCGCGGAATCTATCTCGCCCCCGGCGTGCAACACATCAACAATCCCGGCTACAACCGCGACCGCGGCCCGGTGGTCGTCCCCTCGTTCCGCGCCCACGTCGAGTTCTAGGTGGAAGAGCGGTGCTTTAGCGCCCGCGTCGAGTTCTAGTCCCCTCGCTCCGCGCCCGCGTCGAGTTCTAAGTGGAAGAGCAGCGCTTTAGCGCCGCGTACATTCCTCAGACTCCCTGGGCTTTACTGTGTGCGTGAGAACTAGATTTCGGACAATCCGGTGGAAGGGCATGCCCGAGAATTTAGCCCCGGAGGGGCGAACGAACTTAGCCCAGCGCTTAAGCGCTGGGTAAAGTGGGAAGACAGAACCAGTCCCGGAGGGACGGCACAGGTTCTCACGCGCATACTTCAGCCCCCGCGGCCCAATTCCAAGAAATCTTGTCAATAGGCAGAAACTACACGATCGCACCTAACTCGATGAAAGCGCGGACAATATAAAGTCCCCAACCATGTCCACTTTACCCCCGCCAATTTAGTAAACTAGATATATAGAGAAAAAATCAAAAAGGCGCGGCCCACTCGGTCGCGCCTTTCGTGTTTTCGGACGATCCCAGTCAAGTCGGGCCGAGTCAGGGGCAATACGGATGAACCGTTGGGGCAACAATTTCAAGCAACGTGGCGAATGGGTCGAACTCCAATTCATGGCAGCGGCCGCGTCGCACGGCTTTCACCTCTTAAAACCCTGGGGAGATTCCCGCGCCTACGACGTCGGCATCGACCAATCCGCCCACTTCCTCCGCGTGCAGATCAAATCGACTTCCTGCCGCCGCCGCTCCGGATACTACTGCCGCTTCCGCGGCGGCGGCCACGACACCGGATACGACCTCGCCTCCGTCGACCTCTTCGCCAGCTACATCATCCCCACCAACGTCTGGTACCTGATCCCCGCCTCCGTGATCCTGACTCCCAAGGCAAAGTCAGGCATACTCCTGTGTCCAGAAATCGGCCTCCACTACAACCGCAACAAATACGAACCCTACCGCGAAGCCTGGGGCCTGCTAGCCAAATCAAAAAGCGACCTCGCCCGCCGCAACAAACGCTAAGCCCGATCCGTGCTGTCAAAGGCGCCGCGAAAATGTGGCGGACACTCCTGTCCGCTGCCGTTGACCTTGCTGTTGTTCTCAGCATCGAAGTTGAAGTTGCCGTGATGAAGGTTCACAGTTGAAGCGCGCACCCAGAGACGGCAGAGAACACCAGAAATCCCGAACTGGAGACGACTCCGGAATCCCTCCCTTGGCATCGAACGCCAAGGATGTGGCACCCCGCTTTAGGCGAGGGACCAACTTGAGACGAAACGCCAAATTTTGTCACTTTGGGAGAGCGACAAAACTATTACGTTCGACATCTGACTGCCCGCCAGCATCTAAGTTTAGAATTGACATGGCCACCTAACTAGTACATGCTTTCGAACCAACGGCAACCGAGGAGGATTACATTGCCAGCAATAACGAAGAAGTCTGCGACTTCTGGCGTAAAATGGGTCACTCGTCGCGAAGTGACGACTATTGTTGACGCTCAAGCGCAACGTGTGCTCGGGGTCTCAGGCAAGAAATTCATTTCAAACTGGAAGGCCGGGAAATATCGCAAGCTTGACTCGGATGCGTGCCCAGGGGTGATTGAGCTTGCCCTAATTGCTCCTCTTCCGAGGCGGACGAGTGGCCGCAAGTCCAAGAGAAGCCGCTGAGGCGGGGATTTTGATTTCCTCTCGCGAAACCCAAGCCGCAGAGCGGCGACATACGTTAGCCCAGGACGTAAGTCCTGGGTAGGTCGGAAGGAATTGGAATGAGTCCCGGAGGGACGGCAAAGAAAGTGACGATGTAGGCACTGACGCTTTTTAGCTGATATCTGCGAGACCAAAATCAGGGCCACTCAACTGAGACCCTAGAACATCACGCCCGACAGTCGCCCCTTGCGCCGGGCGAGGCGATCTCGGTTCTCTTGAAGCACTTCATCGTAGGTTATGATTCGAACTGCCAGTTGCTCAGCCTTCCTTTTCTTCCAGAGATCAGCGTCTTCATTCGGCGGAGTCCGTCCAATCAGCACGGCGCGCTGAGCGAACGCCGGGACATATCCGAGTGCTTTCTCAACGTTCTTGAGATTTAGGGGGTCCCGCAAGCCCTCTTCGTAGTCGTTGACCTGCGCTAAGGCCTGCGTCAGCTCGAATGCGAGCCCACGGTGTAGATATCGCTTGCTGGCCAGAACATTGGCTTCAGGCCCTTTTAACTCCAGCAACTTTACCCATTCGCTGGAGTCACGAGGGAGAATAGGGGAGACTGCAAAGTCTGGCATTTGTCGATTGCTTACGAAATACGGCTGATGCGACACCGGGACACCCATCATTGCCTCGGCGAGCAGGTCTGGATGGCTCTCGAAGAAGTGGTGGAACTCACGTTCTCCCGCCTTGGGGTCGTTGAGCAACTGCTCGAACAGGCATGCTTGGTAATCGGCCCCATCCAGCTCACGCCCAACCGTGATGAACCCGTGAAACCGCCGTCTGTCCTTCCCGCCGAAATAGAACTCACTCTCGTTTGAGTTCCTCTTGCGAAACGCCCGCTTAACACGGTATAGGCCGTGATCAACCGTCACCAAGAAACCGACGCGCTCGTACTCAGCCATCGCACGCCGATGGTATCCGTTAACGATCTTTTCGATCTTGTTCCAAGTGACGGGACTTCTGTACCCCTGAAAAAGCATCCATTCCGTGACGTCTGTCACGAACTCAACGTCGAGTCCGTCGTAAGCCTCGTGCCGATGTCCGTGCCTAGTCAGGACGATCTGGGGGATTCTCTTCCATTTGCGCCCGTCCCGCATCGCGCATGTTTCAGGCAAGTCGCGAATTCTCTCGGCGATCTCCGCATTTCGCCAATGCGCTTCCCAGGTCGTGATGAGCGGAAAAGGAACGAGACGTCCATCCGGTCCCTCGGCAAATCCTACAGACATATTCGGCTCGAGGAATACTATGGCATCAATCGAAGCAAATTCCGAAGACGGGGAGAACATGATATAGCGAATCAGTTCAGAACCCGGCATCCACTCAGCCAGGCAGAAACTGTTCCAGAGGGCGAGCCCGTCCTCGCTGAGTTCGGGTACGGTGCTGCAAGTCAATAGTAAATTCACGGAGGCGAATAACGCTCCCTCAGCAAAGCGAAAATCCGATTGTAGGGGATCATGCCTGAACCCTACACCCCCACCGCCTCCGGCTTACCCGCCAGCAACTGCCTTAACACATACTGCAAGATCCCGCCGTTAGCGTAGTACAGGGCTTCCTGCGGCGTATCGATGCGGACCAGCGCATCGAACTCGATATCCGGCTTGCCCTTCGCGGTCGCGCGCACTTTCACTTCGCTGCCGGCGGCGAAGTGGTCGACCAGGTCGCGGATGCCGGTGATCTCGAACACTTCTTCTCCCGTCAGCTTGAGCGATTCCGCGGTCTGGCCCGCGCGGAACTGCAGCGGCAGGACGCCCATGCCGACCAGGTTCGAGCGGTGAATGCGTTCGTAGCTTTCCGCAATCACGGCGCGCACGCCCAGCAGCGCCGGGCCTTTCGCCGCCCAGTCACGCGACGAGCCGGAACCATATTCCTTGCCCGCGAGAATGACCAGCGGCGTGCCCGCAGAACGATATTTTTCCGACGCGTCGAAAATCGACATTTCAGTGTTGGTCGGAAGATGCCGGGTGAATCCGCCCTCGGTCGCGACCAGTTTGTTGCGCAGCCGCACATTGGCGAACGTGCCGCGCACCATGACTTCGTGATTGCCGCGCCGCGATCCGTAGGAGTTGAAATCCGCCGGCTTCACGCCATGCTCCTGCAGATATTTTCCCGCCGGCCCATCTTTCTTAATTGACCCCGCGGGAGAAATATGGTCGGTGGTAACGCTGTCGCCCAGCACCGCCAGCACGCGCGCCTTCTTGATGTCCCGCACCGGCGACGGCTTCACCGACATGTCGTCAAAATACGGAGCCTGCCGGATGTAGGTCGAATCTTTTTCCCACGCGTAGGTCTCGCCCTTCGGCACCACCAGCCCGCGCCAGCGCTCGTCACCCTGAAACACGTCGGCGTAGGATTTCGAAAACATTTCCGAAGTAATCGAATGCTCCATGGTCTCTTCAATCTCGCGCGACGTGGGCCAGATGTCGGACATGTAGACAGGCTGACCGTCTCGGCCGTTGCCGATAGGGTCCTTGCGCAAATCGATGTCGATGCGCCCCGCCAGCGCGAACGCGACCACCAGCGGCGGCGACATCAGATAGTTGGCGCGCACCTCAGAATTGATGCGCCCCTCAAAGTTGCGATTGCCCGAGAGCACCGACGCGACCACCAGTTCTTTCTCGTCAATCGCCTTCGAGACTTCGTCCGGCAACGGCCCCGAGTTTCCAATGCAGGTCGTGCACCCGTAACCAACCAGATGAAATTTCAGCTTCTCGAGATACGGCGTCAATCCAGCCTTCGCCAGATAGTCAGTCACAGTCTTCGACCCCGGCGCCAGCGAAGTCTTGACCCACGGCGGCATAGTCAGGCCTTTCTCGACCGCCTTCTTCGCGAGCAGCCCCGCGCCAATCAGCACGGAGGGGTTGGACGTGTTCGTACACGAAGTAATCGCCGCAATCACAACGCTCCCATGCTTCAGCGTGTCCTTCACCGATGCGGAAACATGCTCATGAACATTCGGATCTTCCACCCCAATCGCCCCAGGACTCCCGCCTTCCTGCTCCCATCGCCCGTTGTTGGGGACCGCGGGCCCCGCAGTCTTCGCCGCAGCTTTCGGCTTGATCAGCGAAGGCAGCGCCTGGTTAAACGACTCTCCCGCCTGCGACAACACCACGCGATCCTGCGGCCTCTTCGGCCCAGCCAGACTAGGCTCGACCGTCGCAAGATCAAGCGAAAGCAACTCCGAGTATTCCGCCTCCGCAGTCTTTTCGTCGTGAAATATGCCTTGCTCGCGGCCGTAAGCCTCAACCAACGCAATCTGCTCCTCACTCCGCCCCGTCAGCCGCAGATAGCGCAGCGTCTCCCTATCAATCGGAAAAATCCCGCACGTCGCACCATATTCTGGACTCATGTTGGCGATTGTGGCGCGGTCGGCTAGGGGGAGGTCGCGGAGGCCGGGGCCGAAGTATTCGACGAACTTTCCGACGACGCCGTGTTTGCGGAGCATTTCGGTGATGGTCAGCACGAGATCGGTGGCGGTTGCGCCTTCGCGGAGGCGGCCGGTTAGCTTCACTCCTACTACTAGCGGGATCAGCATTGAGACTGGTTGACCCAGCATTGCGGCTTCGGCTTCGATGCCGCCCACGCCCCATCCCAGGACTCCCAGACCGTTCACCATGGTCGTGTGGCTGTCGGTGCCTACAAGCGTGTCGGGGTAGGCGGTGCGTTTGCCGGGGGATTCGTTCACGAAAATTACGCGGGCGAGGTATTCGAGATTGACCTGATGGACGATGCCGGTGTCGGGAGGTACGATGGCGAGATTTCTGAATCCGGTCTGGCCCCAGCGGAGGAAGGAGTAGCGCTCTTTGTTGCGCTGGAATTCGAGCAGGGCGTTGAGGTCGAAAGCGCCAGGGGTGCCGAATTCGTCCACCTGGACGGAATGGTCGATCACCAGTTCTACCGGCTGTAGCGGGTTGATGAGCGTGGGATCGCCGCCCAGAGTCTTCATGGCGTCGCGCATGGCGGCGAGGTCGACTACGCAGGGGACGCCGGTGAAATCCTGCAGCAGGACGCGGCTGGGAGTGAAGGCGATTTCTTTCTCGGGCTTCGAGTTCTTGTTCCAGGCGGCGAGGGCGCGCACTTCTTCCTTGCTGACGTTGCGGCCGTCCTCGGTGCGCAGCAGGTTCTCGAGGAGGATGCGCAGGGAGAACGGCAGGTGAGTGGTGGAGATTCCCTGTTTATCGAGGGCGTCGAGACGGTAGATTTCGTATTCTTTGTTGCCGACTTTGAGAGTGGATTTGCTGTTGAAAGTGTTTACGGACATGATGGCTTCCTCGAGGGATGACACTCGCGCGTGCGGATCTCGCTGCGCGGACTGCAACTTATTAGTGTAATGCGTTTGGGTGGGGATTGCGTAGTGCACGGACGACGGACAGAACCCTAAACTAGCGGGCACCCGTCCAGACCTGATAGATGACGACTCCGAACATAAAGACCAGGTAAAACCGCAAGGCCCAGAAGACGACCATTTCCGTGCGCGTCAAGCGGCGGCGGGGGCAGTGGTGTTTTTCTTTGGCGGAAATGAGTTGGTCGGGTTCTAGAGACGCGACGACCGAGGCGAGGTCGGCGTCGCTGACTTCGTCGTTGGGAGTGGAATTGATGATTGGATTCATCTAGCGTGCTCCTTCTAATGGTGCGTGCGGAAAACTCTTCTTTCGCCCCGTTGGGGCTGGTTGACTTCTCCAATGGTTTACCCACAGCTTGCGCTGTGGGCTGCATTCTTGCGCCGCCTCGCGGCTTTTCACTTTCATCTATTTGCCTCCAATCAACGCGAGGGCGTGGGGAGCGACTACGCTGACGCCGAACAGGAGCCCGGCGGCGACCAGTATCGCGACGACTCCGAGAGCGAGGATATTGGCCCATCGCGGACTGACCAGATCGCCCATGATTTCGCGGTCGTTGACCAGCATGTACAGAAAGAGGAGCGCGGGCGGCATGGCCAGGACTGCGATTACGTTTACGACGAGCACGATGTAGACCAGGGGGATGCCGGGGATCAGGACTAATCCGGCGGCGGCGGCGGCTTCGAGAATCAGGACGAGATAGAAAGATTTTCCCTGCTGGAAAGGCAGATTCAGGCTGTGCGGCCGGTGCGCTACTTCTCCGAAGGCATAGGCGGAGGAGGTTGAAATGGTAATGGCGGCGACCATGCCGGCTTCGAACATGCCGAGGGCGAACAGCGCGGAGCCCCAGTGGCCGACGAAAGGTTGCAGGGCTTGCGCGAATTCTGCGGCTTCGAAGTTTCCGGCGGACATACCGTGGGCGAACAGCGGTGCAGTGCAGATGATGGTGGCCAGCGCGGCGACCGCCGCTAACGTCGCGCCCAGCACGGTGTCGATGCGGCCGAAGCGGATGTCGTGGGTGGTGAGGCCTTTGTCCGCGATCGCGCTCTGCTGGAAGAACAGCATCCAGGGCGTGACGGTGGCTCCGATATTGGACAGCAGGATGAGAACGGTTTCCTGCGTGAGTCCGCCGGGGAGGGGTTTGAAGGTAAGGAGTGCGCTGCCGATGGCAGCCCAGTGAGGATGGCTGAGCAGGGCGACGGGGACGAAGATCAGATTGCCCAGGGCGGCGACGAGCGTGATGCGCTCCCAGGTCCAGTAGCGGTGGGCCATGAGCGCGACGAACAGGACTAACCATGCGCCGATGACGGCGACTGCAGGGCGTACGCCGAAGAATCCCAGGCCGGCGCGGATGGCGATGAACTCGGTGACCAGGGTGAGGAAGTTGCCGACCATGAGGTCGATCATGGAGAACCATCCCCAGAAGGGGCCGAAGCGGTCGAAGATGAGTTCGGCGTGGCCGCGATGGGTGGCGGCGCCGAGACGCACGGTCATTTCCTGAACGATGCAGGCCATGACGAACGTAAGCACAACGAAGGGAAGGAAGAACCCGATGCCATAGTGGGCTCCGGTGGCGGCATAGGAGAGCATGCTGGGGCCGTCGTTCTCTCCGAGCATGACGAGGATGCCGGGTCCGACGAGCAGCCAGAGCAGGCGGGCGCGCGACCAGGGGCCGCGCTGGATGCGGGTGGTGCGGACGCGTTCGCGGTCGTGGGCGCGGTCGATATCTTCGTGGGTGATGACGACGGCGTCGGACGACGGGGTCGGGACGTGTAATGGCAACTCCCTCGAAGGTTTCGTGGTTGTGGTGGTCTTGTTCATGCGGAAGAAGCGGTTTCCTACAAGAGCCTCAAGGCTCGCGGTCCAGTCTATTAGCGTAAGTATATAGCAGAACGTAAACTATAGTTAACTATTTTATGGAGTTCCTGTGATTCCAGGATCAGAGTCAAAATCCCCACCCTGTCTCTGCAAAGGACGCAGAGACAAGGATGGGGCAACCGATTTCAACGCTTTGACGGCTTGGCGGGTGCGAGCCAGACTCGCTCGGACGCCGCGGGGCCGAGCGAGACGGTTCCTGCTGGAGTGGAGAGGGTCAGGGTTTGATCGTAGTTGCGTTCGATGAGACGCAGTTTGGCGCCGGGACGAACGCCGCGGTGCTCGAGAAACTCGAGGAGCCGGCGATCGCGTTCGTAGATTCCGCTGACGGTGTAGGAGTTGTCGAGTTCGGCGTCCGCGAGCAGGACCAAGCCGCGGCGGCGGCGGCTGGCGGGACCTTCGAGTTCACTCAAGTTTCCGTGCGGACACGCGCCACCGGAGCCCAGCTTCGCCAGAAGTTTGGCTTCGAAATCAGGGGAGACGGCGTGTTCGAGACGCTCGGCTTCGTCGTGAACTTTCCACCATTCCATGCCGAAAAGTTCGGAGAGCATGCGTTCGATCAGATGATGGCGCAGGGTGAGTTTGCGGGCGATCTTGCGACCCGTCGCTGTCAGGCTGACTTCGCCGCTGGATTCGACGCGCACCAGGCCATCTTTTTTCAGGCGGCGCAGAGCCATGGTGACCGCTGGCGGAGAGACTTTCAGCAGGTCGGCGAGGCGGGCCGAGATTACGGCTTCGCCCTCGGCCTCCGCTTCTAGGATCGACTTGAGATAGTCTTCCTTGGAGACGGTGATCATGGAGGTGATTATACGTATGGAGGGTTAATTGTGGTTAATGGACTGAGCGGGGGTATAAGGAAGCGAGCCAAACGCGCGGTTATTGCGTCGCAAAGAACGCGACGCATCGCGCGGCTCGCCCAGATCCCTCGGCTGGCAAAGTGCGCCTGCCTCGGGATG
>DATHQJ010000260.1:0-8740 GCA_035482825.1 Binatus sp. (SeqCode) | reverse complement strand
GAGATGACTGACCACTCCTTGCCGGTATATGCTGAGAGTCCCAGGAGGCTTCCCGTGAAACGAATTCTTGCCATTGCTTGTGTGCTTTTCTGTACGGCGCTCACCTTTGCCCAATCTACAACTCCGGCCGCGAAAGCCCCGGCCGGGCCCGCTGCCATGCAGGGACCAACCAAAGATCCGGTCGCGACCTCGTTGCGCATGTTGGTGCAGCGCTCGCAGAACAACACCGTTGGGGCCATTGAAGCCATGCCCGCGGACAAATTCTCATACAAGCCCACGCCCGACCAGATGTCCTTTGCACACCTGGCGGCACACATTGCCGAATCGAACAATTTTCTCTGCGCCAAGGCGGCAGATGTTCCAGCGCCCAAAGTGGACGAAGCCAAAGAGACTGATTCCAAGGATCAACTGGTGGCAGCGGTCAAAGCGTCGTACAGCTTCTGCAGCGATGCCTTGAGCAAAATGGACGATTCCAAGCTGGGCGACAGCGTTGAGCTGTTTGGTGGACGGCAGTTTCCTCGTGCGATGGCGGCAATGGGCTTGGCCAGCGGCTGGGCCGATCACTATGCCGCTGCGGCGATGTATCTGCGGCTGAACGGGGTTTTGCCGCCTAGCGCGCAGCCGAAGAAGTAGATCCGTTGCCGAAAGTGCCTCGTCCTCCGTTTGCATCGCAATTGGCGATCGCGGGCCGCGAGATTCCTCCGCCCCTCGCGTTCGCTCGGGGGTCGGAATGACAAGGCCTGGGTTTTATTGGACTCGGAGCTCGCGCTAGCCGATCTGGACTAGATTGTGCGATTGTCCGGCCGCCGGATTCTGCGGGGAACGCCACGAATCGAATATGGAAACCTGGTGCACGCATGAAACGGTGCAGTGTGGGGCGCAGGATTTTTCGGTGAGATATTCGCGGCGCAGGTCGTCGCGGGTGTAGGTGGCGAGCGGGACTCCAGGGTAGCCGCGCTGCTGCGAGCAGTAGTGGACGAGTCCGTCTTCGCAGACGTAGAGATACCGGCCGCCGGCGCGGCAGCGCCAGTCGTTGGGCTGGCCCTTGGCAATGTTGTCTTGAAATGAGTTGATGCGGGTGAAACTGCTTTTCTCCATCGCCTGCATCTCGTGGTAAATGCGGCGCTCCTCGTCGTTCAGCGGCTGCAGCTGGCCGCTGCCGTCGTGAATGATTCCGATAGTGGAAGTAAATCCCAGCTCAATCGCGCGCTTACCGATGGTGAGCGCGTCCTGCGGATGGGCGATGCCGCCACCGACCACGGAATTTATATTCACGTGAAAGTCGGCGTGCTCGGCCAGCAGTTGCAGTTTCTTGTCGAGAACCTTCAGACTCTTCTTCGAGACTTCGTCGGGATTCACGTTGTCGATGGAAATCTGCAGCCATTCGAGTCCGGCGCGGTTCAGGCGCTGGATGCGGTCCGCGACCAGCAAATAGCCATTCGTGATCAGTCCGGCGATCATGCCATTAGCGCGGATGCGGCGGATGACGTCGTCGAGCTCGGGATGCATGAGCGGCTCGCCGCCGGAAATGGTTACGACCGCGGTGCCCAGCGAACCGAGCTTGTCGATGCGGCGGTACATTTCGTCGATCGGCACGGGTTTCGAAAAATCATCGTACTCGTTGCAATACGTGCAGGCCAGGTTGCAGCGGCGCATGGGGATGAGGTGCGCCAGTAGCGGGTGGTCGGTCGAAGCGAGAGCATGCGCGGCCATCCTGGCTCCGCGGATATTGCGGTGCACGGCTTTGGCGCGGCGGCGCAGGGTTGTGAGGACAGAAGGCATGAATTGGTTAACTACTATTACATCATAGGCCTGGACTGAGCGCATGCGCGGCAGCAGTGTTTGGGGATATTCTTGGGGCGAATGGCGAAAGACTCCAGTCATCCGAAGCCGAGAAATCACTGGGGCGGCAGGAACTTTCGCCAGGACTCGTCGTCACCCAATAGTTGGTGGCCGGCTTCGCGAAGGATATCAAGCGCTCGCGCGTGTTCTTCGGGGATCAGCACGTAATCCGTGTCGTAAGTCGAGATGGCGAAGATGGGGATGGCGTTGTCCGACAGCGGCTCGATGAACGAGAGCAGGACTCCGGTTTGCGAGAAGGGGAACGGGCCTTCGAGTTTCAAACAGATCCAGCGATGCGGGGAGTGAACGTTCGGCGGGAGGTTGGCGGTTGGGCAGACGATGGAGAGTTCGTCGCGGGTGCGGGTGATCGAGGTGAAGTCGCCTTTGGTGGCCCAGGTCGGGACGGGGACGTCGGGGACGAGGTGCACGATGGCGTAAAGGCCGGGAAGTTGGCGGAATTTGAGTTGCCGATGCTGTGGCGACATTTTACGTTATGCGTGGCTGGCTGAAATTCACTTACCATGGAGCATATACAGGATGCGGCCGTCGCTCTTGGATATCTTCACGACCGCTATACCGCCAAGGCAATCCGTGGTCTTTACTCGTTTGGTATCGAGGCAATATAGGGTGCCCTCGATTGTCCAAATATCACGTTTCAGAGTGGCGGTGAACGGACGTTCGCTTTCGATCTGCTCTCTGCCGTAAACCGGGATTAGCACAGCCTCCGCAACGGCTACGGCAGTCTTCGGATCTGGCACGAACCCGGATGCCGGTTTATAGGTGGCTGCGCTCTGGCAAATCGCCGCTACTGTCAGAAACAAGGCCGCTGAAAGAAATGCGCGAAATCTCATGTTGCACCTCGAGTAACTAGCTCTCAACACCGCCGGGGGCGGCTGTCCCCACATCGAACCACAAAATCGATAACCACATCGCCACTGACAGAATGTTCAACCCTCTACCGCTTTGCGCAGGGCGGCTCGGGCCAGGATTCGGGTGGAGTCTAGCATGGGGAGCGGGGATTGCTCTTGTGTCATGAGCAGAGGGATTTCGGTGCAGGCCAGGGCAACGGCGTCGCAGCCTTCATCTTTCAGGGCGCGGATTACTTCGGTGAAATAGGCCTGAGTGCGCGGCAGGAACGTTCCCTGGACCAGTTCGTCGAAGATGATGCGGTGGATACGCTCGCGCTGCTCCGCGCCGGGGACGCGGTGTTCGATGCCTGCCGCTTTTAGCGTGTCGCGGTAGACGGGGCCATCCATGAGCGAGCGGGTGCCGAGAACTCCGAGGCGCTTGTAGCCGTGCCGTTTGGCTTCGTTGGCGACTTCGACAGCGATGTGAAGCCAGGGGCGGGGCGAGCGATGCTCGACCAAGTCGAAGGCTTGATGAACCGTGTTGACGGGAGCGATGAGGAAGTCGGCTCCGGCTTTGGCCAGCTTTTCCGCGGATGACAGCATGAGTTCCGCGATGCCAGCCCAGTCGTTGGCGTCGATGCAATTCTTGTATTGGATGAAAGGATGGCCGTGCATCGATATTTCGGGATGATTGTAGGGGCCGAGCAACTCCGCGCCTTCGACACAGATGGTGCGATAGCAGAGCGCGGCGCCTTCCGCGCTGGATGCGACGATGCCGATGTGTAACATCAGGTGCGTAACACCAGTTGCCAGTTCAGCTCTTGATTGTAACTGGCGTGACCGCGTACGGGCTCGCATCGCGGTGGCGCTTTTCGAATTCTTCGCGGGTGCAGATGGTTTTTGTGTCGACGACGCGATCGATGGCGAGGATGCCGTCGAGGTGGTCGATTTCGTGTTGCAGGAGTTCGGAGAGGTTGCCGTCGTCACCGGCTTCGAATTCGAGAGTGTCGCCGCTGAGATTCTGGTAGCGGACGGTGATGCGGCGGTGGCGTTCGACCTGCATGAAGATGGAGAGGAAACTCAGGCAGGCGTCCCAGACGACGATTTTTTCCGCACTGCGTTGGATGATTTCGGGATTGATGAGCGGCCAAGGCTCAGCTTCTGGGAGCTTTAGAAAGATGACTCGCTGTAACACGCCGAGTTGGGGAGCGGCGATGCCGCGTCCATAGCCGGTTTTGGAGCGCCAGTGGGCCAGGGTGTCGGCCAGATCGCGGATCAGGTCGTGGATCTCGCGCGAAGTGGGATCTTCGACAGCGATGGCTTTCTGCCGGAGGAGCGGGTTGCCGAGTTGGAGGATGTTCTTAACTGCCATTGCAGCCAAGTCCCTCAGGCGCTAAAGCCCTTTGATCGTATCTGCCTTATCGCAGCGCTGAAAGCGCTGCGCCACCCAAAAGCTGCAAACCAAGATGCCTCTGCATCTTCACCTCGCCGCGGCGGCGTCAAACAGACTCAGGAGTTCCAGCTTTTTTTCCGCGGGCAGGAAAGACGCCTCGAACGAGTTTCGGGCCAGTTCGCGTAGATGTTCGTCGGTGAATCCGAACGTCTCTTGTGCGAGTTGGTATTCGCGCGACAGCGTGGTGCCGAACAGCGCGGGGTCGTCTGAGTTGAGCGTGATCATAACGCCCTGGTCGAAATAGTTCTTCGTGGGATGCTCGGCGATCGCTTTGCACACTCCGGTGCGGAGGTTGCTGGTGATGCAGAGTTCGACCGGAATCTGGCGCTGAGCGAGTTCCTCGACCAGATCAGGGTCCTGGCTGGCAGTAAAGCCGTGGCCAATGCGTTCGGCGCGGAGGTTGAGCGCTCCCCAGATCGACTCGGGCGGACCGGTTTCGCCGGCGTGGGCGGTCAGGCGCAAGCCCTGGTCGGCGGCGTAGGCGTAGGCGCTGCGGAAAAGTTCGGGCGGGGCTTTCAGTTCGTCGCCGCCAATGCCGACGCCGACGACGTGGCGGTCGCGGTAGCGGGCCGCGAGTTCGAAAACCTTTTGCGCTTCCTCGATGCCGAAGTGGCGAGTCGCGTCGAAGATCCACAGCAGCGAGACGCCGAAATCGCGCGCGCCGCGGGCTCGTCCGCGTTCCAGGCCCTCGAAGATGGCGGGGAAATCCTGCTTGCGGAACAGGCAGACGCCGACCGCGACATAGACCTCCGCGTGGAGTATGGTTTCTTCTTTCAAACGTTGCATCAGGCGGTAGGTGATGAGTTCGTAGTCGTCGGGGCCGCGCAGGTGCGCGCTGACCGCTTTGAAAGCCATCAAAAAACTTTGGAAGTCGGTGTAGCCGTAGAGCGATTCGACCTCGGCGAGCGTGACGTGATCACCGTGGAGCTTGCGCAGTTCGAGCAGGGTCGCGGGTTCGACCGCGCCCTCGAGATGCAGGTGCAGCTCCGCCTTGGGGAGTTGACGGATGAAGGCATTGGGCGGGCGGAGCGGTACGGAAGTCATCCCGTTGATTGTAGATTCTTGGCGGAGGATTTGCGAGGAGCGGCGACCTGGATTTCCGCCGATTCTTTCTGGCGAATCTTTTCGGTACAATCCGGTGTTCTTATACCAGGCTGAGGAGAGCGCATGAACACGAAGAAGGTCTGCAGATCGCTGGTCGCAGGAATGCTGTCGCTGCCCTTGGCTGTGTTCGCAGCGTCATCCGGCCCGCAAGTGAAGACTGCGTCCGGCGTAGTCGAGGGCAAAAGCGACGGGCCGGTCAACGTATTCCTGGGCATCCCTTACGGCGCGCCGCCGGTGGGCGATCTGCGCTGGAAGCCTCCCGTGGCCGCGGCGAAGTGGAACGGAGTGCTCAAGGCCACGGATTTTGGCTCGCACTGCATGCAGGGAAAAGTTTATGGCGATATGAATTTTCGCGATCCCGGCGGCAGCGAGGACTGTCTGTTCCTGAACGTCTGGGTTCCCGCGAAAACCTCAAGGGCGAAGTTGCCGGTCATGGTTTGGATTTATGGGGGAGGATTTGCCGCGGGATCGACCTCGGAGGCGCGTCAGGATGGAATGCATCTGGCGCAGCAGGGTGTGATCGTGGTGAGCATGAATTACCGGCTGGGCATTTTCGGATTTTTCGTGCATCCGGAGCTGGCGAAAGAGTCCGGGAGAAATGCAGCCGGCAATTACGGACTGCTCGACCAGACGGCGGCGCTGCGGTGGGTGCATGAAAATATTGCGGCATTCGGCGGCGACCCGGGAAATGTGACCATCTTCGGAGAAAGCGCCGGATCATTTTCAGTGAGCGCGCAGATGGCTTCGCCGCTGGCCAAGGGCCTGTTCCAGAAGGCGATTGGAGAGAGTGGTGGAGCATTCTTCAGCGGAGGGCTCTCGTTCGAGCCGCGGTCGGTGCGAGAAGAGAAAGACGTAAAGACGGTCAGCGCGAAACTGGGAGTGAGCACGCTGGCGGAGTTGCGGGCGATCCCGGCGCAGAAATTACTGGATGCATTCGCGCCGCCGCAGTCGCAGGGCTTTGATTTTGAACCGGATGTGGATGGATACTTTCTGCCGGAATCGGTGCCTGCAATTTTTGCGGCGGAAAAACAAAACGATGTGCGGCTGCTGGCGGGCTGGAACCACGATGAAGGCAGCTTCGAGATTGTTTTCAATCCGCAGAAGCCAACCGCTGAAACTGTGAAGGCCAACGCGCAAAAAGAGTTTGGCGACAAAGCGGAGCAGTTTCTCAAGCTGTATCCCACGGACACACGGGAGCATGTGTTGCGGTCCGCGCAGGATTTCGCCGGCGACAAGTTCATCGCGTTCTCCACCTGGGCTTGGATGGAAGCGCAATCCAAGACCGGCAAACAGCCGATTTATCGTTTCCGCTTCGACCTGGGCCCGCCGTCGGATCCGAAAGCGCCGCAGTTGGGCGCGTACCATTCCTCGGAAATCGAATATGTGTTCGGACAGCTCGATTCCAAAACTGATGTGACCTGGAGTCCAGAGACCCGCGCCCTCAGCGCGCAGATGCAGAAGTACTGGGCAAACTTCGCGCGCGGCGGCGATCCGAATGGGCCGGGGTTGCCGAAGTGGCCGGTGTATTCGGCGGCGGAGGGGTGGCCGGTAATGTTTCTGGAGGCGGCGTCGGCGGCGCACAAGGACGATTTGCGGGAGAGGTATTTGTTTTTGGCGGGGGTGTGGGAGAAGTAAGGACGGCCGCTTTCGATTGAGAACTCCCTTTGAGGCTGGCGGTGGCGAGGGAGAAGCACGGGGTCCTTCGACTGCGCATACCGACTCGCTTCGCTCACCGGTTTGCTCCGCTCAGGATGACAGAGTGGTTTTGCTGAAAGCTGATGGCTGAGAGCTGACAGCTATTTCTTCGCGAACTCGCTCTTGTGGCGGCTGTAGAAGACATAGATCAGCAGGCCGAGGCCTAGCCAGATCACGAAGCGCAGCCAGGTGATCAGGGTTAGCCCCAACATCAGGCCGCCGCACAGCACGACTGAAATTAGGGGGAACCAGGGCACGAAGGGGACGCGGAAGGCGCGCTTGCGATCGGGCTGCCTGCGGCGGAGGATGATCACCCCCAGCGAAACCAGAACGAAGGCAAAAAGCGTGCCGATGTTGGCGAGGTCGGCGGCATCTCCGATATCGACGAGGCCGGCGGGAATTCCTACGGCGAAACAGGCGATCCAGGTGGACCAGTGCGGCGTCTTGTATTTCGGGTGCACTGCGGAGAATAACTTCGGCAACAAGCCGTCGCGGGACATGGCATACCAGATGCGCGCCTGCCCGTACTGAAACACCAGCAAGGACGAGATCATGCCGGTCAGGGCTCCGATCACGATGACCGAGCGGAAGAACGGGTGCACACCCAGGTACTTCATGGCGTAGGCCACGGGAGCTTCGGCGGCAGCACCGGAGACGAAAGTCGTGTACTTCATCATGCCGAGCAGCACCACGGCAACGCCGACATAGAGCAGCGTGCACACCACCAGCGACATGATGATGCCGAAGGGCAAATCTTTCTGCGGATTGCGCGATTCCTCGGCGGCGGTCGAGACTGAATCGAATCCGATGTATGTAAAGAAAACGATGGCGCCTCCGGTGACGATTCCGGCGAAGCCAGAGGGCGCGAAGGGCACCCAGTTGGCGGGCTTCACCAGCATTCCACCGACGACCAGGAAGGTCAGGATGGCGCCGATTTTGACCATCACCATAATGTTGTTGGTCTCCGCCGATTCCTTCACTCCGCGCACCAGCAGCAGCGTGAGAATGAAAACGATGAGGAAACCGGGGAGATTGAAATACGCGCCCGTCCATTGCCCACCGGCCCAGACCGGGCTCGCCCATTTATCCGGCAGGTTGAGACCGAAGACTGCGAGCTGCGCTTTGGTATAACCGGCAAACCCTACCGCGACCGCGACGTTCGAGACTACGTATTCGAGGATCAGGTCCCAGCCGATGATCCAGGCGAAAATTTCGCCGAGCGTGGCGTAGGAATAGGTGTAGGCGCTGCCGGCGATGGGGATCATCGAGGCCAGTTCGGCGTAGCACAATCCGGCAAAGCTGCAGGCGATCGCGACCAGCAAGAACGAAATCGCAATCGATGGCCCCGCGGGCGGGCGGCCGTGCATGAGCGCTCCTGCGGTGCTGCCGGTGCGCACGAAATTGATGATCACGTCGAGCGCTTGGGCATGCAGGAGGGACGGAGCCTGGAAATATTCTCCGGCGGCGGCAGTGCCGGTGAGAATGAAGATGCCGGACCCGATAATGGCGCCGATACCCAGCGCGGTCAGGGACCAGGGGCCCAGCGATTTGCTGAGCCGGTGCTCGGGGTGCTCGGAATCGGAGATCAGCTTGTCGATCGACTTGCAGCAGAACAGCTGGTTGTCGGAGGTGCGGATGACTTCGGCGGGTTCCGTGAGTTGTGACAAGCGGTTGGGGGCTCCTGGAAAACTCGCTCTTAGCCATTAGCACTTGGCATTTTGCCAGTCTGGGTTCCGGTTAGCTCCAGGAACCGCGACCCGGCTAAATGCCAAGCGCTGAATGCCAAGTGCTTCTTTTA
>DATHQJ010000259.1:0-13156 GCA_035482825.1 Binatus sp. (SeqCode) | reverse complement strand
ACGGAGGAAATCAAAGTCTGCTGACGGCGAACCGCCGCGGGATCTAGGAAAGCATTGGCGCCGCCAAGAACGTCCGGGAGGAAAGCGAAGAAGTTGAACTGCACCGGCAGGCCGTATTTGCGGGCAGTCATCAGGTAGGCTTCGATGGTGCGCAGCGTGCGCTCATAGGGCCGGCCGTTTTCGTCACTGAACTTGTCCCATCCAGTCCACCATCCGGTGCGGATCATGTTGAGTCCAGCATCGTGAATCTGGGCAAGATCCTGATTCCAGACGTAGACGTTGGGATGGTCGAAATAGAGGCGCTGCACTTCGCTCGACATGTAGGTTGTGCCAACGACGGCGAGGGGATGGCCATCGAGTTCGAAGTAGTCGTGGTTGACTCCGAGATGCGGGCCGGAGCGGAGGAAGGCTTCGTCGCGGATCCAGAAGGCGGAGTGGTAGATGGCGCGGACGTGGTCGTCCTCGAGCAACTGGGCCTCGACGATGTAGAGGCCTTTGCCTTCTGGCGGGGGCAGTGCGACGGGAGCGTTTGGCGTTGTCGCTGCCGTTACGGTCGAGCGATTCGAGGGCTGAGCTTCGGGGAAAGACGTGACCTTTATAGAGACGGGCGCGCTCGGCGGCAGGGCCGCGTGCCATTGGACATGCAGTTCGATGGGCTCACCCTGGAGGTATAGAGGCAACTCTGGGCGTACGGTGAATTCCTCGGCGCCTTGTAACGCCCGGTTGGCAAGGGATTGCACGAGGCTGGCGTTGTCGAAGAATTCTGGCGGAAGGTCCGCGTTTACAAAAATCCAGCGGCCGCCGTCGAAACCGTTGCGGTAGTGATCGACCTGGAGCACCGGGGCCGACAGCTTGCGGCCGTCTTTTATACCCCAGGCGAGGGAGTCGAGGCGGGCGTCGATGGATCCGGCGGCGCCGCCGCGACGATAGAGATCGACGGCGCTGAGACGAATCACGGGGCTGAAGGCGTGCTTCCACGCGAAGGCGGGAAGCTGTTGTGGGATCTCGGGATTGGGCTGAAATTGCAGGCCGTCCGAGCCGGGGGTTTCCTGATACTGGTCGATCATGAGCGGACGAATGAAGCGGACGCTATAGTCGCGAAGATGCCACGCGCCGGCATCGCGGTAAGCGGCGCGGGTGAAGGGCCTTCCTCCGAGGACGAGGAGATTGCCTCCGTGGTCGAGGAACTGTTTGATCGCGGTCCATGATTGTTCGGCGAAGGCGGAGCCGTAGGGAAGAATCAGAAGGTGGGTTGCGGCCAGGGCGTCTTGAAGGTGGTCCGCGTCGGCCTCGCGAGCACCGGGCAACATGGCGGAGACTTGTTGCGGGGAGGGCCTGGCGGAGTCCGCGGCGGGAAATCCGGGCTCGCTGAATACGACCGCCGCGGACATATCAGGTTGGCTGGACTGGGCATGGAGGAGTGCTGGAGGGGCCAGAAGCGAGAGAGCGGCGAGGGCGAATAGCACAGGTTTGCGCATGGGTGTAGCCTGATGGGGAGAATCCACAGGCGGAAACGATTGCAGTCTCGGGCAAGGGGATTGGAATGTCAAGCTAGAGAAACGATTTTGTAGGGTGCGAATTCGATCTCGCCGCAAGAAAAATGCGTAGAAGGGCGCTCCGGCGATGCTATGATGGCCGCGTTCTTTGTTCTAGTGGGTTCTATTTCTGGAGGGTGGATACAGCACTCATGGCGATCGCGGCCCCCAACACTTCTACGACATCTTCAGCGCCGGACACGGGGCAAAGCTACGGCGCTCCGCTGGCTACGGTGACCACGCTTTTCTTCATGTGGGGATTTCTGACCTGCCTGAACGACATTCTGGTGCCTCACCTGAAATCGATTTTCGATTTGAACTACCGGCAGTCCCAGCTGATTCAGCTCGCGTTCTTTGGGGCGTATTTCGTCTTTTCCTTTCCCGCCTCCAAAATCGTTGACTGGATCGGCTATCAGCGATCGATGGTGGTGGGGCTACTGACCGCAGGCGTGGGTGCTTTCCTGTTTGTGCCAGCCGCGAGCGCTCCATCGTATCCGCTCTTCTTGGGCGCGCTGATCGTTCTTGCGGCCGGGATCACGTGCCTGCAGGTGGCAGCGAATCCCTACGTCACCGTGTTGGGCAAACCGGAGACAGCATCGAGCCGGCTCAATCTGACGCAGGCGTTCAACTCTCTGGGAACTTTTCTGGCGCCCTTCTTCGGCGGCCTGCTGATTCTAAGCGCGGCCCCGAAGGCTATGGACGAAATACGGGCGATGGCGCCCGACGTTTTGCAGGCTTACCGCCAGCATGAGGCGGCAACGGTCAAGACGCCGTACATCGGTTTGGGCATCACGCTAGTGTTATTGGCGATCGCCATCGGCAGTTTCAAGTTGCCGACCATCGCACACGCCCAGCATAAGGTCGGGGAGAAAGTAAACGATTCGATCTGGAAGCACCCCAGCCTGATCTTCGGCGCTATCGCGATCTTTGTGTATGTCGGCGCCGAGGTTTCCATCGGTAGTTTTCTGGTGAACTACTTCAGCCAGCCCGACATTGGCGGTTTAACCGAGAAGGCTGCGGCGAACCTCGTTGCTTTCTACTGGGGGGGCGCGATGGTGGGTCGTTTCATCGGCTCCGCGCTTCTGCAAAAAATGAAAACCGGACAATTACTCAGCATTTGTGCGGTGTGCGCCGGTGCTTTGGTCGCCATCTCCATGCTGGCTACTGGACACGTTGCGATGTACAGCATCATCCTTGTTGGTCTCTTTAACTCAATCATGTTCCCAAGCATATTCACGTTGGGGGTAGCTGAGCTTGGTCCTCTAACTGGGGATGGCTCCGGGGTGATGATCATGGCGATCGTTGGTGGAGCGCTTATTCCTTACGCGCAGGGTGCGATTGCCGATCGGATTGGCATTCATCACGCGTTCTTTCTGCCGGTGATTTGTTATCTGTACATTCTGTTCTTTGCTTTGAGCGGATCGAAGCCGAACAGCCAACGTTATGCCAAGGCATGACGGCCGCCTGAACAGCGGAGCCAGGGGCGTATCCGGAAAGCCAACCTGTGCGAAATCGCTGTCGGGGCCGGCATTTGGTAAGATGATTCGCGCGAAGTCCAGAAAGTTCTTGATTAAAACGATTTAATCGATCAGATTTAGCTGAACAGTTCTAGCTGAACATGGGGCAAATCAAGAAGCCCGGCCAGCAACCAGAGGTGATCACCCTCAAGGCCGTTGCGCAGCATATCGGACTGACCCCGGGCACGGTGTCGGCGGTTTTGAACGACTCGCCGTCGGCTCGCTCCATACCGCAAGAGACCAAGAACCGGATCCACGCGGCCGCCAAGGAACTCAACTACCGGCCCAATTTTTTCGCCCGCAGTCTGCGCAACAAGCGCACTTACACCATCGGAGTGATTGCGGAAGAGATTGGCGACTCTTACAGTTCGCCGATCATCAGCGGCATAGAACAGTACTTGAGGAAGCGCGACTATTTCTTTCTGACGGTGGTGCACCGGCACGATGCCGTGTTGCTGAACCGTTATTCGCAATTGCTGTCGGAGCGGGGCGTCGAGGGTATCATCACTGTGGATACGACTGTGCAGGAAGCTCCCGCGCTGCCTACTGTCGCCGTGGCCGGCCACAAGAAGTTGAAGGGAGTCACCAACATAACGCTCGATCATCTCAGGGCTGCGGTTTTGTCCCTCAACCACTTGAAGGATCTGTCTCACCAGCGCATCGCGTTCATGAAGGGAAATCCCGTGAGTTCGGATGCGAAGGATCGCTGGGACGCGATTTGCCAGGTGGCGGGGGAGATTGGGATGAAGATCGATCCTGAGCTGACGGTACAGATTGATACTGACGACCCGACTCCGATGTTGGGTTATCCGTTTGCCAAGCAACTGCTGGCGCGCAAGGTGCCATTCACAGCGCTGTTTGCCTACAACGACATTTCGGCGATCGGAGCGATTCGGGCGCTGCAGGAGCAGGGGCTGCGCGTTCCGCAGGATGTTTCGGTGTTGGGTTTCGATGACATTCCGGGGGCCGCGTTTCACACTCCGAGTTTGACCACAGTGCAACAGCCGCTGAAGCGAATGGGTGAAGTGGCGGCGCAGGTATTGCTGGAACGGATTGAGGGGAAGAAGGAATATCCTGCCGAGATTGCGATTGAGCCGGCGCTGGTGGTGCGGGAATCGACGGCGAAGGCGAACGGCTCGCTCTAGCGCCGTGGACCAGCTCTGTGGACCAGATCTGTGGACCAGCGCCGCCGTTCGCATGTCGCCGTTCCTATATCGTCGCCGCAGAAAGTGTCTCTTCATTCATAATTCATATTGATGCCTCCCTCTGATCCGCCACACGCATCAACATCCGCGCGAGCGCTGACGTTTGCGGCTTATACGTCGTTCGTGCCGATCGGGATCGTGACCGTGCTGCTGGGTCCCCTGCTGCCCGTGCTGACGACGCGATGGTCGCTGAACTATTCCCAGGCCGGATCGCTGTTTACCGTGCAATTCCTCGTCTCCACTTTGGCTGTGGCTCTATCTGGGGTGCTGGTTGCGCGCTGGGGATTTCGATTCGCGATCAAGGCTGGGCTTCTCCTGATGAGTGTGGGAGTGGGGCTGCTGTTGGCGGGTCCGAAGGCGATGGGGATTCTGTGCATCGCAACCTACGGAGGAGGGCTGGGGCTGGCGGTTCCGGCGGCGAATTTGCTGGTGGCAGAAGTGAATCCGGGGCGGCGCAGTGCAAAGCTGAATCTGCTGAACTTCTGCTGGAGCGCGGGCGCGGTTTCGTGCCCCATTCTGGTCGCAGCGGCAGTCAAGAACCATTTCGTTCCGCAGCTGATGGCGGTCGTGGCTGGGTTCGGACTCTTGATGGCGATTGGGATTGCGGCTATGCCGGCATCGATTGTCGAGCCGTCTGTGGGCAGGGATGCAGGCGGAGGGATGAAAATTCCGTGGAGGCTTAGCACTCTGTGGGTGCTAGCTGTGCTGTTTTTTCTGTATGTTGGCGTCGAGAACGGCTTTGGGGGATGGGTTGCATCGTATGCCAAGAACCTGGAGTTGACGCCCGCTCTGGCGCTGATGACTCCTTCGTTCTTTCATGCCGCGCTTATGTTGGGGAGATGGGTGGCGCCGCTGCTGCTGCGAACGATCGACGAAATTCGACTGGCGCAGGCTGGAGTGCTGGTGGCCTGCTCGGGGATGGCGGGGCTGTTGTTGTCACATGGCTTGCGCGGTGTGGTGGCGAGTGCTTGCTGTGCGGGGTTGGGGCTCTCTTGCGTGTATCCCATTACGATTTCGCTGTTGTCGAGGGAGTTTGGGGCAGCGTCATCGCGGGTTGGGTCGCTCATGTTTTTTATGTCGAATATTGGCGGAGCACTGCTGCCGTGGATAGTGGGAGTCTCGTCGAATCATTTCAACAGCCTGAAGGCGGGACTGGCGGTGCCGCTGATCGGATGCGCGGCCATGTACGGGCTGTATTTGAAGAAGTGGAAGGTGGCGACGGAACAGCCGCTCTAGCGATTTTCGGCTGCTGCTTGAAAACCAGGATCTAGCTGCGAACCGATCTCGCTGCCAGGCGAGAGAGGCGGACCAGCGGATAGAGCGAGAACAGCGGCGCGGGGAGACGGACGGCTTGCCACTCGCCGGGGCCGGGAGTGAAGATGAGGCGGCGCAGGAAGCGCAGGCGATCGGCGGGCCGCTCTCGCAGACGCATCATGAGGCGGAAGTAGGCCAGGGATTCTACGTTGTACAAGGATTCGCTGGCGATGTGAGTTTGAATCTCATCCACCAGCGCTGGAACAGCAGCATCTTCGGGAAGACCTGCCTGTGCTGCGGGAGGGATGGCCACATCCAATAGTCGGTTCGCTAATAGCATGGTGACGGCAATCATGCGCGCAATCCCAAGGGCTTCAGTCTGAGTTCCAATCCAATTCCAGTTCAGAGTGGGGAGGCTCATGAGGCGTGCGATGTCGCAGAGCCAGACCAGGCGTCCCCAGACGTGTTTGGCGGCGTGCGCGGACAGGACCAGAAGCAAGTCTTCGGGCGAAGGCGTCTTCACCATGTGGCCAGCGACCGTGACTCTGATCGCGCGCTGGAACAAGGCGGGCATATCGAAATCGATCGAGTAGAAGCGAGGCAGGATCGCCCACTGCACTTCGAGAAGGTTGGGGCCGGCAGCCCCGTCGAAGGCGTATTCGTATCCCGAATTCAGATATGCGCTCTCTTCTACTTCGGAAAAAGTCAGGTGGGGTGTGAAGCCGAGTTCGCGGACGGCGTCGCGGACGTGCGGCAGGTCCTGGGGATGGATCAGCAAATCGATGTCACCTGACTGGCGCAACGCGATGTCCCCATAAATTGCTTCCGCCAGAGCCAGGCCTTTATAGGGCATGACTTCGATGCGGAGAGAAGACACATGATCGACGATTCGAATCAACTCCCGCGAAAGCAGTAAGGCTTTATGCAGGTTGTTCTGATTGCTTTGCCGAAGCTGGGCCATTTCGGCAGGAGGAACGGCGTCGTCAACGCCGTCCTGAACGTCGACGAGGGCACGGTGCAGAAGGGGTTGAACGCCGTGACGCTCGGCGAGGTCGAAGAGAAGTTTCCAGCGAATGGGTTGGCGGGACTGGAGGCGGATGCGGTCGATTTTTGCCTGGCGGGGAATTTCGGAACAGGCAGTTAGCAGTAACAACCACTCCGGTTCGAGTGTGGCGCCAGGGCCGGGCATGGTTTCAGCGGTGCAGCTTTCGGTTGGATCGTCTTCGAATGCGGCCGGGGAAGTTAGCCGAGATCACGCGATGGCGCTGGCCGAGTTTGGGAGCGCTCGAATCTGCACCAGGTTCAGACTGCCCGAATTCCCCTGCAGCGGATTCAATCCGGCGCGCTGCTTGGCCAGCATGTTGGCGGATGGAACTCCGGTTCGGGCGAAAGATTTCCCGCAATCCTGCGACGAGGGGCCGCGCATGTTGCCTTCGAGGTAGGCGAGTCCGGGGCAGCGCGTGCAGTTGGAAACGTGAGTGCATGAGGGACAAGTCGTCAGATCCTTCATTCGGATGGAACGCACATCGTTCATCTGATCGGAATGGCGCCAGATGTCGACAAAACGCTGCTGGCGCACGTTTCCGGTGGGCAGCGGAAATTGCACGCAGGGAAAAACTTCACCATAGGGTGAAACATAGCAGGCGGTGTGTCCGGCGCTGCATGGGGTAGCGTCCAGGTCATCTTCGCCGGGCTTGGCCGGGATCGCGCAAAATTCCTCTACATCACCCACCAGAGCAGTATCGCGGAAAACCTGCCGCAGCGCGGTTTGGTCGACGCCCAGGTCGAGGACAGAGCGGTTGCCGTCCATCATGGGCGTGATGGTGGGATCGAGGGTGCATTCGACGCCAAGTTCGCCGGCCAGAGCGCGAACTCCAGGATAGTCGTGCATGTTCTGGGCCATCAGAACATTGGCGATGATGACCTTCAGCCCCTGCGCCTTGAGAAAGCGAATGGCGTCGAGCGAGCGTTTGAGCGAGCCGGGAATCAGGGTGATGGCGTCGTGAACTTCCGGGCGGTGCGAATAAATGCTGATCTGAATGGATTCGACGCCGAGGTCGCGGAGGCGGGCGGCCTGGCGCTCGCGTATGAGAACCGCGTTGGTTTTGAGCTTCACGCAGAACATGAGACGGCGGGCGTGTTCGAGGAGCTCGAAGAAATCCTTGCGCAGAAAAATCTCGCCGCCGCTGAGGGTCAGGATGAAGACTCCGGCGTCGGCCATTTCATCGAGCAGGTGCTTGATTTCGGCGGTGCTCATCTCGCCGTGATCGTCATGATCGAGATAGCAGTGTACGCAGCGCTCATTGCAGCGATAGGTCAGGTCGAGCTGCACGCTGAGCGGAATGTTCAGCTGCAGGGCTTTCGCGGACATCTGTTCCATGAGTCCGCTCATCGAGAGTCTCCGGAGGAAGAAGCGGCTGGCGCGATCGGTTCGTCGGAAATTTGCAGGATTTCGTGGCTGGCAAGTTCCCGAGCCAGAGTCTCGGCATCGTGCAGGGCCTCGGCGGGTTCGACCTCAAACTCGGGGCAGATGCGGTGCTCGACAATTTCGTCGAGTGGAGTTGCGCCGTCCGCGGCCTGCCACAGGATGGTTGCTGTTTTGTTCAAGGTGAAAAGGGTGGAATCGCGGCCGGACATAATCATCATTTCGCCGTCGAGACTGCGGGCCGCGACTCGCGGATTGCGTGCCACATAAAGCTTGCTCATCCGATCAACTCCCAGACCCGGGCATCGGGCACAAAAGTAAGGCGGGACACCGGGACCCGGCTCACGAACTCGAAGGCGGAATGAAAGGTGGATTGCACGAGTTCTTCATCCTCGGCGAAAAAGAGAAGATTAGCAAGCAGAGATCGAGCGGCCTCGGCGGGCGGGATGGGGTCGATGCGATTCTCCTTGCCTTTGGCAAGGAGGTAGAGTGCGGCAATGGGAGCGGAAACATTCTCGCCCAGCTTGGCCAGTTCCCCGGTAAACGGAGTGCCGTAGGCGATGTAGCCGGAGTCCTGTTTCCGAACGTAGGAAATTTCATCGGTTAGGAGCGTAGCGTCGGGAGGCGCCAGGCGGGAGATCGTCGTCTTGCCGGCCTCGGAAACGCCAGCGAACAGGAACGCTTTGCCATTCCGGATGGCGCTGGCGGAGTGCAGCAGGAAGCCTCCCTGGCGGGCCAGCACGAGGGTGTGCACGATGCGCAGCACGGCGTCAATGGAATAGGGATTGGCGGTCTGGCGAATCCACCCGCTGCGCGACGCAGGTTCCCACTCGGCGCGAAAATCTCCGCGCTCGAAGGTCCAGCGGCCGCGCTGCTGGGTCACGCGGACGTCAGCATCCGGATCGGCGAAGCGCGGTGGGCTGAGGTCGACATCGAATTCGATCTCGGCGTATTCGGGGGAAGCAACGAATCCGGCGTAGCGGTCTTGCAGCATGCGAAGGAAGCCAGCATCGGTCGTATTCACGCGCACGGGCATGCCCCCAATTTCAATGATGAGGCTGAGACGTTCGACTTCGATGGTCAGCTCTGGCACGGCGAGACTCGAATCTTACTGCGTTTGAAACTGTGAGGTTTGGGCAAACGAACTTTGGCGGAGTCCGTGCACACCGACGACGACACGGGTGGCGAAGTCCGAGCGTCTAAGAACCGCTGCGACCGCGCGCTGCGAAAAACGCAGACCCCGGCTCGGCTTGATGCGTTCTCCGTTCCTCAGGATCAAAGAAACCCTCCCTAGAACGTCGCTCTCAGGTACGGGCCGGTCGGGAGCGGGCATCGCGTCCCCGCGCGTCAAAATTGCTGCATTTTTGGGCTCGCGCTTGGCTACGACGCGATGAGCAAAGAGACGGCGGTCGCGGCCGAACAGAACGATATCGCCCTCGGCAGCGGCGCCGATGGATATGCGCTCAACCACGAGCGTGTCTCCCGGCATTACCGTGGGCAACATGCTCCATCCCGTGACTTGCAAACGCAGAGTGCCGGACGAGCGCAATACTTCGCCCGCCAGTTCGCACTTGAGGGCGTGCGCGTCGTCCACGAACGGTGCAGAGGAGTTCATGACACCTTGGTGTTTCCGGTGCATCCGCCCCCGGTGCCGCCGATCTTTCCGCAGGAGAGCGCGGTGGTCACAAATACCTTCTCATAGCGGAAAGACGGTTTTTCATAGGGCTTCTTGGAAGCCGGCGCGATCGAATTATCAGATGCTGTATCGTTCATAGCCATGATGAGGAAGCCTGCCTTTTTACTTTCGTTCTATTGTAATGCCGATTGCGATGCCTGTACGGCGCAGCCACCCGATCCGCCGGATGTGGTACAAGTCTGGGTGCCCTGGGTCGAATAATAGACTTGGGAGGCGCCCCCTAAGGTGCCCGACCCGACCGTATTGTCCATAATAATGCCGCTCGTGCCTCCGGCCGCCGCCTGGCTGGCGGTGGCAATTGGCCCAACCATTTTCCACTTTACGGTACCGTCGTTGGTGTTCCCGGTTATGGCTGGGCTCCAGACGGGGTGGGTACCAGCCTTCGACGTTCCTCCGGTTTTCACCCATTCCACATTGCCGTTACTGTCGATGATCTCCTGACCGGCGGTGTATACGGTGGTGGGCTGCCAAGCCGGGTGGGAAGCCAGATGAGGACCTTGGCATGTCCACTGGACCGTGTTGTCGTTGGTGTTGCCATTGATCGTGCCGCTCCAGCCGGGGTGCAAACCGGCTTTCGAAGTTCCCGCGGTTCTCACCACTTGAACATTAAGATTGACATCGAGGATTGCCTGGCCAACCGTGTAGGCGGTTGAGGCCTTCCAGGGCTGAACGTTGAAGTTCATGATGCAGCCACCGGCCGAGCAGTTATTACCCGACCCGCTGGCTTGAGCGCTCGCGAAGATCCACTCGGTGGCGCCCCCCGTAGCATTTGGATTGGGAATGTCGCTGACTGGAGAGCATCCGGTCGTGGCGCTGGCCAGAGTCGGCCCGGTGTGCACTGTTCCCATCACGCCAGCAGCGATCGGAATCTGATACAGGGTTGGAGCGCCGGCAGTGTTTCCGCAAACGTAGAGGTTTCCGGTGGCGTTGGCGGAAGCTTCATAGGTGCTGTCGAAGCCGCCTTCATAGAGCGGGTTGGGATTGGGAGGAGCGGCTTGACTGGTACCCACCGTTTTCTTCGTTCCAGTCGAGTTCGCGGCGAAGGCGGCGGTAAACTGGTAGACGGCTGAACAGGGGGCGCCAGCGCAAGCCGCGCTCCCGTCGCTGGAGGAAAACACGTACACCTTTCCAGCCGTCGAATCCACGATGGGTCCCGCCACCAGACCCGTTCCGTGATCGACCTGGCCGGATGTGGTGACCACTCCTGTGGCGCTGACGCGATGGAAGAGTCCGCTGTAATCGCCGACAAAGACATTGGTCGACGTCTGGTCGTATACGGGGCTGGAGAGGGCGGCGCCGGTGCTCACCTGAACGGGAAAACCGCCCGTGAAGGCTTCGGCGGGGGTTCCACGAAACGCGCCTGTGATCTTGTAAAGTAAACCGGTAGCTCCGCCTACCCAAAGTATGTCGTGGGTGTAATCGGGGAACACCGACGAGGTTCGGTCATCGGCCGGGGTGAGAAGACTATCCTCCAGAATGATGGTCGTCATGCAGGGTGCGGCGCAGGTACGATAGGCGCTGTTAGCAACCGCCGTTAGATGTACCGGGGAGAATACGGTCCCGCTCGCGGCGGCCCATTTCAGCAGTACCAGGGTTCCTTCGAGGCCCGCATTGGTCTGGACGAACGCCACCTGTGAGCCATCCCCCGAGATCGCTGGAGAAGTCAGGATCTGTCCGCCTGTGTTGTAGGCCCAATAGGCACTGGGACTGGTGCCGCTGCATCCGGAATAGAGATTGTCGTAGGCAACGACGCTGGCTTGGCCCGACGAACCGCTCAGTCCAGTACTGAACACCACATAATCAGGTGTTCCCGTGCTGGCGCAATTCGCGCTGGTGATTTGGAACGCATACTTGGCGGGATAGTTGCCAGCGCCGACAAAGGCGCTGGGGCCGAGATCCTCCGACCAGTCACGGTGCACTTTATGACTATCGGCATGATTATCGGCCAAAGATCCAAGGTTCATGGTCGCGTCATTCGAGGCGGCCGGGTCCGACAGAACGCGCGCCACATTCTGGCGATACCATTGCTGCCAGTAGCGGGGATCACTGCTGATCTGTCTGACTTTTTCGAAGGTTGCGGGCTGGGAAAAGATGACGTGCCGGTGCGTCCAGTCGGTGGGCAGGCCTTCCGGAGCGGGTTGCGCTGCCTGGCCGATCAATACCCAACCCAATACGGTTAATCCAGACAAGCCCCCAGCCAACCGGAGAAATCTTGGCGCAGTACCGTTCATTGTGCAGACTCCATGGGTCGCGCGAGATGCAAAAGGTTTGCGGGCCGTACGAAAAAAAATCCCGTCATTAAAATCGTCCCTAAGTTTAATCAAGCTGCGATCTGGAAGACCGACCTCAAATCTTCGTCTTCCTAAGAACTCGCAGGCGCGAAACTCCAATGAAAAGTGGACGCGTGCCTTCCATTGGGAGGCTGGATTGGCGCTGATTCTACTCTTTATTCGAGGCGCAACGCAAACGCGATTTTTCTCAGAAACCCGGCGCCTTCCCAGCAGCAACGGCAGCTGCAGAGCGCATCGAAAGGCGGGGTCCGGCGGGAGGTCCGGATCATCCCGCCATAATCCGATACGGGAAATATTGCGGCCCTTAAGGGAAAAGCCGCGCTGAAAATCCGAGTCTAACTCACGATTTTGCTCACACCCCTTACAATAGGAGAATCTTTCGCCGTGACGCAGCCCGCAGTAGTCCGGCGAACCGAAGTTTGGCAGATGGGGTACACGACGGAGGCGAGCACCAGATTGGACGGATACGAGAAGGTGGCAGAAGACATGAAGCAGGACACGCACACCAGCGAGGTCAGGAACGTTCTGACCATGGAAGAGATTGCGAACCTCGCGGCCGAGGGTGCCCAGCCGGCGGAGACGCTGATGAACGTGGTCGCCCTGATTGCGAAAAGATTTCGGACGGACGTGTGCTCGGCCTACTTGTTGGAGCCGGATCGCGCAAATCTTGTGTTGGCTGCGACCGTCGGACTGCGCAAAGAATGTATCGGCAGCCTGCGAATGGCGGTGCATGAAGGGTTGACTGGACTGGTGGCCGAACTGGTGCGGCCGGTTTCCGTCGGCCAGGTGAAAACTCATCCCCGGTTCAAGTATTTTCGCGATGCTGGCGAGGATGCTTACCAGTCATTCCTGGGAGTCCCGCTGATCGATCGCGGAGTTCTGCAGGGTGTTCTGGTGGTTCAGACTAAAGAAGCGCGGGTGTTCAACGAGGACGAAATCCGGATGCTGACCGAGGCTGCCACGCAGGTCGCTCCGGTGGTGAGTGAAGCTCGAACCCTCGATCGCTTCATTGCTCCATTGCAGGAACGGTTGTGGACCTTGGCGCGTAATCTGTGGTGGAGCTGGGACCACAACTCTTCCAGTCTGTTCCTCGATCTGGATCCGGCGCGCTGGAACGAGCTGAACCATAATCCGGTGGCCCTGCTGGGAGAGATGCCTCTCGCCAAACTGGAAACCCGCGCGGCGGAACTGATGCTGCATAGCCGGGTCAACTACGCGTATCGCCGCATGCTG
>DATHQJ010000258.1:0-6742 GCA_035482825.1 Binatus sp. (SeqCode) | reverse complement strand
TTAGGACAGCAAAAGAAGCCGCCGATTTAAGGTTTAGCGGCGCAGGACCTTTTCCGTTCGGGTTTATGGGATGGGTCGACGTTGAACTTCCGCAAGCGACCATAGTTACAACTAGCATCACAACCAGTACTCGTTTCATTGATCAATCTCCTTAATCTCGTATTAGTCTGGTATTCTCACTCCGTCTCACTCTCGTAATCCGACCTACTAACCGTAGGTTTGTTGTGACTAGGACCAGAGCAGGTGTGAAAGTGTGGCACGGCACTTCCACAGTTCATGGCCAGTGTCTTCCTGCTTACAAACGTCCCCCACCCTTCAACTGGATTCGTGACAAGACGGGCAAGTACTGTCATTGGGGTACTTGTAACCAGCTTCTCGCAATCCGTCTATTGTTCCTTGGATCTGGATCAAACCTGGATCGAAGTCGCGAGATACTCTAGAGTCGCTCATTTGTTTCGGCAGCGCTGTGCAGAATTGCTCACATCCGCTCCGCGACGCTATAACTCTTAGCTCAGTGTCCCGAAACTGGAAGTGTGATACTGACAACTCGTCACTATTCCACGACGAAATAAAGTTCGATATCACTAGGGCCTGTAAAGGTTTCGATGAACTTAAACGTGATGGATCCAGGGTCAAGGCCCTTGCCCTAGCGATTGCGATTTGTCGCAGTCGTGGCATGTCCTTACGTGCGAAAACGCCGGGACACAACGGCTGGCTTACGCCAAAAGTTTGGCCCTGAGTACGACCGCGCGGTGCTGGCACGTAACTCAAAAGCAGAAGGGCTCAACATCCGCGATCTCGATCCGACGGAACACGCCGCTATTCGAGACAGTGCCGTTTCCTCGCACCGAGGAGCCGCCCCTCAGTAGCACTTCACGAAAATAAAAAGCCGGGAAGCTTGTCGGGCCTCCCGGCTAACGATTTTTCGCCGCAGTCTCCAGAATCCTCGCCGGAATCTGCGCGACCTGACTTCTACTTCAGCCCTTCCACCAGATACAAATCCCCGAGAGTCCGATGAAACCCATAAGCATAAGTCTTCCCATCCGGCGTCATCAGAACCGGTCCGATCGTCGACACGCCCGTCGCATCGACCGGAACAATCTGCTTCCACACCGTTTTCTTGCCCGTAGCCAATTCCAGCTTATAAATCTTGGCAGGAATTTCCCCCGTCCGCGAAAGGAATACCGACCGCCCATCTTGACTCCAACTCACCGGCACATCTCCCACGTCAAACCCATTCACGCCCTTCGGCTCGCCGCCGACCACAGAATAAAGATATCCCTTCTGATCTGACCCAATTCCCACCACTGACTGCCCATCCGGAGAAACCGCAAACCCCTGCGCGTCCACGCCCTCCGGAGAAATCGCCGTCGGCTTTCCTCCAGAACTTCCCTGCACGTAAAGCCGCACCCCATGATCCGGTTCGTTCCCCGAGAACACGAAGCGTTTGCCGTCGGGCAGCCAGCGCGCCCACTGGTGGTTGATCGAATCATTAGTCAGGGGCTGCGTCTCACCTGCTCCCGTCGGCAGCAGCCGCAACTGCGCCGGCGAGCCCGGAGTCGAAATGATCACCCACTTCTGATCCGGCGAAAGCGCCGCCGCTCCGCCTTCCCCGAGGCGAATCGCTGGCGAACCATCCGTTTTCCGAATGTAAACCGCGTACGTCAGTTCCTGCGCATTCCCGTACTGCACTCCGCCGCCGACGCCCTCTTCGTCAAACAAAACCGTTTTACCGTCCGCGGAAATATCCGCGGGATACGAATAGTCCAGCCAGGACAAGTCGCGCTCTTTCGCCGCGCCGTCGGCCAACGCCATCAGTTCTCGTCGCCGCCCCGCGCGCGCCAGCAACACGCGCCCATCGCGAAAAATGTCGAACACCACCAGCGTCCCCGGAATCCGCGCCACCAGCCGTTCTTCGCCCGCCAGGCTCACCGCCGACAAATAATGATCCAGCCCCAACTCGCTGGCCGTGAACCAGATTTCTTTATCGTCCGGCGACCACGCCAGCCCCTGCGTCCCGTACCAGTCGCGAGTCAACCGCTTCATCTTGCCCGCGAGATCGACCACGGCCACCGACCCACCATCGTCCCCCTGATTGCGATGGTCCATGAACGCCACGTAGTCGCCCTTGGGCGAAACTCGCGGATAACTGATCCACCCTCCGCCGGTTTCATACAAAATTTTTCCGATCGGATACTCCAACCGGTCATGCCCGCCCACATTCCGCACCACCGCCAGACTGTTTCCATCGGGGGACCAATCCGCCCACTCCACATCCTCCAGCACCGGACGCGGCGCTCCTCCCGCCAGCGGCGCCCGTGCCAACGTGCCCACGCTGATCCACGTTCCCACCGGATGGCTGCCCAATGACAACGCCATCTCTCCCGTCGACGACACCGCCAACAGTTCCGCGCGTCCCAATCCCAGCGACCGGGACTCCACCGTCCCCTGCCGTGCCGCAAACGTTTCCACCGGATTTCCCTGCCACGACGCGCTGTACAAAATCGTCTGCCCATCCGGCGCGAATCGCGCCGATCGAATTTCCCCGCGCCGGAAAGTAATCTCGTGATACAGGGGAGCCGTAACCGCCGCCGGCGCCCACAACCGCTTGCCCGCCACCAGCCCTATCGCCAGACAAATCAAAAAACCGCAACCCACCAGCGCCGGTATCAACCGGCTCTTCTTCTTCTCCGCCGCGACCGAAACTGCCCTCGTCTCGCTCGCCACCAGCGGAACCACTCCACTCACGCCCGCCCGCGACGAATCCGAATCCCGTTTCAGCCGCTTCAAATCGGCCCGCAACTCGGCCGCGCTCTGGCAGCGCAAGTCGCGATCTTTTTCCAGCGCCTTGTTCAGAATAATTTCCATCTGCGGCGGCAGTCCCGGATTCAACTGCACCGGCGGAATCGGAACCTTATTGAGAATCGCCTCAAAAATCACCGCCGACGTCGCCCCCGAAAACGGCTGTTTCCCCGTCGCCATTTCGTAGAGCACCACGCCAAACGAAAACAAATCGGTGCGCAGATCGAGCGCCTCGCCCCGCGCCTGCTCCGGCGACATGTAGCCAATAGTCCCCATCGCCGTCCCCGGAGTCGTCAACTGGTCGGCGCTGATCGCCGCCGGAATCCCCACCGTCGCCGCCGACTGGTCGACCACCTGGTTGCTCTGCGGCGTGAGCTTCGCCAGCCCAAAATCCAGAATCTTCGCCTGCCCGCGCTGCGTCACGAAAATATTCGCCGGCTTGATGTCGCGATGCACAATCCCGCCGCTGTGCGCCGCATCCAGTGCATCCGAAATCTGAATCCCCAAATCCAGCAACTGCGCGATCTTGAGCGGCCGCCCCTCCACCATGTGCTTCAACGTCGACCCATCCAGATATTCCATGGCAATAAACGCCATGCCATTTTCCTGGCCAATGTCATAAATTGTACAAATGTTGGGATGGTTCAGCGCCGACGCCGCCTGCGCCTCCCGCTGAAATCGGCTGAGCGCCTGCGGGTCCTTGGCAACTTCATCGGGAAGAAACTTGAGAGCCACGAAGCGGTGCAGCCGCGTGTCTTCCGCCTTATAAACCACGCCCATGCCGCCACCGCCCACCTTCTGCAGCACGCGGTAATGAGAAATGGTCTGGCCGATCACTCAGGAAGTCTCGTGGTGAGTCTCGTGGAAAGTCGCGCTCCGTGCGCGACCATCTTAGGGGCGAAGCCCAAGCAAGTCAATGCGGCCTGCGGAGAATTGCGTCGTCAAAGTTGCGTCGTCGAAAACTGCGCCGACAGGCTGATAGACAGTGTCGACACCGCTCTAACGCTGCCTGTCAGGGCCGACCCCATACGCAGTCAGCACGTCGCGCAGCGTCACAACCCCTTCCAGCTGGTGCACATTCGCGCGGCTTACGACCGGGAGGATTTCGATGCCGCTTGCGCCCATCCGTTCCAAAGCCAGATCCAGACCCTGGTCTTTGTGCACATGCGGAAAAGCATGCTCCCCTGAAGCCTGCTCCGCAAAAGGATGCGCGGCGACAATTTTCCCCAGCGCCCTCGTGGGATCCTCCGCCCCCTCCCGTTCCAACGTTGCGCGGTTGACCACGCCGATCACGCCCCGCTCGTCCGTAACCAGCCAGCTGCTCGACTCGCTCAAGTGTGCCCGCGGCAAAGCCTCTCCCACCATGATCTCGCTCGCCAGCGTCTCGCTCGCAGGCCGCATCACACGCGCCACGCGACCCACCCCCTGCCGGTGCCGCGACTCGGCCGATGGCAGGTGGATGCCATCCTGCACCGCCAGCGCCTCGTAAATGGGTTCCCGCTGCAGGTGCGACGCCAGGAACAGGCTCACCAGATTCGCAATCATCAGAGGGACGATGACCGAATAGTCCTGTGTCATTTCGAAGATCATCACCACCGAAGTCATGGGAGCCCGCACGATCCCCGCGAACACCGCGCCCATCCCGACCAGCGCATACGCCCCCGCCGTGGCCGTATAAGCCGGCAGCAGCCGATGCGCCACCGTTCCCAGACTGCCTCCCAACATTGCCCCAATGAACAACGCCGGCCCGAAAATGCCGCCTGCGTTTCCCGAAGAGTAGCTGGTGGTCACCGTGACCAGCTTCAGCACGACCAGCAGAAGCATCAGGTTGAGCGCCATCCGTCCATTCAAAGCCTCGCCCACATAGCCATACCCCACGCCCAGCACCTGCGGCACGAACCATCCCAGCAAGCCCACCAGCAAGCCACCAGCAACGGGTTGGAACCACACCGTGCTTTTCGGCAAGCGTAGGAAGCGCTCCCGCATGCCCAGCAGCAGTTTGGTAAAGGCCACCGACACCAGACCGCCCGCCACACCCAGCACTGCGTAGATCGCGAATTCCACCGGATGCACCAGTTCGTACCGGGGAACCTTGAATAGCGGGTTGTTGCCCAGCAACAGCCGCAGCACCATCCACGAGGTCGCCGACGCCAGCACTACCGACCCCAACACCGGCGCGTTCAGGTCGCCCATGATTTCTTCCAGCGAAAACAGCACCGCCGCCAGCGGAGTATTAAACGCTGCCGCGATCGCGGCCGCGGCCCCGACCGGAATCAGCGCCTTCACCTTCTCCGGACTTAACCCCAGAAACCTCCCCAACACCGACGCAATCCCGCCTCCCACTTGCACCGAAGGTCCTTCGCGTCCCAGCGGGATTCCGCTGGCCAGCGTCGCCGATGTGCAAAAGAACTTCCCTAACAGCGTCCGCAGGCTGATGAACCCGTCACGCGCAAACAGCGCCGCCTTGGTCTGCGGCACGCCGCTCCCCCGGGCATTGGGAAAGTAGCGGTACAACAAGTAGCCAATGCCCAGCGACCCGGCAACCGGGAACAGCACGCGCCGCCACGCCGCTCCCCCAGGGGGATACAACCGCATCCCCAGTCGTTCCGTCACCAGGATGAAAGCCACCACCGACAGTCCCGTCAACGCCCCGATCACCAGCGCCAGAACCAGAAACACCTGATCTTCCCGCTCCCGCAGTCTCGCCACGCGCTGCAATAGCGGCGTTCTCCACCAACTCAGGCTCATCGTCGATTTGGTGTCACTCATAGCTACAGTTTCACAGGAAGATCCTAACAGTCGTCAGGCGAATGCGATTCCTATCAGGCTTGGCGTCACAAATCGGTGAAAAATCCTGAACGCGGACAACTCCGAAAGCATGCGCACCACCGTGAGGTGCGTGCGACCGTGAACGCATTTACCACAAACGTGCGCAACCGTAAGGTGCGCGACCGTAAACGCATTTACCACCGTGGAAGAGCGGCCCTTCAGGGCCGCGTAAGGCCCGCACCTGCGCCGGCTTTAGCCGCTGAGGAATTCCTCCTCCTCGACTTCGCCTCATCTCTCTCCGGCATCAACCCCTGCAGCGCCCCCACCAGATCCGGCGCCGTCCGCCGCAACTCATCGTGATGATGCAGCGCCAGTTCCCCCAGCACCCGCTCCCCCTTCGGCGTCAGAGCCAGCAGCACTTCCCGCCGATCGTCCTGCCCCCGTCCCCGCCGCACGAATCCCCCCGCCTCCAGCCGGTTGATCAACTCCACGGCGCTGTGATGCTGAATATGCATCCGGTTGGCCACCTCCCGGATCCGCGGCCGCATTCCCTCCGGCATCCCCTTGATGGTCAGCATGAGCTGGTACTGCCCCCGCTCCAGCCCCGCCGCCTGCACCGCCAGCTCGCTGAAGTGCAAAAACTTCCGAATCTGAAACCGGAACTCAGCCAGAGCCTGATAATCCGAAAGGGTGAGTTTCTTCATAACCGCCGAGTGTGTCGTCCCCCGATAGTCCACCTCAATTGTATCGTGAACCGATACACAGAGAAAGCCATACATGATTGTCATCCCGACCGAAGTGGAGGGACCTGCTGTTCGGCTGCGACCACCATCATTTAGAATCCTTAGTCCACAATCTCGCCGCACTCACAGAAAAAAGGAGCCCCGTGATCCCGCGCTACACTCGCCCTGAGATGGCCCGCATCTGGAGCGACGAAAACCGCTTCCGCACCTGGCTGGCCGTCGAAGTCGCCGCCACCGAAACCCTCGCCGCCGCCGGCCAGGTTCCCAAGGGCGCCGCCAAAGCCATCCGCGAACGCGCCAACTTCACAGTCGAACGCATCCACCAGATCGAATCCGAAGTCCGCCACGACGTCATCGCCTTCACCACAGCCGTCGCCGAATTCGTCGGCCCCGAATCGCGCTGGTTCCACTACGGCCTCACCTCGAAC
>DATHQJ010000257.1:0-20844 GCA_035482825.1 Binatus sp. (SeqCode) | reverse complement strand
CGGCGTCTTGTACTCTTCGCAATAATTCCACACGCGCTGCGTCACGACTTCCACGCCCGCCACGCCATCGACCACTACGATCGCCGCGTCTACCACCGGCAGCACCATCTTGGCCTCGTGCACGAACATGCTGAACCCGGGAGTGTCGAGAATATTGATCTTCGTCGTGCCGGCAGAAGTCGTCCACTCGACTACGGCAGCTCCGGTGGAAATCGACATCTTGCGCGCGATCTCTTCCTCGTCGTGGTCGGTCGTGGCCGAACCGTCATCCACCCGCCCCAGCCGCTGCGTCGCTCCCGCCGCATACAGCATGGCCGACACGAGCGAGGTTTTCCCCGCATGCCCGTGTCCGACCATCGCAACATTCCTTATGTTTGCTCCCGAATAGACTTTCAAGTTGGGCTCCCTTCGGCAGGTGTGGGAAGGAAACGGCCCATGAAGCGTTAAGAGTGCCACGGACAGGAACAGGCCAACCCAGCGACCCTGCCAAAACCCTAGGATGCTACCACGCGGGAAGCAGACGCCTCAACCGGACGACCGAGATATCAGCGTACTCACTCAGATCCGTGTTCATCCGCGTGAATCCGTGGCCAACCGGTTCGCGTCGTAGTATCATCCCCACGCATGCTAGGCAACCGGACCAGCGAGCAGTGGATCGCGCAATACTCCAGCAGTCACCAGCATCCCATCAATCGTGTGTGCCACACCTTTGGCATTCCTACCATTCTGGTCTCAGTGGCAGTCGCAGTCGGCGGATTCTTCTACCATCGCTTGTGGATTTACGCGGCGGGACTGTTCGTGCTGGGATGGATCCTCCAGTTCGTCGGCCACGCGTTCGAGGGCAAGCCACCCGAATTTTTCAGCGACTGGCGATTCCTTTTCGTCGGCGTCCGCTGGTGGTGGGCGAAGATCAACGGCAAAGCCTGAACTCCACCGCAATTGATTCTGACTGGGTGGCACATTCAAGCCGTCCTTTGGCTTGAGTGGGGATGTATCCAAGTCTGTATCGCCGGTGTTTGATTCTTCCTGCGCGGCCGGGTGCCCGGTTTCTCGCTTCTTTTGCCAGAAATCGGAATCACGGCAGACTCCATCTCAGCCTTGCACCGCGTCACGATTGTGTTCTATGCTGGCCAAGTATTCGAGTTTGTATTCGCGCCACAAACCATGCAGCGCCTCACCGCCAGATTGCTGTTGTTGTACGCGCTGATCGGCACCTTTGTGCCGCTAGCCCTGGCAGTCACAGCTCCACCTCCGCATTCCTGCTGCCTGCGCAAGTCCGCCCACCAGTGTCACCAGCCAGCCAGCGCGACGGCCGACGAATCGGATCAGCGCTCGATCCATGGCGCCGGATGCTGCGCTCACGATTGCTGCCGCGCCGTGACCACATCGCAGTCGGCAGATCCGCAGTCGTCGTTGGCGCCAGTCTTCGCGCCGAACGTAGAAAGCTGCGTCGCGGCGCCGGATTCCAGAAATCCCACCTCGAACCTTTTCGCGTCGCAATCTGCGCGCGCTCCTCCGCGAATCTCCATCGCCTGAACTGTCTCGCAACTTGATCAGGGGTAAGACCGCTTCGGCTCACCATTCTCGGCTAACCATTGAGCGCCGCCAGTCGAGCTGCGCCGTGGAAGCCGGGGGGCTGTCCCCTCATAAATCTTGAGTTCCAAAATTCATCGGAGACTTTATGCGCCATATTCGCATCGCATTGTGCGCTGCCTGCCTCACCCCGTTTCTGGCCCTCGGAGCTTTCGCCGCGGTAGTCGGTTCGGTACGTGGAGTGATTCATGATCCGCAGCACCGGCCGGTGCAGAACGCCATGATCATGCTCAAGGCAAAAACTTCTGACTGGTCGACCACGGCGAATTCCGACGCCAACGGCAGTTTCACTTTCAACGCGATTCCGCTGGGAGAATATGTCGTCACGGTGGCTGGACTTGGATTTAAACAGGCGCAGCAGAACGTAGCCGTGCTCTCGAGCACCCAGCCCGTGCTGCACTTCGCGCTCAACGTCGCCGGCGCCACGGAAACGGTCAACGTTTCCGGCGCACCGGAAGCCGCGCCCACTGATTCCTCGACGCCCACGACGGTGGTCGATCGTCTGGAGATCGCGAGCACGCCCGGCGCGGATCGCTCCAACAGTCTGGCTATGATTACCGACTTCGTGCCCGGCTCCTACATCACCCACGATCAGCTTCACGTTCGCGGCGGACACCAAACCAGTTGGCTGGTCGACGGCGTCCCCGTGCCCAACACCAACATCGCTTCCAACCTCGGACCGCAGTTCGATCCTAAAGACATTGATTATCTCGAAGTGAGCCGCGGCGGTTACGGCGCCGAATTCGGCGATCGCACCTATGGCGTGTTCAACGTAGTTCCGCGCACCGGATTCGAGCGCAACCAACAGGCCGAACTGGTTCTAAGCGCGGGAAATTTCTACCAGACCAACGACCAGTTCAGCCTGGGCAGCCACACCGAACGCTTCGCCTACTACGCCAGCGTGAACGGCAACCGCAGCAACCTCGGCATTCAAACGCCCGTCCCGGAAGTCGTTCACGACGCAGCCAACGGATACGGCGGATTCGGATCGCTCATCTTCAATGTCGATCCTTCGAACCAGCTTCGCCTTGTGGCCTCGCTGCGCCGCGACTACTACCAGGTTCCCTACGATCCGTTCCCCAATGACATCGAGAACAATCCGGTCGATGGACAATATCCCAGCCTCAACCAGCGTGACGCCGACCACGAGTCCGACGCGCTGGCAAATTTTTCCTGGGTGCATACCTTCAACTCGCGGATGCTGCTGACGGTTTCTCCCTTCTATCACTACAATCGCGCGAACTACGACAGCGCGCTCGCCGATCCCGTCGCCACCACGCAGCATCGCGCGTCGACCTACGCCGGCGGACAGGTGAGCTTCAGCGTGAGTGAGGCCAAGAACGACTTCCAGGCGGGCGTATACGGCTTCTACCAGCAGAACAACGAACTGCTGGGCGCGATTTTCAATGATGGCAGTGGCAACCCGCCGTTCACTGACGCCGAGCATCCCTCTGGAAGCCTCACCGCATTTTTCATTGACGACAAATTCAAACCGGTTTCATGGCTGACGCTCTCCGCCGGGTTACGCCCAACATATTTTTCCGGCGGCGTCAGCGAGACCTCCATCAGCCCGCGCTTCGGCATTGCGCTCAACGTGCCTCGCCTGAAGTGGACGTTCCGGGCATCCTACGGCCACTACTATCAGGCGCCACCGTTAGTCACCGCGTCCGGTCCGCTGCTTGAGTTCGCCAACAGCAGCAATCTGAATTTCATCGCACTGCACGGCGAGCGCGACGAAGAAGAGCAATTTGGCGTGAACATCCCATGGCGCGGCTGGGTCGTCGACGCCGACATGTTCCGCACCAACGCGTCGAACTTTTTCGATCACAACAACATCGGCGAATCGAATCTCTTCTTCCCCCTGACCATTCAAAATGCCATCGTCCGCGGATGGGAAGTTACCCTCCGCTCCCCGCGCATCGCTCAGCGCGCCCAGCTTCACCTCGCCTATTCCAACCAGGTCGCCTGGGCAGGAGGTTTCATCAACGGCGGCCTGACGGATTTTTCCCAATTGCCGTGGGGACCGCTCGACCACGACCAGCGCAACACGCTCAACCTCGGCGGCGATGTTTCACTCCCCTGGCGCGCCTCTGCTTCCACCAATGTCTACTACGGTTCCGGATTTACCAATGCATTTCCGGGCCAGCCCTACCCAGGAAATTATTTGCCGCAACACACCACATTCGATCTGACGTTAGGAAAAGATTTCGGGGAGCGCCTCTCGGCCTCAGTGAACGCGATAAACCTGGCCAATCGCCGCGTCGAACTCGACAACAGCGTGACCTTCGGCGGCTTCCACTGGAATAATCCGCGCGAGGTCTATGTGGAGCTTCGCTATCGATTTCACTACTAGAGCAGTATTGCTCAGATTTCGGGAGGCCAAGAATGCAGAATGATGAGAGCGGGACTCTCCGGATGTGAGTCTCGCATTATAAGGAGAATTTCATGCATCGAGGATCCCGATTTCTGAGTTCACTGTTTCTGACTGCTGCCCTGGCTGCGCCGATGGCGATGATGGCCGCGGCCACCCCGCAGGACGACAAGCGCCATGAAGACCGGCAGGATAATCACAAGCGCTACTACGACAAACACCACAAGGACTATCACACCTGGGACGACAACGAAGACCGCTACTACCAGCGCTACCAAACCGAGCATCACGAAAGGCGCGCCTTCGTCGAACTGAACACCCGGCAACAGACGGTTTATTGGAACTGGCGCCACAATAATCCCGACGTAAGATAAACGTCAAAATAACTAGCCGCAAAACGATTTTCATCGTGGGACAGCGGATGCCATCGTCTACGGCATCCGCTACTCCCGCGCCAGCTTTTGCCGCAACATATCCTCCACGTCGCCCATTTTTTCTCCCAGCACATTCAGCTTGCGCGCCAGCCCCTGAATCTCCGCCTCGGCCCGCCGGTTGACGTCGTAATCGAGTTCACCGCGCAGGCGGTCCTTCGTGTCCTGCCGGTTCTGGCTCATCATGATGATGGGCGCCTGCAATGCTGCCAGCATATTCAGAAACAGGTTCAACAAAATATAGGGATAAGGATCCCAGGCCGTACTGCCCAGCCTCGCATCGACCGTCATGTACATCACAAGGGCGATGCAAAACAGAATAATAAACGTCCACGATCCCCCAAATCCCGCGACCATATCGGCAATGCGCTCGCCGAACGTCGCATCCTTTTCAATCACCTCATTGGGATGGCGGTTCGCGCGCAGCCGCACCAGCTGTTGCGAAGCGTGAAACTGCCGCCCCAACACGCGCAGCATATCCATTCCGGCCAGCGGCTTGCGCTGCAGCAGCACGGCAATGTCCTTCTGATCGACTTCCAGGCACACCGCCTCGTCGATCGCGACCGCCTCGGTCTGATGCGGCGTCTGCTCCAGCATCGACGCGAACCCGAAAAATTCTCCGTGCGACGGTTCGTCGATCACAACTTCCTGGTGGTCCTGATCGACGGTGGCAACCCGCACCCGTCCGGACACCACCACGTACGCCTGTCCGCTGGCGTCGCCGATTTTGTAGATTCGCTGCCGCGCGGCAAACGTCTTCAACCGCACCTGCGCCGCCAGCACCGCGGTCTCTTCTTCATCGAGCAGCGCAAAAAGTGGAACATGTTTCAGGACTTCCGGATTGCATCCCATGGAGAGCCTCGCCGTTGTGTAGTGTGAACGCAAAGAGAAAGCCTTTAACCGCCGAGAACGCAGAGAAGAACCGCTGAGAACGCGGGGAAAATAACGCCAAGGGTTTTTCTCGGCGCCCTCTGCGGATTTTCTCCGCGAACTCAGCGGTTAAAAGCTTTTTCCCGCCCATCGCCCAGAGCATTTCACAAAACCGCAGCGCCAACAATACCGCGGGCCGTGGCACGACGGGCTCCTTCCGAGTTAAAGTAGTTACAGCGTGAACCAACACAGCCGCCGCATTTCCCCGATCGCTCTCGTCTGTATTGCTCTCCTGGCGGGCGCGTCTCTTTTTTCTTGCCGTCGGGCAAACCCGCCCGCCGCGAAACGATATCCTTTCTCCGGCCGCGTCATTTCTGTCGACACCCAGGCCCAGTCCGCACTCATCGACGGCGACGCCATTCCCGGCTTCATGGACGCCATGGCCATGTCCTACAAAGTGAAGCCGTCCGCCGCGCTGAAGCAACTCACCCCCGGCGATTCCGTCTCCGCCGACGTTGTAGTGCAACGCGATCGGGATCCCGAGGTGCCGCCCGACTACTGGCTTGAGAACGTCAGAGTGATTGCTCATGCCGATCCCGCCCCGGCGGCGGCCGGAAGCGCGTTGCACATGCCAGCGCCCGGCGAAGAGGTTCCCGATTTTTCCTTCACCAATCAAAACGGCAAACACGTTTCCTTGAAGCAATATCGCGGAAACGCTCTGCTCGTCACATTCATCTACACGCGCTGCCCGTTCCCCGATTTCTGCCCGCGCGTCAGCAGCAACTTCGCCGAAATCTACAAACAGCTGGACACGAATCCGGCACTGGCGGGAACTCGGCTCCTGAGCATCAGCTTCGATCCCGAGCATGACACGCCGAAAGTCCTGCGCGACTACGGCTTCTCAGTCGCGCACACGCAGGCGCCGGCGCTGTTCAAGCGCTGGGAGTTTGCCGCGCCCAGCGTCGCGAACTTGCCCCAGATCGCCGGCTTCTTCGCACTCAGCATCAAACCAGAAGGCGGACTCATCACGCACAACCTCAGCACTGCCGTCATCGGTCCCGACGGCAAGATCGTGAAGTGGTATCACGGCAGCGATTGGCAGGTTTCTGATTTAATGAAGGACGTAGCCGCGATCGCTCCCAAGAACTAAACCAGGCGGCGCTAGAGGACTCGATCTCGAAACGAGCGGGAAGGGCCCGACTTTTAGTCGGGCCGTAAGACTTCACAAGAATATTCGCGCTTTAGCGCCTGAGGTTCGATCTCACCGCACTCACGAGACAAAAGCTGTTCGCGTCCGTCCAACGCTAACGAGGAACATATGAGATTCTTGCTTCTGATTCTGGCCGTCCTGGGTGTGACCGCTTCTTCTCTCGCACTGCGCGAACACTATCGTACCTACGGCGATTCGCCGTGCAGTATTAATGATCGCTGGGACTGCGGTGTCGTCAATCACAGTCCGTACGCCGTGCGCTTCGGAGTTCCGGTCGCCGCCATCGGCATCGCCGGATACCTTCTCATGGCCGTGCTCGCGTTCCTGCGATCCTACCGCCTGTTGCTCGTTCCCACTTTCGCCGGTCTGGCTTTTTCGATTTATCTGGCCAACATCGAAGCCAACGTTCTCGGAGTGTGGTGTATCTACTGCGTCATTTCGCTGGGCATCATCTCACTGATGTCTCTTCTCACTCTGGGAACGGTGGTCTCACAGTTTGTTCGCAAGGCGTCGCCGGCGTAACCAGCATTGCGCGAACAAGTCCCCGCGCAGTAAAAAGAGCAAGTAGCGGAAGTCTTACTTTCTTCTCGCGCCGATTTTGCGGTTGACGTCCGTCGAAAATTCGATAAAGAAATTCAGCAGCGAGCCGTACCCCGCCTGCCCCAGCATGGCGCGTCCACCCTCAGCAAAAGCGTTGCGCGGATGCGGTTTCCACGCGGTCGAAATCATTCCCCCGCCAAACGATCCGCCATATAAAGCCCACTGCGGACGCAGGTCGTGCTCGCTTTCATCGTAGGTAAGAAAGTTGCGCACAATGGCATGCCGCGTCCTGCTCCAGAACCCCTGGCAACGACACTGATCGTAGCGCGGTTCGTAGCGCAGCGCTGAATTTCCCAGCGCAGCCAGGCTGTTGGCGGCAATGAACTGTCCTTCGCGCGACGCGAACCTCTCCGCGTATCCGCCCCAACCGTCGTCCCACTGCGCGGGCGCGCCGCGCGCCTGGTCTATTCCCGCCGCGAACATGCGTTTCAAATACGCTCCCGGGCTGGCGAGCGTCTGCTGCAGATAAATTTCCTGCCGCTGCTGCACCGTCATCGGCACCAGCGCCCGGCCTTTTTCCACGTATACGCCGGTCAGCCAGCCACTCTCCCAGTCGCGAGCCTTGAGCAGGGCCTCGGTGCCAAGTTTCTTGGTGGCTTCGGCCGCCTGCACGGTGACGTCTTTGGTTTTTTCCGCAGCGGCCTGGGCAGGATTCTCGCCTTCATCTTTCTTATCCTCATCTTTCTTTTGCTGCTGAGGCTTCTCGTCCTTTTGCTGCTGAGGCTTCTCCTCCTGGGGCGATTGGCCGGGCGAGGATTGATCCTGCGGCTGAGCGGGTTGCGGACTGGGTTGCGAATTCGGTTGCGAATTCGGCGAATTGGGTTGTGGATCAGATTGCGAACTCGGTTCACTCTGCGCCATCGCGCTTCCGCACTCGATCGCCAGAAAAACGATCGCCAGGAAAATGCATAACAGGACGGCTGAGCAGAATCCGCCCCTCCCGCAGTGTTCTGTCCTCAAGCCCCTCACCCCGTGCGCATGCGTTGTGGCCGTGCTTGCATCACTCCTGCATACATCCCGCTGGAATCGGCGCCTGGAATCTCGCCCGCTTCAGCGCGACCCGCTAAAGTCCTTTCGATGCACTCCCTCTACAACCGTGTTGCCGGACAAAGCGTGGAACGCCTCGCCTGGCGCCGCGCTCTGCTTTGTGAACACCTAATTACAGCATCGCCACCATCGTTGTGGTGCAGGTGAACTGCGCCATCGCGCCCAGATTTCGCCGGGGATTATCTTCGCGAGGATCGTCGAAGAATCAGGCTTCGTAGAAAGATTCGTGGAAGGGCACGGCTTCAGCCGTGCCGGATGCAGCCAACAATTGACCTGGGCTTGAAGCCCCTGTGGTCCGCCGCTTCTGCTCAGGGTGACTTACACACATTGCGTTTCGTTCGGTGGCCCCTGTGGTTAAGGTTTTCCCGCCGAAAGCCTACAATCGATAAGTAAATGCCCGTCTCCCCCGCCCGTGCCGCCGCCTTCGATATCCTCCTAAGAGTCGAACGCGATTCCTCCTACGCCTCTGACCTGCTCCACTCCCCCACCCATGCCAATCTCTCCACTCCCGATCACGCCCTAGCCACCGAACTCGTCATGGGAGTCCTCCGCTGGCGTTCGCGCCTCGACGCCGACATCGCCACTGCGTCCTCGCAACCTCTCTCCAAACTCGACCTCGAGATCCTCATCGCCCTTCGCCTCGCCGTCTATCAATTCCTCTGGCTCGATCGTATCCCGCAGCGCGCCGCCCTCCACGAAAGCGTCGAATTGGTGAAGCGCGCCCGCAAACGATCTGCCGCGCCCTTCGTAAACGCAGTCTTGCGCAAGCTCTCCGCTGCGCCGCAAAAACAAGGTGACGCCGATAGCACGTCGCCCGAAACCCTCGCCCGCGCACTCGCGCATCCGCGATGGCTGGTCGAACGCTGGTCCCGCGAATACGGCCTCTCCGGCGCTCACCAGATCTGCCAACACAATCAGTCCATTCCCACCACCGCAATCCGCCTCCGTACCGCAACCGCCGAAGCCGAACTCGCACAAGCCGGAATCACGCTCGCCCCCGGCGGCCTTCTCGCTTCCGCTCGACGTGTCGAATCCGGAGATATCACGAAAAGCCCGCCCTACTGCATCGGTCAAATCGTCATTCAGGACGAAGCCTCGCAACTCGTCGCCGCCCTCGTCGGCTTGTCCCTTCCTAAAGAAGGATCGAACATCCTCGACTGCTGCGCCGCTCCTGGCGGCAAGATGCTGGCCATCGCAGACCGTAACCCCACGGCTAAAATCACCGCCCTAGAACTCCATCCCCACCGCGCTCGCCTGCTGCAAAAATTGCTACGCCAAAATTCTACGCGCCTCGCCGCGCAAATCCACGTCTTGACCGCCGACGCGCAGCATCTCCCCATCACTCAAAAGTTCGACCGCGTCCTCGCCGACGTCCCCTGCTCCGGCACCGGCACCCTCGCCCGCAATCCCGAAATCAAATGGCGCCTCACCGCAGATGATCTCGCAGAGCTGCCCCGGCGCCAGCTCGCAATCCTCCGCTCCGCCCTGGCACAAGTCGCACCCGGAGGTCGCCTCATCTACTCAACGTGTTCGCTGGAAAAAGAAGAAAATGAGACCGTCGTCGAGCAAGCTCTGGCGGAAAATAATTCCTTCCGGATGCTCGACTGCCGCACCGAACTCCTTCGCCTGAAAGAATCCGGCGACCTCACCTGGCCCGACCCGGCCTCACTCACCCGCGGCCCCTACCTCCGCACCATCCCAGGCCTACACCCCTGTGACGGCTTCTTCGCCGCAATCCTGGAAAGAGTTTAAGAAATGTTTTTGGGTTTATCAGTGAAGATCCGCGTAAATCCGTGGCTGCCGCTTACCGCACTTCAAAATTAACCACGCCCCCCGCATTCACCTTCTGCCCCGCCACCGGCACCTGCGAGACAATCATGCTAGCCGGCGAAGGCTGCACCGGCAACACTGACGGCGCGGCTGGATTCGCCAGATCCGACGAGTCACTCGCGGCGGAACTCATCGGCACCGCCACACTCACATTTCCCAACCGGAATCCCGAGTCTTGCAAGCTCCGGCTCGCGCTGCCCAGCGGCTGTCCCACAAAGCTGGGCATCACAAATGCTTGCGGCCCCGCAGCCGCAGTTACTAGAAAACTGATCTTCGGCGCCGCTACCTGGGTCTCGTTCGCCGTCGGACTCTGCGCCAGCACCTGATCCGCGGGAATCCCCGCCGCCTCGACCTCGGCCATCGAAGCCACCTCCAGCCCGCGCCGCCGGATATTTAATTCCGCCGCGTGCTCGCTCTGCCCGGTCACATCCGGAATCTTAACCCGCGTCTTGCCCAGACTCTGCGCCACCCGCACCTGCCATCCGCGCCGCACCTTGGTTCCCGGCAACGGCAGTTGCGACATGATTCGTCCCTCAGGAATCTGCGGACTGTAATATTGCCGCTCGATCGAAATCTGCAGCCCCAATCCCGCCGTCGCCCGCTCCGCTTCCGCCGGACTAAGCCCCACCAGCACAGGCACCGCCACTTCCTGCCCGTGAATGGCGAACCGCATCGCCGTCAGCCCCGACACCATCGCCACAATCACCAGCACCAGCGCCAGCATCGCGAATCGAAGTGCGGATTTCATCTCGTTAAACCACCCAGCAGTCCCGCCAGCAGAATTATAGCCCGCAGGGTTCTCCGCCCCGGTGGAAGACCAATGTTTCAGCGCCCCATTTCTCGCCTCCTTTGCGAGAAGTGGGTCTTTTCTCGTCACTCTTCGATGACGGCAACCGTGCTATAATAAAACCAGCTCCCAAGGCACATAACGCCCTGTAAACACAAGCAGTTACAAGATTTTGCGGCACCCCGCAAAGCACTGCCGAATCGAACGCTGTTAGCTAGAAGCTAGCAGCTAGAAGCTAAGAGCTGACCCATGGCTGACGATCAAAACCCCGAACTTCCTCTCACTCCTCCTCCCGGCGGCGACAGCCCCGGCGCGGCGAACATTCAACCCGTCAACATTGAAGAGGAGATGAAGCGGTCGTATCTCGACTACTCCATGTCGGTGATCATCGGCCGCGCCCTGCCCGATGTCCGCGACGGCCTAAAGCCCGTCCACCGCCGCATACTTTTTACGATGGCGCAGATGGGGCTGCAGCCCAACAAGGCAACGCGCAAGTGCGCGCGTATCGTCGGCGAGGTCATGGGCAAGTACCATCCTCATGGCAACCTCGCGGTTTACGATGCGTTGGTTCGCCTGGCGCAGACCTGGAGTTTGCGCTATCCCTTGATTTTTGGTCAGGGGAATTTTGGATCTGTTGATGGAGATCCGCCTGCCGCAGATCGTTACACTGAAGCCAAGCTGGCTCCCGTTTCCACCGCTCTGCTCGAGGATCTCGACAAAGAGACTGTCGATTTCCACGATAACTACGACGGCAGCGAGATCGAGCCTGACGTTCTTCCCGCGCGTATTCCCAATCTTCTGGTCAATGGCTCCGACGGAATCGCCGTTGGCATGGCCACAAAAATTCCGCCGCACAATCTCACCGAGATCGTCGATGCCACCATCACGCTGGTGAACAATCCCAACGCGCAGCTCGCCGAGATTCTGAAATTCGTCCAGGGCCCCGATTTCCCGACCGCCGGCATCATCCACGGCCGCGCCGGAGTCTTCGAGGCCTACCGCACCGGACGCGGACGCTTTATGATGCGCGCCAAAGCGCTCATCGAAAACATCAACAAAGATCGCCAGGCCATCATCGTCACCGAAATTCCCTACCAGGTAAATAAAGCCAAGCTGGTCGAGCGCATCGCGCAGCTGGTCAACGACAAAGACATCGAAGATATTTCCGACATTCGCGACGAAAGCGATCGCGACGGCATGCGCATCGTGATCGAACTGAAGCGTGGAAGTGAACCGCAGATTGTTTTGAACCAGCTCTTCAAGCACACGCAGATGCAGGAAAGTTTTTCCATGATCCTGCTGGCGGTGGTGAACGGACAGCCCCGCGAAATGGGGCTGATCCAGACCATCAAATATTTCATCGAGCACCGCGTCGACGTGGTCCGCCGCCGCACGGCCTACCTGCTGCAGAAGGCGAAAGACCGCGAGCACATCCTCGAAGGCTATCTCAACGCCCTCGATCATCTCGACAACGTCATCACCATCATCCGCGGCAGCGCCAACCGCGCCGACGCCCGCGAGAATTTAGTCCTGTACTTCGGCGGCAAGAAAATCGACATCAACACCACCGGCCGCGCGCCGAAACTCGATCCCGAAAAGCCCTTCACCACGCGCCAGGCCGACGCCATCTTAGAGCTGCAACTGCATCGCCTGACCAAGCTCTCCATCGATGAAATCGCCAACGAGCTGAAAGAAGTGCGCGACAGCATCGCTGAATTCGAGTCCATCCTCGGCTCCGAAACGAAGCTGCGCAAAGTCATCATCAAAGAACTCGAAGAAGTGAAGAAGTTATACGGAGATGCCCGCCGCACCCGGCTCGAAGACGAAGCCGCGGAAATCGTTCTCGAGGATCTCATCGCCGACGAGCAGGTTGCCGTCACCGTCAGCCACTCCGGCTACATGAAACGCACGCCCATTTCCACCTACCGCATGCAACGCCGCGGAGGCACGGGCCGCACCGGCATGAAGACCCGCGACGAAGATTTCGTCGAGCATCTCTTCATCGCCAGCACGCACGCCTACATTCTCATCTTCACCAATAAGGGCCGCGTCTACTGGCTCAAGGTCTACGAAATTCCTGACGTCAGCGCCGCCGGAAAAGGCAAACACGTTGGCAACCTGATCGGACTGCAACCCGGCGAAACCGTCAAGACCATGCTCGCCGTGCGCAATCTCGAAGAAGAAAACAAGTACGTCTTCTTCGCCACTCGCGGCGGTCTGGTCAAGAAGTCCGAACTGCGCGAGTTCATGCACGTGCGCTCCAACGGCATCAACGCCATCGCCATCGAAGAAAACGACGAACTGGTCGCCGCCCGCATCACCAACGGCAATCAGATCATCTTCATCGCCAGCCACGAAGGCATGGCCGTCCGCTTCGACGAGAGCCACGTCCGCCCCATGGGCCGCGCCGCCTACGGCGTCTGGGGCATCGACCTCGAAGAAAAAGATTACGTAGTCGGCATGGCCACCACTCCCAAGCCCGGCACGGAAGCAGTTCGTGGAGCGGCGGACGCCCCTTCGGCAGGCTCAGGGCAGGCTTCGTCTGCCGGCGCGTCAGCGCCGAGCAAATCCGAAAACGATCCCGAGCCCATCGACATCGCCGTCAAAGGCAGCCTGATCCTCTCCGTCACCGAAAACGGATTCGGCAAACGCACCGCCGCCGACGAATATCGCCTCACCAATCGCGGCGGCAAAGGCGTCATCAATCTAAAGACGACGGAGCGCGTCGGCAAAGTCGTCGCCATCGCCCAGGTCGACGAAACCAGCGAAGTCATGCTGATCAGCCACTACGGCAAAATCATCCGCATGGACTCAACCACCATCCGCGAATCCGGCAGAAACGCCCAAGGCGTGAGACTCCTGAACATGGAACCGGGCGACCGGGTGGCCGCGGCGGTAGTCCTAGCCCCCGAAGCCGAGCCGAACGGTGGTAACGGAGGCACGCTGATTCAGTAGGGTTCCGATCGTGTCTATTGTGCTCCTCAGCCGTGATGCCGCGTGCAGGGGCCCAGCGGTCGACGCTACATCTCGAAATTGCGCTCCTTAAGTTCTTCGCAGGCACCGTCAAGCCCCGGAAATAGCGATCCCGCCGTGATTCCCATATACCTCAGTTCACGAACGACTTCTCGCCGCTCACGAACCGGCAGATCGATAGCGGAGAGATACTTCTTGTTCTTGATCCCCTCCTTCTCCCTTATGTATGACTCGATATCGTCGAGGCTCGTAACCGTCGTTGCTGCCTGTTGCGGAATCATTCGCTCATTCTCGATAGACATGAACTCTCCGATTGAGAGGTGAGGGCCCGGAAACAACAAGAGTAGAATTTGTTGCCAATCTGTTTTCCACTCTTGCTGATCGAATACAAAGACTCTGACTCTTGCGTCCGGATCCGCCTTGGCCGCCATATCATTCGAGATTTTGCGGTATGCGAAGAAGGCAGCCACATAGGGGGAGTACGTCCAGTCCAGCAGAGGAGTGGGGTAGCCATGATGCTGTATGAGGTTCAAGAAAGCGCCGAACTCATCCGGAACTCCGAAATTGAAGACATGCTTTGTCCTCGCGCTGAGGTGATTGCGAAGAACGGTGACGTCCTCGTTCCGGAACCGCACAAGATCAGCCCGTCCGGTCCGGTGAAACGAGGTCCGTAGCCGACGGGCATCTTTTTGCCCCCGGAAAAGAAATCGCTTGCCGCTCAAACCGGAAACGTACTCTTTGAAATCGCCCCAATCTGTCTTGGTCGCATTAAGCTCTGATGGTTCTTCGGCCTTTGAGCGTGGTAACGCGCAATTTCCGGTCGCCCCTATGTCTGTCTTCCAGGACAAGGTCAGGGCCTCGTTCTCTAATGAGATGACAACGTCGGCATATTGGGAAAAGGCCAGATTCGGATATTTGTCCTTGATCGCATCCCAGGTGGTGATGCTTCCTGTAACAGGATCGAATGGGAGGAGGGCATCCGTCCGGAGCTCACCTTTCCGGTCTTTGTTCTTGGTCCTGAACGACGCGGCTGAGCTCGGCAAAGCGCGGTTAGCTGGATGAGTATAGGCGACGCCCTGATAACAGCTTTCGCGCTCGTCGATGCTGACGAAAATATTCCCGTCGCCGTTAGAGCCGGTAAATTTCCCAATCCATTGTCCGTTCATGGGAGCGATTCTAGTGCCATTTCAAAACAAGATTCAATAATCGATCCCGTTCTCGCTTGGCCAAGCCATTGCGTGCGCAGGGATGGAGCTAGACGAGAGTTTCTGTCGTCCCTCCGGGACTCGTTACATTCTTTTGGCGCTTACCCCGGACTTACGTCCGGGGCTACAATATGCCGCCCCTCGGGGCTGAGGACGGACCCGAGTGTCAGCGTCCGTAGTCTCCCCCAATTCCAGCCTGCTCTTGGTTAGCAGGCTCCAGGCTTCGCGGTAGCATTCGTAGCGGTAGCAGGCCTTCTTTGCCGGCGGGGATAAGGGGCATAGCATGGCCATGGTGCGTCTGCGCTTGCCCAGCAGTAAGACCGCTGGGATCAGGTACCAGGCATCTTCTGGAATCACGTAGGCGGCGAAGAGGTCGATTTCATCGAGGGAGTAGTCGAGCTTTTTCAGGTGGTTGGGCATGAACATGCAGCGGTAGCCCGCACCTACCCTCGACGTTGTCGACTTGACTTGCACCCGGAGAAAGTTCGTGCCGTGCTCGATGCCGACGTCGTACGCCTGTGTGTCTCCCCAGGGCCTGCTGACGGAGAAGCGGTGCTTCGCGGCCTCCGCCATGAATTGCAGTTCGACCCATTCGCCGCGCTGCTTGTAGGTTTTGAAGTGGACCCAGTCGTTGTTGCGGTTGCTGCTTTTCCCTGTACTCATCCCTGTGTGCGTCCCCTGTGCTCGCCGTTCTGGAATTCCCATGTCTCGCAAAGGAGGCGAGACATGGGGCACCCTCGATCCGGCGGCTACGGGCGCGGGTTTGGCTGGACTTCGTCCAATGAAAAAGGCGCGACCTGTGGGCCGCGCCTTCTCGACAGTAAATTGTCTCTATAGTTCTAGAATATCAAGTTGGAGGGGGTAAACCGGAAACGGTTGGCGTCTTTATATTGTGATTGCTTTGATGGAGTTAAGCCCGATCGTGTAGTTTCTGCCTATTGACAAGAGTTTGACGGTTGGAGGATTTCCGACTTTTCAAGCGTCCCGGCCGGGACGCGTTCTCTTCTCACCGTTCCCCTCGCGTTGAAAACGCCGGGCTATTCTCAAGTGTCCCTCCGGGACATTCTTCATCCGTTTACCAGCCCATCAGGTACTCCGGATATCTTTCCCCCCCGCCGCGGCCTGCGGCCCTCGAACCCCGTCGCCTGATTACAACGGTAACGGGCAATCAGCGTCGGCATGGTGCAAACTAGGAGGTCGTGTGCGCGATTCACAATCGATATCCAGTATTGAGGTTTGAGGCTAGAGCGCTTGGAGCAAACTCGCGACCAGCAAAGCCGCACTGAATCCAAAACGCGGCCCATCATGAGGCTCGTCGAGCAGATCAACGTCTGTCTGCAGGCGGGGGACTACGCTCGGGCGCTGGATTTGTTGCGCGGCGCGGCCGCCGAATTCCCCAATGATAACGATACGGAGCTGGCTGAACTGGAAAAGCTTGCCCAGGATGGCGTCAAGCGCAATGCCGAAGCTCAGCGTCTGATCACGGAAAGCCAGGAACTGTTCGCGCAGCGCAAGTCCGCCGAGGCCATTCAGTTGTTGCGCAAAGCCTACGAGCTGGATAAACGCAATGCTCTGGCCCGCTCGATTCTGGCCAATGCCCTGGTCGAGCACGCGCATGCGATGGTTGAAACCGACTGGCTCAAAGCGGAGACGCTGACCAATCAGGCGCTGGCCTTGAACCCGGCGCATCCCACGGCTAAAACTATCCTCGACCTGATCGTTACCAGGAAAGAAACCAGCTCGATGGAGGACTGGGTTTCGCAAGCGCGCAAGCTGCAGTCCTCAGGCGATCCATTCGCAGCCTTGGCTTGGGTTGCGGAGGGATTGGCGGTTCATCCTCACGACCCGAAGTTGCTCCTGATCCAGGATGAAATTCAGCGCGACCAGGACGCGCGGCGTCGCAAGGCCCGGCGGGGCGACCTGGAAGACTTGCGGCGGTTGCAGCGCGAAATCGATGGAGCCACCGGCGTTGCTGCAAAACAGGCGTTAGCTGTGCGGATACAAACGCTGGCCGCCAAGCATTGGACGGATGGTGAAATCTTGTCCATCGCCAATGCCCTGCTGCTGCGCTTGGGATTGATTCCGCAGGAGAGTTCCAGCGCGTCGCCGCGTGGCAAAGGCGCGACGGTAATTCTTCACGTCCCGCGCTTCGGCGCTCCGCAGCCTTCACCCGATAGCAGCCAGATTCCTCAAAGCAAGGTTGCGTCACGTGAGGTTCCAGCAAGTCCGGTTTTGTCGACGCAGGTTACGACAATGGAGGTCGCGCCCAGTCGGGTTTTGCCGGCGCAGGTTGAGGCAAAGGAGGTTGCGCAAAGCGCGGTTCCGCCGAGTGCGATTCCACCCAACCCGATCGCACCCGGAAACGTTCCCGCCCGCATTGCTCCGGCGAACAAAGTTCCACCGAGCAAAGTTACGATGCGCCGTGCGCCGCGGGGTAGAGTCTCGACCACTCCTCAAGCGCCGCAACTCCCCTCGCCACCAGCCTCCGCTGCTCCCGCCGCCAAGCCTTCCGCACCGGCGGCCAAAGTCACATCGCCATCATCCCGGCCAAAACAGCCCGCGAGGTCGAACTCCACAACGCTGGTCGTCGTTTTCGCCGCGGTGATAGTCCTTGCCGCTGTCGCGGCGACCTTCTACTTCGCGCGGAAACATTACATCGCGCCGGTGGCGACGACTCCGTCAGCCACTCCCGCCAGCTCCGCTCCGGCCGTTTCTGCTTCGGCCCCAACAACTTCCGAACCATCTTTACCCGCATTGGGAGTTTCTTCCGGCACCGCCGCCGGAAAAGTCACGAGCGATGTTCAACCGAGCGATGCTCAGCCGGTCAATGCTCAGCCCCCCGCCCAACCCAGTCAAAGCCTGGGCACACTCCTGGTCGTTGTCGGACAAGACGACGCCAGAGTTTTTCTCAACGGAAAACTGCAACGGCAACTCACTCATGCCGGCCAGCTGCGCCTGCCGAATCTCGAACTCAAGGACTACGTTGTACAAGTCTCCAAGAGCGGCTTTCAGGATCCTCCGCAGCAGACGATCCGTATTCGCAAGGACGAACCGGCCACGCTAGTCTTCAAGCTCCAACCGCAGCCTCGGCTGGCCTCGCTCACGATCCAGGGCGGCGCTCCGGGAACCACCGTGCTCGTCGATCAAACTCTCGTCGGCACGATTCAGCCCGATGGCACGCTCTCCGTCTCCACGGTCAATCCCGGAGACCATACCGTCGAGCTGCGCAAAGACCGATTCAAGCCCCGGCAGTTCAAGAAACACTTCGTGGTGGGCGGAGCCATATCTCTCGCTGCTGCGGATGCCGCGCTGGAAGCCGCTTCCGGCGACTTGAAAATTACATTCGTGCCCTCCGACGCCACCGTTGCAATCGCGAAAGGTGAGCTTCTCAAAATAGTAAGCAGCGGTGTCCCGCTGAGTCTTGCTCCCGGCACCTACACTTTGACTGCGCGAACCGCCGAAAGGTTCACACGCACGTCCACGGTCGAAGTCATAGCTGGTCAATCCAGGACTTTGGATTTGTCTCTCGCCCCCAGCGGTATGTCGAAGTGGAATGACCCTGGCGCCTGGAAACATGAAGGAGATTCTTTCACGCGCAAAGGGGGGGACTTCGTCCTATACGGAGTCGTTCCTGCCTCGGGCACATTTGTTTTTTCGGCGATGCCCACCAAGGGGCACGTCTTGCAATGGGTCTTCAACTACAGCGATCCCAAGAACTACGTGCTCTTCCAAATGGACGACAAGGCCTTCCACCGCACGGTCATTCGCAACGGCGAGAAACGGGACGAGATCATAGTTCCCGGTAAGGTTCCCGACAAAGGCGACCAGAAAAGCTTCCGCACGCTTCAAATCCGCGTGAGCCCCACGGAGATTCTCCACCAGATTAAGCAAGGTAACAGTTGGACGGTTCTCGATCGCTGGACGCAGCCCGGCGCTAATCTCAGCCTCGGCAAGTTTGGCTTTTACATACCTGGCAACGACCAGGTCGCGCTATCAAGCTTCGCGCACTACGCTGACCTGAACCTGCGCTAGCAGCTCCTGGCCTTACCCGTTCACCAGCGCCATCATGTGCTCCGGATACCTTCCCCCGGCGGCGGCCTGCGCCGGAAACGCCGCATCAATCCGCCGCAGATCTTCCTTTGACAACCCAACTGCCGCCGCCACATTCTCCTCCAAGTACTTCCGCCGCTTCGTCCCCGGGATCGGCACAATATCCGAACCCTGCGCCAGCACCCAGGCAAGCGCCAGCTGCGAAGCCGTACATCCCTTCTCGCGAGCCATCTCTTCCACCTGCCGCAGCAGATCCAGATTTTTCTGAAAATTCTCGCCCTGAAACCGCGGCGAATTCCGCCGGTAATCATCCGCCGGCAAGTCCTCAAACTTCTTGAACTGCCCCGTCAGAAATCCGCGCCCCAGCGGACTGTATGCGACAAAGCCAATCCCCAACTCGCGGCACGCCGCCAGAATCCCGCCCTCCGGATCGCGCGTCCACAAAGAATATTCCGTCTGCAGCGCCGCAATCGGATGCACCTTCACCGCCCGCCGCAGCGTCGCGACCGAAGCCTCGGAAAGGCCCAGATACCGAACTTTCCCCGCCTTCACGAGCCCAGCCATGGCCCCGACGGTCTCTTCGATCGGCGTCGCCGGATCGACCCGATGCTGGTAATAAAGGTCAATGGTCTCGACTCCCAGCCGCCGCAAACTGGCCTCGCACGACGAGCGTACATACTCCGGCTTGCCACTCACGCCGCGAACGTTGGGATTCGCCGGATCGCGGACGATTCCAAACTTTGTGGCCAGCACGATCCCGTTGCGCCTGCCCTTGATCGCCCGCCCTACTAACTCTTCATTCTTGTGCGGCCCGTAAACATCCGCCGTGTCTAGAAAGTTGATCCCCAGTTCCAGCGCCCGATGAATGGTCGCAATCGATTCGACATCATCGAACCCGCTGTAAAACTCCGACATCCCCATGCACCCCAGCCCCTGCGCCGAAACTCTGAGACCACTGCGACCCAGTTCGCGAATCTGCATAATGCCTCCTTGCACCAACAAAATTAAAGACGGCACCCTAAGAGATGCGCGAACCCCAGCCTACGATGGCACGAATTCCCTGAGTCGTGCATGCGGGCGACGCATCATGTACTCCGTTGGAGCCCCAAATCGATATCCGGCGGAATCTATGACTCAAGTGCCCATCTGGTTTGAGCGTAAGTTCGAATTTTCGTTTCCCGTCGAACTCTATCCCAACTTGCTGGCACGTCTGCGCGGCACTCCGGCCAGGATCGAGGAAGCACTCCGCGCCCGTTCTCTCAAAATCCTGACCACGAAGCCAGAAGGAAAATGGTCAGCCCAGGAACACGCCGGTCACCTGCTCGACCTCGAACCCCTGTGGCTGGCCCGAGTGAACGATTATGTTGCGGGCACGGAGCAGCTCACTCCAACTGACCTGCAGAATCGAAAAACCGACGAAGCCAACCACAACGCGATTCCGCTGACAACAATCCTGCGAGACTTCCGCGCCGCCCGAGAGAAACTGCTGCAGCGAGTGGCTGAGCTCGATCCATCCCTATTCTCCCGAGCGATTCCTCACCCGCGCCTGAAAACCCCGATGCGCCTCGTCGACCATCTCTACTTCGTAGCCGAGCACGACGATCACCACCTTGCGCGAATCTGGGAATTGTTCCACGACGCCAGCGGTTGATCGGAGACCACTCAGCGGTTGCCCCACCCTTCTCGCGTTTTTCGCGAGAGGGTGGGGATTTTGACTTCGCCTGAGCTTACGCAATCTACCGCGAAACTCGAATCCGCGGTTTTCTATCTGGCAAAACCTCACCAATCATCACTGCCGCGACACCGGCATCATTAAGAGCCCGCATCAGCGGATCCCCGTCAGGCGTGGAAATCAGCAACCCTCCCGCCGTCTGCGG
>DATHQJ010000256.1:0-13140 GCA_035482825.1 Binatus sp. (SeqCode) | reverse complement strand
CGCATCTCAGCCTCAATCTCTTCGGCGGAATAGGGCACTCCCTTCGTCAGCAAGTCGGCGCCGTCCTTAGTGATCAAGTACATATCCTCGAGGAAGAATCCCTGGCCGTCGACCGATGCGATGGGTTCAAAGTTGATCGTCATTCCTGCGGGGAGCTTGGACGGAGGCAGAGTCGCCACCAGATTTGTCGCGTGGATTTGCCAGAAGGGCACATTCTCGCGCTTTGACCACGAATCGATTGCATGCTGCGCCAGAGTGCTCTTTGCGGATGCCCGGTGGCGCAGAAGTTCCGAGCGCCACACCTCATAGACCTGATCGACGGTGACTCCTGCCCGCAGGGCAGCGGCACCGGCGTGGTATGCCGCCACAAAAATGCTCCAGGTCTCACGTTGGTCGTCGCTGTAATGGCCCGAGACGGGCACCGTGCGGCCCAGATCCCCCTCGTAATGCTGCCACTCGCATCCGACATCCAGGCGAACCAGGTCTCCGCTTCGCATCTCCGTATTAAGATGGTCGTAAAGCGCGAGAGAAAAAAATGGCCGCGGAAATACGGCATTCTCGCCCGCCATTGACCAGGGCCAGAAATCGCTCCCATGCGCTCCCGCATTCCAGCACGCGTTCTCCACGGTCGATTCCACGATCCGCTGGGAGACGCCCGGACGAATCGCATGCATACCCGCCAGCAAAGCAGTCACCGTGGATTTCGCCGCAGAACGAAGCGCTGCCAGTTCTGCGGCATCCTGCACAAACATCAGCGCATTCAGGTCGTCGCTGACTTCCTTCACCTCAAGCGAAGGGTACTTCTGCAGGATCGCCTGTATCCACAGCGGAGCTTTCGGGGCTTTCCCAGTCAGCAGGTTTGCCGGCAGTTCAGGATATCCGGATGGGTCATCGGGGTAAAATACGTGTGGCAGCGATGCGGCCGCCCGCGACAGAAATCCATCGAACTCGGCCCAGTCCACAATATGGTCGATGCCTAGACGTTTCGCGGCATCCGAGCCCGGCAATACTTCGGGCTGCAGTCCGCTTTTCTGAAAGGGAGGGCGGTCGGGTAGAAAAAGCCATGACTCTCCCGACTTGCCTTCAATCGCCAATATCGCGCCTACCGTGTTCTCCAGTCCGGTGAGGTAGTAGAAGTAGGGATCCTGGCGGTATCCATCTGCCGCGGCGTCCAATCGGGAGACGGCGTGCACCAGCAAGATGCCATCATGGAAAACCGCGGCGGCGCGCTTCCGGCGTTCGGAAATCGTGGCGTTGTCGATTGCTCCGGCGAAGGTGGCTAGCAGCACAACCGAAACGACAAGCCAGGTTTTTCGCATGCGGCATAACTTACCATTCGGACCTGCCTGACGCAATTCGCAGGAGCCTGAATTTGCCGACAGTCCGAAACAGCTGTCAGGTCATGCCCAATACGTCCGATCTAAACTCCGGTACTGAATCGCCTCCGCGATGTGCTTCGGCTCGAGATTCGGCGAATCTTCCAGGTCGGCTACGGTGCGCGCTACTTTCAGAATCCGGTCGTGGGCGCGGGCGCTCAATCCTTGCTGCGTCATGGCGCGTTCCAGCAGGCGTTCGCAATCGGCGGATAACTCACAAAATGTCCGAATATGGCGCGAGGACATCTGCGCGTTGCAGTAGAGTTTTTCGCGCGAAGTAGAGAAGCGTGCCAACTGCTTCTGCCGCGCCCGCACCACGCGCTCGCGAATCGTGGCCGAATTTTCCGGCTCGTGAGTCGAGCGCATTTCTTTGTAGTTCACGGCCGGCACGTCGATGTGAATGTCGATGCGATCCATCAGCGGCCCCGAAATCTTCGACACGTAGCGCTGAATCATCGGCGTAGTGCACTGGCAGTCACGGCTGCGGTCGTTATGAAAGCCGCAAGGGCACGGATTCATAGCCGCCGCCAGCATAAAGCGCGCCGGAAAAGTCAGCGACATCGAGGCGCGCGCGATCGAAACCGTTCCATCTTCCAGCGGCTGCCGAAGCACTTCCAGCACATTGCGCGGAAACTCCGGCAACTCATCCAGAAACAGCAGCCCGTTGTGGGCCAGCGAGACTTCGCCCGGCCGCGGGATGGCGCCACCGCCGATCAATCCAGCATCAGAAATAGTATGGTGCGGCGAGCGATAGGGACGCGTTCCAACCAGCCCGGCACCTTGATCCAGCACTCCGGCCACGCTATGAATCTTCGTAGTCTCCAGCGCCTCTTCGAACGTGAACGGCGGGAGGATGGTCGGCATGCGCTTGGCCAGCATGGTCTTGCCCGACCCGGGAGGCCCGATCATCAAAATGTTATGCCCTCCGGCGCACGCGATTTCGATGGCGCGCTTGGCAGTCTGCTGCCCGCGAACATCTTTGAAGTCGACGAAAAACTGCTGCGATTCGCGCAGCAGCGAGTCGCCGTCTGCCTTGATGGGAACGATTCCATTGCCCGAGTTCACGAAATGGATCACGTCCAACAGCGAACGCACCGGATAAACCTCCAGCCCGGTGACCATGGCGGCTTCTTTGGCATTGGCTTCCGGCACGACCATGCGCGCAATTTTTTTCCCACGCGCCTCGATCGCAATCGGCAGCGCGCCACGCACCCCGCGCACCCCGCCGTCGAGCGAGAGTTCTCCAACGAACAGGCAATCCGGCATTTCTTTCCTGGTGAGCCCGCCGTAAGCTCCGACGATGCCGAGGGCCATGGGCAGATCGAATCCCGACCCTTCTTTCTTGATATCCGCCGGCGCCAGGTTGATGGTGATGTGCGTCGGCGGAATGTCATAGCCACAGTTCTTCAGCGCAGCGCGCACCCGGTCGCGGCTCTCGCGCACCGCAGCGTCCGGCAGTCCGACCGTGTGGAAGTGGTCCTGATCGCACTTGATGCCCGAGCAGTCGACTTCCACCTGAATAATGTTGGCGTCGATCCCGTAGACGGCGGCGCTGAGAGTCTTATAGAGCATTTACATTTAAAGAGTGGATCCTCAGGCACACGACGCCCTAATCCTCGCACCGAGGGTCCAGGCACCACCTTACGGACATTGCCATGGGTCTGGCTGTGACGGATGTCACCAAAGCTCGCTGTGGAAAACTTGGACAGCTTAATAGCGCCAACAGTTGTTGAAGTCTCCGGCCCACGAACCACCCAGACGAAAAAATGGTTTTCGCGTCGAAGCGTCCCCCTCGTCCACTTATGAAGGTAGCGACATACCAGCTGGGATGTATCTTTGACGGGCCTGGGCTTTGATAGATCCCTGAGACTATACTGCTGGCGACGGGAGCGGGAGATCTAGACTTAGTGCGCGGGCCGACGAGAGGTAAGCGCATTTGTGCATCGCGTTTCTCCGACACGGCGCAGAAAGATAGAACAGAAATGATCACGCTTGTTCAACGCGCCCGCAGCAAGAGCACCCTTACTTGTTCTTTATGAAGACGGCGTTCTACGGACGGATCGTCTTTGGCGCCGCGGCGCTGCTGTTCGGCGTCATCGCACTGATGTGGCACGACGCCGACACCTGGCAAAACCTGCACCATATCTGGAGCCTGCCTTTCGGCACCATCATTGGCGGGTGTCTCATGACCGCTCAAATTGCCGGCGGGATTGGGATACAGTACCCGCGCACCGCGCGGCTGGCCGCGGTCGTACTTTGCGTCGTCTATTTGTCTTTCTCGCTGGCTTGTATCCCTGGCATTATTGCCGCATCGAACATCTACGATCAATACGGTGGGAGCTTCTTCCTGTTCTTTTCCTTACTCTGCGGCGCGATTGCGCTGTACGCCGCAACTGAGGCAAATGCAGCCAGGGCGGTGGTATTCGGCCGACTGGCACGCCTTGGACTTGGAGTCTGCGCGATTTCCTTTACCCTGGGTCAGGCACTCTTACTTCGCGACACAGCTAGCCTGGTTCCAAAGTGGATTCCTCCCAACCAGATGTTTTGGGCGATCCTCACGACGGTCGCGTTTGGACTCGCAGCCATTGCCATTCTCATCAATCGCCAGGCGCGGCTTGCGACGCGCCTGATGACGCTCATGCTGGCACTCTTTGGCGTAATGGTTTGGGTTCCGCGCCTGATCGCTCACCCGAAGGCGCATTTCATCTGGTCCGAATGCGTCCTGACTTTCCTTGTTACAGGGGCTGCCTGGATGGTGGCCGAGTTGAAGTCTTTCTGATTTGGGCTCTGCGTGCCGCTTCCTCGGAGAACCGCGCTGGAAGCGATGCCCCACCCAAAATCCAGGCTGGCCAGGCTTTGCGTCAAGTCCGCCCCATTCAGAACTCCGCCACGCGTGCTAAACTTTCGCGTCAAACGACATCCGGGGTCCCTCATGTTCCGACTCGCGCTGCTGTGGATATTTCTTCTTTCATGGATGACCGTCGATGCGCAGGCGCAGAGCCCGGTGCCCAAGCCGGATGTGCCCGAACCCGGCTCGGTCGAGGCGATCGCCGCGGCCACGACGGATCCACATTACGTTTCGCCCTGGGTCTCGTACGTTCCCCAATCCGCCAGCGTTCCCTCACCAGAAAAATTTCTGGGCCGAATCATGGGCGCTCCCGGCGAACTGCTCGGCACGGAAAAAACTTACGCCTATGCTCGCGCGCTGGCAGCCGCCAGTCCCCGAGTTCGCGTTTTCACCATCGGCCACAGCGAAGAAGGCCGCGACATCATCATCATCGCCATCGCCGACGAGGCCGGCATCCGCGATCTCGACCGCCTGAAAGCCGCCACCGCCGCGCTGGCCGACCCTCGCCGCACCGACCAGGCTGCCGCCGAAAAACTCATCGCCACCGCGCGCCCAATTTATTACTTCAACGCCGCACTCCACTCCGACGAAACCGGCTCGACCGAAGCCATGGTCGAACTGGCCTACCGCCTCGCGGTCTCGGAGCAGCCCATGATCCGCCGCATCCGCGAAAAAGTCGTGGTCCTGATCAATCCCATTTCCAATCCCGACGGCCGCGACAAAATGGTCGACTGGTTCTACCGCTATCTAAAAGGCAAGACCGACCGCAACACTCTCCCCCGCCAGTCGCCCCCGTACTGGTCGAAATACACCTTCGTCGACATCAATCGCGACACTCATCAGCAGACGCACGAAACCACGAAAGCTGTCCACCGCATGTTCCACGAGTGGCATCCCACTGTCGTCCACGACCTGCACGAAGGCATGCCGCTGATGATGACCTGGAACGGCACCGGCCCCTATAACCCGAACATCGATCCCCTCACCTACACCGAATTCCTCGCACTCAGCTTCCATGAAGTCCAGACCATGACGGCGATGGACATGCCCGGCGTCTCCACCTGGAATTTCGGCGAGGCATTCGCCCACCTCTATCTCGATTCCGTGGCCATGAATCACAACAGCATCGGCCGCGGCTACGAAACCTTCGGCAACGGCAGCGCCGAAACCGAAAAGCGATCAGTCACAACGTCGGCTACCACGATGCAGTGGTACCGCCCGCTTCCCGCTCCGCGCGAGGTCCTGTGGTCCGCCCGCGACAATCTCAATTACCAGGAAACCGGCGCACTCTCAGCTCTCGACGAAACCGCCAGCGAATCGCAACAAATGCTCCGCAACTTCTACAAGAAGTCGTGGGACTCCTGGCAGAAAGGCCTTACCCAGCCGCCCTACGCGTTTCTGATTCCCGAAGATCAAGGAGATCCGGCCCGCGTCGCCGCCATGGTCGAACGCCTGATGGCCCAGCGCATCGAAGTCGCCCGCGCACAGAACGCAATTCAAATCAAAGAAGGCAGTTTCCCCGCCGGCACATATGTCGTGCGCCTCGACCAGCCCTACAGAAACTACGCGGTCGATCTGCTCACCCCACAGCGTTACCCGAAAGACGGAGAACCTCCCTACGACGACGTATCCTGGGAACTGCCCGCGAACTACCATCTGCAGGCGATCCCGACCGCCGACGCATCAATCCGCGAGGCCGCGCTAACTCCGCTGACCAATGTTCCGCATCCCGCCGGTCGCGTCACCGGCGCAGGCCCGGTTTATCTGCTGAAAGACACCGGACAGGAATCGCTCCTCGCCGCCCGCTATCGCCTGGCAAATTTCGAAATTCAAATCGCCGAGCACGAGTTCGAGTCCGGAGGCACGAACTTCCCCGCCGGCTCATGGATTCTCTCCGCCCAATCCGGTCTCCCCGACGCCATCGCATCAACCACCAAAGAACTCGGCTTGGACTTCACTCAAGTCCCCACTCCGCCCCACGTTCCCCGCCACAAAGCCAAAGCCCCCCGCATCGGCGTCTGGGTCCCCTGGGCCGACACCGACTCCATCGGATGGATCCGGTACTCGCTCGATCAGCGCAAAGTCCCCTACACCTATCTCCGCGACGAAGACATTCGCGCCGGCAACCTGGCCGCCCGCATCGACGTGCTGCTCTACGGGCACGTAGACCTCGAACTCGCCGAACAAATCGAAGGCCTCCCAAAAACCTGGTCTCCGATGCCTTTTAAAAAGACCGCCCAATCACCCAGCTTCGGCACGCCCGCCGAATCCGACGACATCACCGGCGGAATCGGCTACGAAGGGCTCGCACAGATCCAGCACTTCATCGACAATGGCGGCCTGATGGTCACACTCGGCAGCGGCAGCATGCTCGCCCTCGAAGGCGGACTCGTGAGATTCGTCCGCCGCTCCTCCGGCGGCGTTCCCCGCAGCGCGGCCGGTGGCGGTGGCTCATCGTCGTCCGCTTCGCAGCAAGCCGCGACGCGCACACCCGGCGCACACGTGCGCGTCACCTTCGATCGTCCCGACCATCCCATCGCCTACGGATATCCCGCCCACACTTACGTCTTCCGCCAGAACTTTCCCCTCTACAACACTCCGCGCCACTGGCTGCGCATGGCCTATTGCACGACGTGTCTCGATGGCCCCGAAGACCGCAGCGGCGTGGTCATGGAATGGGGCGACACCGACGGCAAGCCCTTCGTAGAGAGCGGCCAAGCCTGGGGAGAAGAAAATCTGATCGGCCGTCCCGCCATCCTCGATATGTCCGTAGGTAAAGGCCATGTCGTGAGTTTCAACTTCAACCCGATGCACCGCGACCTGAACCGTGGCGACCACCGCCTGCTTTGGAACGCCCTCCTCAACTGGCAAGCAATCGTCGCGGATCATGCGAAGCCTGCGGAATCCGCAACGCCAGCACCCGAGCCGGACGAGTAGACTTTTTCTCTTACCAAGATGTCCAACCAGCGATTGTTTCGCCGAGAAGTATAGAATTAGGACGGCCTTGCATTTGGATCGATTATTTCCCTCATGACCCCAGACCCCCTAAACAGCTCGCGCACGTCCCGCCCTCCCGGCAATCTGGAGCGGGAGGAATCGCAATTGTGGCGATGGGCTCTGGGATTCATGATCCTGTTGTCGGTCGCGCTCGCGGGAGTGCTGTGGGAACGGATGGAGAACATCCCGTTTTACCTGCGCGCCATTCCCATCGCGATCCTGTTTCTTTCCCTCTTCTTCGCGGTCTACGCCTACGGTCGCCGGCGCGAGGTCAGCGAACTCAAAGGCCTGCTGCACGGATTGCAGGAACACGTGGGAGCCGCGCCTTCCGAAGAACAACTCGACCAGCTCAGCCAGGTCATCATGCGCTCCCAGCGCAACTTCAAGGAACTCATCGACGCAATGGACGATCCGGCCTGCGCGGTCTCGCTCGACGGCACCCTGCGAACCGTCAACAAGCGCATCACCGAGATCACGGGATTGCCTTACTCCGAATTGATCGGACAGAAAATCTACGACTTGCTGGAGGAGCCGGTTCAGCAGGACGTGGAACGCGGCCTCGGGCAGTTTCTGGACAAGAAGCGCTGGGCCGGCACGGTGCGCATCCGGCTAAAAAATAGTTCCCGGCCGCTCTATTTCGAATCCGTGCTGAACGGCATTGTCAAAGGCGATGAGGTCGTGGGCGCGAGCATCCTCGGCCGCGACGTCACCGAACAGCGCGAGAAGGAAATGCGCTTCACCGAATTATTCGAAACCCTGCAGGAAGGCGTCTACTTCAGCACCCCCGAAGGACATTTGCTCGACGCCAATCCCGCCCTGGTAAGCATGCTGGGATACATGGAGAAGCGCGATCTTCTGGCGGTGGAACCGGCGGCTCTGAATTTCGATCCCGGACAGCCGGTCCTGGGGCGGGCGCTTGACGATCGTGGAGGCGTGCGCACGCGCGAAGTCAAACTTCGCCGCAAGGATGGCAGCGCCGCCGTGTTCCTCGATTCTTCGCGCGCGGTGTGGGACACTTCCGGCAACATCGTCCGCTACCAGGGAACGCTGGTCGACATCACCGAGCGCCGCAAGATGGAGCGGCAACTGGCGCAGCAGGAAGAGTTTCGCGGCCGCCTGCTGGAAAGTTTTCCAGATCTCATTCTCGTGGTCGATCTCGAGGAGCGCTACACCTTCGTCAGTTCCCGGGCTCGCGACCTTCTGGGCGTTGAGCCCCAAGACATGCTGGGAAAAAAGATTTCGGAACTGGAAGACCATTCGCCCGAGCTGGCTGCTCTGTACCACGACATTGTGTCGGGCCGGCAGGTTTTCGCCTCGGCGGAGTACGGAGCCCGGCATCGCGACGGAACCTGGCGCACTATGCGCGCAGCGGGCAGCCGGCTGGTCGAGGCCGAGACCAAGGCCGACACGAAGACCAGCGGCGTCATTATTTCGGTGCGCGATATTACTGTCGAACGGAAACTGGAACAGCAGGTCGTCCAGAGCGAGCGCCTGGCCGCGATGGGCGCGATGATTGGCGGCGTCGCCCACGAACTGAACAATCCTTTGACCGCCATCATGGGAGTCAGCGAACTGCTGCAGGATGTTGAGACCAACGAAACCTCCCGCAAGCAACTGGCGATGCTGCAGCAGCAGGCCCGCCGCGCCGCCGAGATCGTCCAGAACCTCACCTACTTTTCGCGCCCACCCGCTCCCGGCAAGAGCCGAATCAATCTCGTCGAGGTCGTCGAGCGCACCCTGAACCTGCACGCCTACTCGCTGCGCAAAAACAACATCACCGTCGATTTCCTCAAAGAAGCCGGAGTCCCCTACGCCTTGGGCGATCCTCACCAGCTCATGCAGGTTTTCCTAAACATGATCGTGAACGCCGAGCAAGCGATCCGCGAGACGCGCGATAAAGGCACGCTGCGCATCCGGCTGGGCAGAGGTGACAACTCAGTCTGGGTCAGCTTTCACGACGACGGCCCCGGCATCCCAAAAGAAACTCTGGCCAGTATCTTCGATCCCTTCTACACCACCAAGCGCCCCGGCCGCGGCACGGGCCTGGGCCTGAGTATCTGCAAGTCAGTGATGAAAGAACACAACGGCAGCGTCGAAGCCGCCAACTCCCCCGAAGGCGGAGCCGTGTTCACAGTAACGCTGCCAATCTCAGCGGTGGGGTAAGACTCGAACCGACTCACCCCGCCATGCAACGCCCGCTGACCCCGTAACCCAAAGTCCGGCCGCAGGCTCCCGGATCGTGGGAGAAGCGGAGTCGCCTGCGAGTTGGCCGATAAGCGTCACTGCAACCAGGTCTCACTTGCATTCTGACTCAGCAGAGTGCAGAATACCGGACTAACTGGACTAATGTGTTTGTAAGGCTTTGGAAGTTTCCTCCTTAGGTTTTCCAACTGCAAGTTCAAACGGCCCGGACATCTCGCGGAAATTTCAGCGAGGTATTCGGAATCGAATCCGGATTCACAGGTTGCGACCCGAAAAAACCAGGAAGGGAGAAGCAGCAATGACAGATCAAGAACTCTTGAAGGCGCTTGAGCGATATCCGGCGGGCGATCCAGTCACGCTGTATCACGTCGACGTAACCGGGGGCTATGTTGAGGCGGTTTCTTCGGGCCGTCCAGTCACTCTCCGACCCGGCGAGTTTTGGCTCACCACCAATGTTGAGGCGAGAAAGGATTTTCGCGGAGGCCGCGGGCTCCAGGGAAACATTGTCGCGTTTCAACTCGACAATCGGTTTGTTTCCCTGCTCGAAGATCTCGCGATGGATCAGCGGGGCGGCGCAGCCACTGAAAAGTTCATGAAGGAGCTGTTCAACGTGGACCTCGCCGTTCCGCGGGTCAATTTTGAGGGCGGAGGCAAGGGCGTCAAACTGCCCAAAGGGGACTACAACATCGCTTTGCGCGTCACCACCAATGCCCCGGAATTCAACCGGCTGTTTCAGCTATCGACAGAACGCATGGACCGCGTGCGTTACGACGAGACACAACCCGTCGGATCACGGCTCGTTCCTTTTGGTAAGGTTGGCGCGCTCGGCGTCGTCACTCCCGGCGAGCCCGGCTCTGGAATGCGGGATCACGAAGCCACCCAAACCGCGGCCCTGGGATTTGCCTTGGCCGCTGGTGTGATTGTGCGATGGCTGGACGATTACTGCATCGAGCGAGACATGAAGAAGGATGTGAAGGAGTGGGAGGACTACATCCTCACGCGGCAAGGATTGGACCCGGAGCAGGGATTCCTGCTGGTGGCGATTCTCAAAGTGTGGCAACCACGCGACGCGGTATATGAAACGAGATCGTATGTGAGCATGGAAATGGTGGAAGACTACACGTTATGGAATGCGGAAGCGCGGGCCGCCAAGAGTATCCTTCCGGGGCTGCCGCCTCCCACCGATACCGTCTGGTACACCTATAGGAAAATTTGGATTGCTCCCTTGCAGCCTCGACCGACGCTGACTGCGGATCAGAAGGACGAGAAGTTGTACGGCCGTAAGCCTTGGTATCCAAGATACCAGTTAGTCCGGCATTCGCTGGAAGAGCCGGCCGACTACGGGGAAGCCCTCGGCGTATTGCAGGGAAGCAGCATGTTTGACATTCTGCGCGTACTGGACGCGCTTCCGCCTTCGCAGTACAACGCTCTCAAGGGCCAGTTGTACGTCGTCAAAGAAGCGGCGAACCGATCCCGCTTCAGAATCGCCTTTGCAGCGGTGGAGGACAACAAGAGTAGTTCGTCGTTCGGTTCCTGGCAATTTCTTCCGGCCCATGCGGGAGACTATGCGGCCTTGGGGAACGATTTTGAGAGGAATTGCGTGAAGGATTGGGTGGACAGCGGAGAAGGTGCGATCAGCAACACCCTGCAGGGCCGGTGGGAGGTGATCTGGAACGGAATCAATTTTGAGTACAGCTTCTATCTGTCGGGAAAGGCAATATGGCGCGACCGAAACAACCTGGGTGCCATCGGCGGCGCAGGCACGTGGAACATCACAACTGACGCCGTCCGAGTCCAATGGCCCCAAACCGGGACAGTCGAAAAATTCAACCTTCCACTGGACCTCAATAAGGAGACGGCTATAACCCAGACCAAGTCGGGGACATTTCCGATGACAGCGAGAAAGATCAATCCGTATCCATGAGTTGATGTACAGCGGGATATGGCCGCGGGGGCACCCTGGCAATGGAGTTCTCTCCTCAGTTCGCCACACGGCTTCCACACCTTCGCCAGGCTCAAGCCTCCGAAAGAGAAGGAGAAGAGGTCGTGGTCGAATAGCACCCGATACTTCTCGTGTGGATGTCCCAGCGGTTGTCATCGAAACTGAGCAGAGCGTCTCAGCGCTCAACGGCCATGGCCACCGCATTCCCTCCGCCAAGGCACAGCGCAGCAATCCCCCGCTTCACATCGCGACGGATCATTTCATAAATCAGCGTAACCAGCACCCGCGCCCCACTAGCCCCGATGGGATGCCCGATCGCCACAGCCCCCCCGTTCACATTAACCTTGTTGGGATCTAGCCCCAACTCACGCATCACTCCCAGCGCCTGCACCGCAAACGCTTCGTTCAGTTCGTAAAGATCGACGTCCTCATTTTTCCACCCCGTCTTCTCCCAAATAGTGCGCACCGCGCCCACGGGAGCCATCATCACCCATTTCGGCTCGACCCCGCTCGTCGCCTGGGCCACAATCCGAACCATCGCCTTCGCCCCAAGTTCCGCAGCACGCTTCGCGCTCGTCACCACTAACGCTGCAGCGCCATCGTTGACCCCAGGCGCGTTCCCCGCCGTAACCGTACCGTCTTTCTTGAACGCTGGCTTCAGCGATCGCAGCACTTCGATCGTCGTATCTTCCCGCGGGCTCTCGTCTTTATCGAAGATCGTGGGAGCCGCTCCCTTCTTCTTCGCCGGAATCTCCACCGGAACAACCTGCGATTTGAACCGGCATTCCTTGATCGCCGACAGCGCCTTACGATGCGAGTGCAGCGCAAACTCATCCTGCTCTTCGCGCGAGATGCCGTATTTCTCCGCCACGTTCTCGCCCGTGATGCCCATGTGGTAGTCGTTGTAAATGTCCCACAGCCCGTCATGCACCATGGAGTCGACAATCTGCGCGTTGCCCAACCGATATCCCTTGCGCGCCTGCGGCAGCAGATAAGGAGCGTTCGTCATCGATTCCATTCCGCCGGCCACGACGATCGAACTGTTTCCCGTCTGCACCGCTTGCGCCGCCAGCGCAACCGATTTCAATCCTGAGCCACAAACTTTGTTGATTGTCATGGCACCTGTCGCCGGAGACAGTCCACCGTAAATCGCCGCCTGTCGTGCCGGATTCTGCCCGAGTCCGGCAGAGACAACGTTCCCCATAATGCACTCGTCAACCTTCGCGGGGTCGACGCCCGCGCGCTTCACCGCCTCGCGCACAGCGATCGCACCTAGTTGCGGAGCCCTGAAATCGGAGAGGCTACCCTGAAATTTCCCCACCGCTGTGCGACAGCCGGAAATAATTACAACATCATCAAAAGAGGCCATGAATCATGCTCCCGCGAAGATTTCGCCTTCATCATTATAGATGCACCAGCTTGCCAATGCGTCGCTCGCGGCATGCCTGCGAAGTCTGTCGCCGCCAGCTATCGCGACGCGACTCCCCTCGCCAAGCGCAACCTCGACTCGAGTCACGATGCGCTCGCGGAATAAAAATCGAGCGCGACTTGACGCGATGTTAGAAAATTCTTGTTGACTTCCGCTTCAGAAATTTGCTCAGTGTGACTTTGGTGTCGCAACTCGCGCGAATTGATCATCATTTTTTTCTTGACTTCACTTTTTATTAACTCTATACATCAACTAGTTGCAGTTGAAGACCACTGCGACATTTTCCATGAAAAATGGAAGGGAGAATAGGAACCATGGCAACCAAGAAAAAGGCAAAAAAGAAAAA
>DATHQJ010000255.1:0-11180 GCA_035482825.1 Binatus sp. (SeqCode) | reverse complement strand
CTGCAACGGATGCGATTCCGGAATCATTTTGATCCCCCTGAACTCCGCGATTGGCACGGAGTTTCAGCCACATGCTGTGTTGATACCGTAGTTCATAGGGCAACGCAAGTGACTTTTGTTTATTCGCATGATTCGTTTTACTAATGAGTTAGAAGCGGGCGGGTTGCGAGCGTGTTGTGCGCGGAATCCGTTAGAACTGGGGCGGTTTGCTATCAAACGTGGGGGGAATTAGCTGTATTTGCTGGCAGTCGGCGAAGGTGGCTGCCAATTTCGCGGAGTAATCTTCTTGATTCGCCTTGTAGAATGAGCGGCGGACCGGAGGAATTACATGAATCGTCAGAGTGGGGAGCGGCAGAACATTTCGAGTGGCACCGCGTGGGAACCGATCGTAGGTTACTCTCGTGCGGTCAAAGTAGGCTCGTATGTGCACGTTTCGGGGACAACAGCCACGGGGCCGGACGGGAAGATTGTCGGCGTGGGAGACGTGTATGCGCAGGCGGTGCAGACGTTGAAGAACATCGAGATCGCATTGCGGAAGGCGGGTGCGAGTTTGAAAGATGTGGTGCGTACGCGCATGTACGTCATGAACATCGCGGAGTGGGAAAAGATCGGCAGAGCGCACGGGGAAGTCTTTCGCGACATCCGTCCGGCAACGGCGATGGTTCAGGTGAGCGCGCTGATCTCACCCGAGATTCTGGTGGAGATTGAAGCAGACGCGGTGTTGCCGCGAAATTGAAGATAGCGTTCAGGTCAGCGGCTTCGACATCGTCACGAAATGACAAGGCAGCTTCGGGTTCAAGTCAGGCGGGAAGGGAGCAGTACCGGTTTCGACGTATCCGCGTCGGCGGTAGAAGGCATGGTTTTCCTGCCGCAGATTCACAATCTGCAAGTCCATAAAGCGGCTGCCCGCCTTGGCGCAATAGTCCTCGGCGGCCATCATCAGTGTAGAGCCAAGGCCGACCCTTTGAAGCCGAGGATCGACCGCCAGCAGACCCAGGTACGACCGATCACCCCTCAGTTCTACGTAGACGCAGCCTTCAAGAGATCCGTTGTCATCGGTGACTAGGAACTTGCCCTTGCACCACAATTCCCGCAGGGCCTCGAGGTCGACACGATCGCTGTCGATGAGGAAGTTCTCAGCGCGCCGAAACGCAGCGTTGATCACGGAGACGATGGCCTCCTCATCCCGGACTTCCGCAACCCGAATCTGCAAGGCTGATCCTCCTCGGTCCAGTATCTGCCCCGACGTATCGAGGCAGGCGATTGCGTAAGGGTATAGAATCCTTCCGGCCAAATCACATTTTAGTTTTAGCGGACAGGAATTTCCGCAAACACTATGGAGGAGAATGCATGAAGCGCCTGCTCTTGATCCTGTCTCTAACATTCACCATGTACGCCAGCGCGCAACTGACCGGTTCGTCATCGGCGCAGGTTACGGTCATTCGTGCCGGCACACTCATCGACGGAAAGTCTGACAAGCCGCGGCGCGACCAGGTGATCGTCATACGAGGCAACCGCATCGAGAGCGTCTCTGACGCGGCGAATGCTAACGTTCCGGCCGGAGCGGCGGTGATCGACCTTTCGAAGGAAACCGTACTGCCGGGGCTGATCGATTCGCACACGCACATCTTTCTGCAGGGAGAAGATCCGGCCCAGGGCGGATACGACGCCAACATTCTGACGGCGCCTTTGGCGATGCGGGCGGCGCGAGCCACGGTCGCGGCGCGGCGGGCGCTGGAGCAGGGTTTCACCACCTTGCGCGATGTAGAAACCGAGGGTGCGGGCTACGGCGATGTCGGCATCAAGCAGGCAATTGAGGCCGGCTATATTCCGGGGCCGCGGCTACTGGTGGTGACGCGCGCCATCTCGACCACGGGAGGATATCCGCTGGAAGGATACGCGCCCGAATTGGAGATGCCGAAGGGCGCGCAGATCGTCGACGGCCCGGTGGAGGCTCGCAAGGCCGCGCGCGAACAGCTCGACCACGGCGCCGATTGGATCAAGGTGTATATGACGCATCGTTCGTGGGTGGGAAAAAATGGGGAGTTGGTCTCGCAACCGACGCTTACGGTCGAGGAACTGCGGGCGATAGTGGACGAAACCCACGGTTGGGGCAAGAAGGTGGCGTGTCACGTGTACGGCGGAATCGGCTTGCACCGCGCGCTCGACGGCGGATGTGATTCCATCGAGCACGGCCTCGATCTCGACGATGCCGCAATCGCGCAGATGCTGAAGCAGGGCACGTGGTATGTGCCCACGCTCAGCGTCTACTACACCGACTGGGCTGCGGCGGACACGCCCGGCGGGCAACGCGACCGGTTGCGAGCCTCGGCGCACGAGGTGTCGTTCAAAAAGGCGCTGAAGGCAGGGGTGAAGATTGTATTTGGCACTGATATGGGCGGAATCCCCTGGACGGAGCCGATCGCACAGGAATTCTCGCGCATGGTGGAATTCGGCATGCAGCCGATGGACGCCATTCTGAGCGCGACTTCGCGCGCGGCGGTGATGCTCGATATGGAAGGGCAGGTCGGCGTGGTTGCTCCGGGCGCGTTGGCCGACATCGTCGCGGTAACCGGCGACCCACTGCGCGATATCAAGCTGTTGGAGAACGTCTACTTTGTGATGAAGGACGGAAAGGTGTTTCGCGCAAAGTAGGTATTTGGACTGATCAACATCCAAAACGCGGACTATCGGGATATTTTGTTGCAAATTCCCTTGACATCGGCTTTGCCGCGAGCATAATGCGTCAATCCCGTTTGATTCGGTCAAATTCGACTCCAGGTCGTATCGACCTCTGCCCTCTGACCGAAGACCGATGGAGGTATTTATGAGCGTGCTCGATCTTTGTGACCGTGAGATTGCCGCGGTAGGACTGGAAGCCACCGTCGCCGACGCTATTCATAAGATGCTCGACCATCATGTCGGAGCCGTCGCAGTGGTCGACAACGAGTACCGCGTGGCAGGGATTTTTACGGAGCGCGACGTGCTGCGAAAAATGGCGCTCAGCCATGTGGATCCGAGGACGACGTCGGTGCGCGAACTGATGACCACGCCGGTCGAGATGGCTACGCGGGGCACGGGCGCGGGCGAAGCTCTGAGCATCATGCTGGAGCGGCACTTCCGCCATCTGCCGGTGGCCGATGACAACGGCAAGCTGCTGGGGATTCTATCCATCAGAAATCTGCTGGAGTGGCGCGTCGACGACCTGAGCCGCGAACTGGAATCGCTCGAACAGTATGTCTCCAATGACGGGCCCGGGGGCTAGGGACATTACGCTTTCAGGCTTATTCCTCTTCTGATGGACACATCCCCCGCCCTGTCCCGGACAATTGCTGGCGTGCGCATCGCCACATCCGTGTTCTTTCTTCTATTCGGCGAATATAAAGTGGCGGGGCCGGGCTTTGCCCACGGCGGCTTTCAAACCTACCTGCAGGATTTCATTGCGAACAGTGTGGTCAGCTTCTATCGTCCGGTTCTGGCGGAGTTGGTTCTGCCGCACGCTGTGTTTTTCGGGTATGCGGTTGGGGTGGTCGAATTGCTGATCGGCATTTCGCTGTTGATCGGATTTTGGGTGCGGCCCGCTTCGATTCTAGGCATATTGTTTCTGGTAAATATGCTTCTGTCCACGTGGTGGGCGCCGGGTCACGGAGCGCCGGTCTGGCGCTATTTCGGCGCGGAACTTGATCACCTGCCGTTACTGCTGCTATTTATCATCTTCTTCGCGGCGGACGCCGGGCGAGTCTGGGGTCTTGACGGACGGCGGAAACCGGCGGCTCGCGGGTAGTCGCTGTTGCCAAGCAAAACATCTGTTCAAACAACCGGGAAAGGGAACGTCATACATGAACATCAGCATGAGCATCACGAGGATCGGCGCGGTTGCGGTTGCGTTATCGTTTCTGACAGTCGCGGGGACTGCCCAGACGCCGCGGCACGTGGTGGTCCATGCCGGGCATGTGCTCGACGTGAAGACGGGCAAGCTGCTGGCTGACCAGATGCTGGTTATCGAAGACGGACGGATCGTGAGCACGGGCGCGGCGGCGGAGGCGAAGATTCCCGCGGATGCCGTGCGCATCGACCTGCCGAATTCCACGGTGCTGCCAGGCTTGATTGACGCACACACCCACTTGACCATGGACCCGAAGTTCGGTTACGAGGAACTGGGAATCTCAGTCGCGCGCGGGACACTGATCGGCGCCAAGAATGCGCGGCTCACGCTGCTGGCGGGATTTACGACGGTGCGCAATGTGGGAGCGAGCGGCTACAGCGATGTTGCGCTGCGCGATGCGATCAATGCCGGCGATGTCGCGGGCCCGCGGATGCTAGTGAGCGGCCCGGCCCTCGGCATCACCGGCGGACACTGCGACAATAACCTGCTGCCGTATGAGTATCACGCGGTCGGCGACGGCGTGGCGGACGGCATCGCGGCGGTGCAGCACAAGGTGCGCGAGAACATCAAGTACGGTTCTGATTTGATAAAAATCTGCGCCACTGGCGGAGTGCTTTCCAAGGGCGACGATCCGCAGGCTTCGCAGTACACCTTGGAGGAAATGAAGGCCATCGTTGCCGATGCCCACCGCCTGGGACGAAAAGTTGCCGCCCACGCGCATGGAGCGCAAGGCATTCTGTGGGCGTCAGAGGCGGGAGTCGATTCCATCGAACACGGATCCTACATTGACGACGCGGGGATCGCGGAGATGAAAAAGAACGGCACTTATCTTGTGCCGACGCTTTACCTCGGCGATTGGTTCCTGGAAAATGCCGAACGAAATCATGTGCCCGATTTCTATCTGGCCAAAGCCAAGGCGGTCATGCCGATTGCGCGTAAGAACATCGCGCATGCGTTTGCCAGCGGAGTGAAAGTTGCTTTCGGCACGGATGCCGCGGTGTATCCGCACGGACTCAACGCCCACGAATTTGCCGTGATGGTGAAGCTTGGGCTGACGCCGCTGCAGGCGATTCAGGCCGCGACGTTGAACGCCGCGGATCTTCTCGGGTGGTCGGGCAAGGTCGGCAGCCTGGAGCCGGGGGTTTGGGCGGACCTGGTCGCGGTGGATGGGGATCCGGTCAAGGACGTGACCACTCTTGAGCACGTGAAGTTTGTGATGAAGGGCGGAGAAGTGGTGAAGAACGAGTTCGGAAAGTAGCAAAAACTGAACCACAGAGGACACAGAGGAAACACAGGGTTTCCACTGTGTTTCCCCTGTGTCCTCTGTGGTTAAGCTTTTTTGCCGCCAGCGTCCCGCGCCCGCTCGGTAACCCAGTCGGTCCAGTAGGCGGAGGCTCCGCTCGACAGTAGCGGGGCTTCGCCTTCGACGGCGTCGACGAAGTTTTCCAGCATGGGGTAGTGCAGGTTGGCGTGGGGCGGGAGAGTCTCGCGGCCGCCGGGATACACGAGATCGGGCCCGTTCAGTGGAGACAATTCCATCTCACCCTCGGTGCTGCGGATGCGGCATTCGTCGCGAGCCACTTTTGAGTGCCAGCGAACGTCGACGATGCCACGGACTCCACCGGAGTATTCGATCATCACGGTGGCGTTGTCTTCGACCGCGTAGTGATGCACGACGTTCGAGAGTTGTGCGTTGACGCGCTGCGGCTGGCCGAACAGAAAATTCAGCACGTCGATGCGGTGCGAGGCGATGTCGTAGAGCGGTCCGCCTCCGGCCTTAGCGGGATCGACCAGCCAACTGCGACTGCCAGTGCCGTCAAACCACATGTGCGACGTGAGTTCGGCGACCACGGGCTTTCCGATGGCGCCCGCTGAAAGGAGCTGCTTCGCGCGCTGCACCTTGGGGTAAGTGCGGCGATAGTAGGCGACACCTAAAGTTCTTCCAGTTTGTTCAGCCGCTTGCACCATGCCCCGGGCCTCTGCCTCATTCATCGCCATCGGCTTTTCGCAGAGGACGTGCTTGCCGGCACGGAGCGCTTGAATCGTTTGAGGTGCATGCAGAAAGACGGGCGTGCCGACGTAGACTGCGTGAACCTTGTTGTCGGTGAGAGCCTCGTCGAGGGTTGCCCACACGCGCGCGCCGTAGGGAGCCGCTTTCGCGGGATCGCGGGTGACGAGGCCGTAAAGTTGGCTGCGCTTCTCGGATTGGATCGCGGGGATGACGCGGCGGGTGGCGATGTCGCCGATTCCGATGACGATCCAGTTGAGCATTCGGTTCTGATCTTTTCTGCGCGCGATTCTACAAAAAACTCCACACAGTATGCTCGCTCGGCGGGGCGGGCGAGAGCTTGCCCTGAGCCTGCCGAACGGACGCCCGCCCGACAGCCGCCGAGACGGCGGCGCTACAAAAATCAAAGGCCAGCTCTTGGCCGGCCTTTGAACTGATTTCAAAAAGAACTACGGCTTCTTGGGGGCGATCGCGTCTTTCGCGGCTTTGGCGACGCGGAACTTCACGACGGTCTTAGCCTTGATCTGGATGGGTTCGCCGGTCTGCGGGTTGCGTCCCACGCGGGCCTTGCGGTGCGCCTTCACCAGACGGCCGAGGCCGGGCACAACGAAGATGCCGTTCTTCTTGGTCTCTTTGATCGCGGTGTCGGCCAGGTGCTCCAGAAATGCGGCCGCGGTCTTGTTGGGGAGTTCGGTTTTCTCGGCGAGATGCCGGATCAGCTGTGTTTTGGTCAAACCTGATGCCATGTATTTCCTCCTAAAAAAATCGGTTTAATGCTAGCGGGGCCTATCTTATACCCATTGGGCTGTGGAAAACACCTTATTTTACTAGGGTTTTCTAATTCTGGAACGCGGGAGAGGCCATGTTTACAGGGCTTGCCGAGCATCCCGATGCCGGAACAGGCCTCTCATGCGTACCAACGTGGTAACCTGCGAGAAGCCATCATGTTTCGAGGAGTCCGGGATTGAGTTGCGCGATTTGTGAAGTCCGTAAGGAAAAACGCTTTTGCCCCGCTGTTCACGGGCGTATTTGCCCGCAGTGCTGCGGCGAACAGCGCGAAGTGACGCTGGATTGTCCGAGTGATTGCACGTATCTGCTGCAGGCGCGCGAGCACGAAAAGCCGCGCTCAGCCGAGCTGGTCGACCGGGCCGGATTGTTTCTCCAAATCGAGGTTTCCGACCAGTTCATGTACGAGAAAGAACATCTCCTCATGGGACTAACGTACGCGCTGGCCAAAGCGGCCCGAGCCGACCGAAGTCTGCACGATCAGGATTTGATCTCCGCGCTTACGATGCTGACGAAAACCTACGAGCGGCTGGTGAACTCCGGGCTGCACTACGAGCCACCGATCACCAGCGATGCGCAGCGGCGAGTGGCGGGCGAACTCGAGACCATGGTGAAGGAATATCGTGAGGCTGAGCTGAAACACACGGGCTTCGTTAGCCTGCGGGATTCCGATGTGTTGAAGGCCCTGGTTTTTCTGGTGCGGCTGGCGCACGGACGGACCTCGGGGCGTCCGAAGTCGCGGGCGCTGGTGGAATTTCTCTTTGCCCAGTTTCCCGAGAAGGAAGCGGCGCTGGTTGCGCCCCAGGAAGCTGCGAGCCGTATCATCCTGCCGTAGGTCGTTAGCCACGGATTTTCACGGATTCCCACGGATATGAATTCTTCTTCTTGATCCGTGTAAATCCGTGTTGATCCGTGGCTAACTGGTTTGATATTTCCGCACGGTCTGGCCTGCGGGAAGCTCATCGAGCAGTTCCTGCATCGTCTCTTTCAGCACCGGATGCCGCAGTGCGGGCGCGATCTCAGCCAGGGGCTGCAGCACGAAACGGCGCTGGTGCATCGCGGGATGGGGAATGGTTAGAGCGGGCGAGTCGAGGACTTCGCCATCGAACAAAAGGATATCTATGTCGATAGTGCGCGGGCCTTTTCGCTGAATGCGCCGGCGGCCCATCTGCTGCTCGATCTGGAGAATCGCCGCCATCAGTTGCGCGGGAGTGTCTGTGGTTTCGAGAGCCACGGCGCAGTTCAAAAACCATGCCTGATCAATGAATTCCACGGGTTCGGTCTCGTAGAAGGACGAGACCGCCACAACACGACCTTCCCTTTGCAGACAGACGAGGGCTGCGCGCAGTTGGGCTTCGCGATCTCCGAGGTTCGATCCGAGCGAAAGGTAGACGATGTTGGTCATTGGCGAATGCATTCTACGGCTGCGAAATTGTGCCGCACAATGCTGGGCGGTTTTGGAGTTGCCAGGTCATGAGGGCATGGCAAGCCGGTAAATCCGCAACGAAGGGTCCATGACCTTGGTCACTATCGTGCCTCTCGCCCGCACCCTAGAATTGCGCTATGACGTTGGACTCGCTGATCCTGAGCAAGGACCCGGAATTAGTGCGTGTGATCCGGCCGACGCTCGAGCAATTGTCGATTGATGTGGAGATCTGCCATGAGGCGCGAGCCGGCGCCGACATTCTGATCACCGACAAGTTCGACGCAGTCATTGTGGATTGCGACGATCTCAGCGGCGGTCTGGCGGTCCTGCAGGGTCTGCGGAGCACGCCCAGCAACAAGAACTCGGTTGCCTTCGCCATCCTCAACGGAAAGCGGACGACCACGCAGGATGCTTTCGGCATGGGCGCCAACTTCGTGCTGCAAAAGCCGATCAGCATGCTGAACGCCGCCCGCTGCTTTCATGCGGCGCTGAATTTCATGATCAAGGAACGACGCCGATATTTCCGCCAGCCGGTGAAGATGCTGGTCAAGGTGGTGTACGAAGGAAAAACTCTGAACGCCACCAGCACCAACATCAGCGAAGGCGGCCTGGCGGTCCAGTTGCGGGAGGCTCCGCCGAAAGGCGCGGCGCCGCATTTGAAGTTCACACTGCCGAACACAAACATCCACGTGGATGTGGAAGCCGAGGTCGCCTGGGTCGATGTGAAAGGCCTCGCCGGATTCCGGTTTCACGACCTGTCGAAGACTTCCAAGCAGGAACTCGAACAGTGGCTCGACGACCAAATCGAGCAGGAATTTCCCGGAACCAAAGAGCGGCTGGCGTCTGCGGATTCCGAAACCTCGCATTAGCGCTCGCCCCATCACACATTCATCAGTCAGGGGCATCTCTCTCTAGACTTGCGCGTGGCCGTAGCCGTGGCAATCTGGGAGATCACTCGAGGACGATCCCTGGGGAGGCAGAATGTTGACCAACGATTTCCGTATTGCCAAAGTACAAAAGACGCTGCGCTGGTTTGAGCAGGACATCCCTTTGCTCAATATGCGGGTGAAGGAGCTATCGAAGGAGCGGCAGGAATCCGCCCGGCGGTTTGCGGCGGCAGTGATTGCTGAGACCCGAGCGGAGCTGCAACGGCTGTTGCGGGAGCAACCGCACGACCTGCATGATCCGAGCGCGATGCCCTGCGAACCCGGGGAGTAAGCCCGTTTCCACCGGCCCGAACAAAAAGCAGGTTCCTCCACTCCGCCGTCGCTTGACGCTCCGGCTCCGGTCGGAATGACAATCCTATTTTAGAATTTAGAGAGAAGATCCGGCGGCGGCTTCGGCGCTGGGGGCGACTGCGCTGGCGCGGTCTTCGCCGGGGAAGGTTACTTCCTCCCACAGCGTCTTGTCGCGCAGAATGCGCGACACCAGCGCGGTATGCATGGCGTGACCGGCGCGGTCGGCGACGACGTTTCCCAGAATCTGCTTTCCTAAGAGCGCCAGATCGCCCACCAGGTCGAGCACTTTGTGGCGGACGAACTCGTCAGGAAAACGCAGCGGACCGTTCTCCACGCCATCGCGTGTGAGCACGATGCAGTTCTCGCGGGACGCGCCGCGAATCAATCCCATATCGCGCATGGCCTGCTCGTCCTGCCGCGAACCGAAGGTGCGCGCGCCTGCGATGTGCTTCAAATAACTTCCGTTGGTGAGTTCGACCTGAAAAGTTTCTTTGCCAATGAGGGGATGCGGAAAGTTGATGGAGTAGGAAACTGAATAAGTATCCGCGGGATAGACTGCGATGAACTTGTTGCCCTCGCGCATCTCAACTTCGCGGCAAATCTTCAGATACTTGCGGGCGCGTCGCTGCTTGCGGATGCCCACCTTGCGAATCATCTCCACAAAGGGCCGGGCGCTGCCGTCAAGGATGGGCAATTCGAGGTTGTCGAGTTCGACGATCGCATTATCAATGCCCATGCCGATGAAGGCCGAGAGCACGTGCTCGGTGGTGGAAATGAGCACGCCCTTTTTCATCAGGCTGGTGGCGTAACTGACGCGGGCAACGTTGCGGCTGATGGCCTCGATCTCGAATCCGTCCAGATCGGTGCGGCGAAAGACGATGCCCGTGCCCGACGGCGCCGGCAGGATGCGGATGGAAACAGGCGCGCCGCTGTGCAAGCCGACGCCACTGCATTCCACCGCGGAGCGGATTGTCTGCTCGTGGGTCAAGAATGAATGAAGCTAAGTTCAGTGAATGACTTAGATTACGCTTACGTTAAGAAAACTGGCTGTGGTAAAACAGCCACAGTCCGTAGCGCGACGGGCTGATCAAGCAGCCGTATGCCTTGCGACAAAAACTTCGATAACCATATGCAGCACAATAAGTTACGATTCGCTAAGGCGGCACCCTTCCGTCTCCCAGCGCGACCCGGGGCTACACCGCGTGCGAACCAGTTGGATAAAATGCGGGACGCGGAGAATTGCGGCTGTGACTTTCTAATCCGTGCGCGGGGTCGCGCCGGCGAGCGCGAGAATCGTTCCGCCAAAGAGCAGCGTATCGAAGAAGTAGTTGAGCCCTTCAACTTTGACAGCGGTGCTCGGGTCGGCCAGCGACGCGATCAGGATCGGCCCGTAGATCAGCACGACCAGCAGCACAATCCAGGTCCCGAGATAACTTGCCGCCATCCGCGTTTTTTGAGCCAGCAGAATCGCCACTCCGGCAATCACCAGAATTGCGGCCGTCAGATAGCCAATGAGGTGTCGCGCCGGAATCCATTCGGACATCAATTTTTCGAGCGGTACGCCGGGCATTCCCAGTGGGTGCAGAAAGGTCTCGACGCCATAAAAGATGGCAGCGATCCCGATCAGCACGCGGCCCACGGTGATGAGCGCGCTTGCACCTTGGTCTTGCTCGCGGCCTTGCCCGCGCTTGGCGGTTGCCGCGAGAATCCAGCCTCCGCCGGCGAACGACATGTCTCGAATGGCAACCATCCATCCGATCCGGTCTCTGGGGTTGGCGTAAACCCGCGGAATATGCAACATGGCCACAAAAAGAAACATCATGATCCCGAACAGCA
>DATHQJ010000254.1:0-7022 GCA_035482825.1 Binatus sp. (SeqCode) | reverse complement strand
CGTAGTGGTTTACCTGGTTGCCCTGCTCTGCACCAGTTTCGCGGTTCCGAACTCGTTAAGGCGAGCGGTGTCGGTCCCCTCATGGACATACTTGATGCCTTCGTGCTGGTTTCTGGGTCTGTGCCAATCCCTGCGCGGCCGCGCCGGCCCTGTGCTCATGGAATTGTCCAGACTGGCTCTCCCCGGAGTCGCAGCCGTGGTCGCGATTGCCCTCTGTGCCTACGCCGTCGGCTACCAGCGCCACTTCGTGCGCATTGCGGAGATCGCCGACGCCACGGCTACGGCCCGCAATCCTCGAACCTGGCGGCTGGGAACGTTATTGGACCGCCTGGTGCTGCGCACTCCATTCCAGAGAGGCTGCTTTCGGTTTGTGTGCAGAACCTTGCTGCGCAGCGAGGCGCATCGCCTGGTTCTGACCGCCATTGGCGGACTCAGCCTGGTCTTGGCCTCGCAGGCTTTGATGGATGGGTTTGAAAACGCAAAATCGTGGCGTCAGGCTGCACTGTCCGCTAACGCTCTCTCGATTCCGTTTATTATTTCTTTCCTGGTTGTGGTTGGTCTCCGGCTCGTCTTCGAGATTCCGGCGGAGTTGCGCTCCAACTGGATCTTCCAGTTGCTGCTGGATCGCGATGGAGAAGAGTGCGAACCGCTGGCCAGAAAAGTAATCCTGACCCTGTTGCTGCCGGGACTGCTGGCGATCACATTTCCGGTATATGTTTACCTCGACAGCTGGCGCGTCGCATGTCTTCATACCCTGCTGGTGACGACCTGGACCGTGTTGCTGGCAAACATCATCCTGATCCGCTTCCGCAAGCTGCCGTTCACCTGTACGCTCCCGCTCTTCAAGCAACATTCCTTCGTCACGCTGCTATCCGTCTGTTTCGGATTCCTGCTCTACGCCACCTCGACGCCGGAATTCGAAGCATCGGCCCTGGCGGAGCCTGCGCGGATGATCGGCCTCATTCCCGTGGTGGCGGTGGCGTGGTACATCCCGCACCATCTTGGGAAGAGCACGATCGATATCGAGAGAAAACTAATCTTCGAGGAATCACCGACGCATGCATTTGAGATGCTGGGCCTCGAGGATTACGGTCGCTAGCGGCTCAGAACGCGCCCAGCCACTTCACCGGAAATCGCGCGGCGAGAGCGTTCGCCAGGCGCTCGTCGGCGGTGAACAAGTCTGCCTTGTACTGCAATGCCAGGGCGACGTAGATACTGTCATACACAGTCCTGTCGTGGATCATGGCCAAATCCAAGGCCTTGGGCACAAGGTCAAAGGATGGAATCGTAGGAATGCCGAGGTCGGTGACAAGAGAATAGCCGCGCTCCGCTCGATTGCGATCGATCTTTCGTCTACGGACGGCTTTCCAAAGAGCGTTCGCCAGCTCCAGCCAAAACAGATCCGGCACGAGGAACGCAATGTCCCTCGCGCGGTAGGAGGCCAAGAGCTCCTCCGCCTCTCGGACCAACTGTTCGTCCTCCATGGGTAGGCACCATTTCACGGCGACGCTTGCGTCGACCACAACGGCCGTCACCGTTCGCGGTCCTCACGGATCATCTCCTCAGCGGAAGGAAATGGACCAGGAGTCAGCGGCGGCATCGCACGAAGCTTAGCCAACTCGTCAAAGGCCCTGCGGCGCCGCTTCAGCTCTTCCTCGGTGGGAATGAACTGTTTCAACAGCGCAATCACCTCGGCCGCCATCGACTTACGATTCTCGCGGGCCCGCTTGCGCAGCGCCTTGTAGACATCGTCTGGAACATTCTCAACGTAGAGCGTTGCCATATGGAATCCCTAGGGATATTCTAGCATTTCCCATGGCCACCCGGCAGCGTCATTCTCTCGCGCCATTTTTAAAAGCCTTGCTTTCTTATGTGGTCATTCGGGTAGCTTCGCCGATGGCACAACTGCGCACGAAAATGACCTCGCAGACGTCTACTTCAGACAAGCGATCGAGACGGGGGTTGATCGCGTCAACGCCCGGGTGAAGTGCGCCGCCTGCCTGAGTGGGGTCGCGGAGCCGACAGCGTCCCACCGAGAGGAAGCAAATGTTTGGAGGGGGCTGGAGATCGTGGCATGATGTTGTCATGGCGAAGGATCACGATTTTTTGTGGATGCACGGCGAATTGTGGAGCAGGCCATCGGAGAGAATATAGATGGGACGCCGCTTGAGCCAATCAGGCCAGAGAGCCCCAAGGCTCAGAAAATCTATGGCGCGGCGACTGAGAATCACGCCCGCTATTCACCCGCGAAGTGCATCGGCTGCGACATGAAAGTGGTGAGCGGCGATCCTGACCCGAAAGACGTGAGCACGTCGTTTGTTGAGAGGCAGAATCTTTCAATGAGGATGAGCATTCGGCGCTTTACTCGGCTGACAAATGCTTTCTCCAAGAAGATCGAAAATCACGCGGCAGCTGTGGCGCTCTGGTTTATGTATTACAACTTTTGCCGTGTCCATCAGACGTTGCGCGTAACCCCGGCAATGGAGAGTGGCATATCAAATCACGTTTGGAGCATCGCTGAATTGTGCGCCCTGCTGCCTCAGCAGGTTTCCTCAGCGCGACATGCGGAAAAGAATCTGGTTCTCAAGGCTCTGGGCGAGTAGTATCCGCCTGTGACTGAGCAAATCGGACTTGCCCTACTCGCCATTTCCTCTGTGGCCATTCTTGTCCTCAGCCACTACCTAATCAGAAAACTCGGTCGGAAGATTGGTGGTCAAATCGGCAGAACCCTTGGACGGCTACTCCGTCCCGTTTTTACGCTCTATGCTCGTCGGAAGGTCGTCAAGCAAATGCAGGCAGATCGAAAAGCAAAGGGCCTACCGCCAATCGAGAATCCCTATACTGAATGACCTGTGGAAATCTTGCTGACCCACTACCAGCTCCCCATTCTTGACACCCCCTTACCCCACCCTTTATCCTAAGTCTTGCTCCTTGCGGTACTTACGCCTCTTGGCGAGCTTCCGCGGGCCTGGTGCTTTAACGTTGGGGGCGCGGAGGTTTCTCATGTTCCTCGACATTCACGAACTGGAACGCCATCCTGTTGAATTTACGGAGGAGTTCCAGCCCGGGGTCATCGACTTCGGGGAAGACATCCACCAGCGCACCCCGCTCAAGGCCAGCGGACGCGCCGAATTGGTCGAGGAGCAGCACGGCAAGCATAAAGTCGTCATCGACATACGCCTGAGAGGAACTCTCAGCGCGGGCCTGGAATTAAGTTGCGCCCGCTGCCTCGAACCGGTGGCCCAGAATGTGACGCGCGATTTTGATCTGCTCTACCGGCCGCTCGGCACCGACGCGGGCCGCGACGAGCTTTCCGTGACCGACGCCGAGGCTGAAATCGGCTACTATGAAGGGGACGGCCTGCTGCTCGAAGATGTCCTCCGCGAGCAGGTGCTGCTGGCTTTGCCACTGAAAGTGACTTGCAGCGAAGATTGCCGCGGCCTCTGCCTGCACTGCGGCAAGAATCTGAATCAGGAGAAATGCTCCTGCGCGGTCCCGATGGAAGATCCGCGGTGGCTGGCGTTGAAAGAGATCCGCGGACGACTCGAGAATTAATTTTCCGAAACAAGTTCTGCGAAATTGAGTTTTGCAAAATTAGAAGAAACGAAGGAATTTATCCACCATGCCTAATCCAAAACGGAGACACTCCCAAAAACGAACCTCGACCCGGCGCGCCCACGACGCCCTGAAGGGCCATTCGCTCTCGGAATGCCCCAACTGCCACGAAAAGAAAATGCCGCACCGCGCCTGCTCCAAATGCGGCTACTATAAAGGACGAGAAGTTCTCGACGTTAAGGAAGCCAGCTAACTCAGCCGGCGAATACGGAGTCGCTTTCGCCAACCATGCCTAGCGTCATCGCGCTGGATGCGATGGGTTCGGACCGCGCGCCCAAGCCAGAAATCGAGGGCGCCATTCAGGCCGCGCGCCAATACGGTGTGCGCGTGTTGCTCATCGGTCCCGAAACCACGGTCAGAGCGGAGTTAGACCGCCATCCCGCCGCGCTCCGCCTGCCCATTGAGATCGTTCACGCCAGCGAATACATCACCATGGACGACAAGGTGGAGGCGGTGCGCGCCAAGCGCGACTCCTCCATGCGCGTGGGTTTACGCATGGTGCGCGAAGGCCAGGCCGCCGGCTTCGTCACCGCCGGCAACACCGGAGCCGCCATGGCCACGGCCAAAGTTGTGCTGGGCGCGGTGGCCGGAGTCGATCGCCCCGCGCTGGCTGCGGTTTTTCCCACCGCCCCGGGCACCGCGGCCATGCTGCTCGACGTAGGCGCCAACGTCGACTGCGAACCCCACAACCTGGAACAATTCGCCGTAATGGGCGATATCTATTTCCGCGCGATGTTTGGTAGCCGGTTTGGAGATGTGTCCGGCAAGAAGCATGGCACGCCCGGCCCGCGGGTCGGCCTGCTTTCCATCGGCGAAGAAGAAGCCAAAGGCAACCAACTCACGCGCGAGGCCTTCCAGCTGCTCAAGCGGCTTCCCTTGAATTTTATCGGCAACGTCGAGGGCCGCGACTTGTATAACGGAAAAGTCGACGTCATCGTCGCCGATGGCTTCGTCGGCAACGTCGCGCTGAAGATTTCCGAAGGCGTGGCGAATCTTGTCCGCACCGCGTTGAAGGAATCGCTCAAGGCCACCATCACCAGCCAGGTCGGAGCCTTGCTCTCGCGCAGCGCTTTCATCGATTTCAAGAAGCGCCTCGATCACACGGAATACGGTGGCGCTCCGTTGCTTGGCCTGAAAGGCGTCTGCATCATTACGCACGGCTCCTCGAACGCCAACGCCATGAAGAACGCTGTGCGCGTGGCCGCGGAGTTCGCCGAGCGCGGCATCAACGATTCGATCGAGCGCGGGTTAGCGGCGCTGAAACCCGCGGCTGCGGAACCTGAAGTCGCGCGTACCACCTAGAACATGCGAGCCTTCGTAACATCTGTTTTCGTTCTGCTGTTCATCCTGCTGATCACCGGCGAAGTTCCGGCTCAAGAGGCGGTTACATTTCCGGCTCCAGATGGCTATCAACTTCACGCCGACCTCTACGGAAAAGGCGATCGAGCCGTCGTGCTGGCGCATGGCGGGCGCTTCACCAAGGATAGCTGGCGGAAGCAGGCGGAAGCTTTTGCAGACGCGGGCTTCCGCGTGTTGGCCACCGATTTTCGCGGCTATGGTCAGTCTGTGCCTGGCTCGCGAAGCGAGGACTGGAAGCACTATCCCGACGTCCTAGCGGCCGTTCGATACCTGCACCACGCTGGCGCGAAATCTGTTTCCATTGTAGGAGCGAGCATGGGAGGCGACGCTGCCGGCGATGCTTCGGCCGAGTCCAACCCGGGAGAGATTGATCGAATCGTTCTGCTGGGGTCCGAAGGAGGCGACTCACCCGAGCGGATGAAAGGCCGAAAGTTGTTCATCGTGACCCGCGACGACCGCAGTGGCGACGGTCCGCGACTGCCCGGAATTACCGAGCACTATCGGAAAGCTCCTGACCCGAAGAAACTGGTCGTTCTCGAAGGGTCGGCCCACGCGCAATTTATCTTCGAGACCGACCAGGGTGCGCGCCTCCTCGAGGAAATGCTACGTTTTCTTTCGGAACCGTAGCGAGGCCATGTCTACAGGCGCCCGTTTGCAGGAACACCTGTTTGTAGAAACCTGTTTGAGAGAATTTGATCGGCCACATCAAACCGTTCATGACAGAGACCAACCGCACCGTCGCGCTCCTCTTCCCCGGCCAGGGTTCGCAGTCCATCGGCATGGGGAAAGATCTATTCGAGAGATTTCCCATCGCCCGCCAGACTTTCGAGGAAGCCGACGACGCCCTCGGCTACAAACTTTCGCAACTCTGCTTCGAGGGACCCGAGGACCAGCTTCGCCTCACCGAGATCACGCAACCAGCAATCCTGACGGTTTCCATCGCGGCTCTGCGCGTGCTCGAAACCCGCATCCCGAAACCCGCCTTCGTCGCCGGTCACAGCCTGGGAGAATATTCCGCGCACATCTGCGCCGGAACCATCGCCTTCGCCGAAGCCGTTCGCACCGTTCGCAATCGCGGAAAATACATGCAGGAAGCGGTTCCCGTCGGCGTCGGAGCGATGGCCGCAATCCTCGGCATGGACCTCGACCAAGTCACCGCCGTTTGCCGCGAAGCTGCCGAGAATGAAGTCTGCGAGCCCGCCAACATCAACTCCCCGGAGCAGATCGTAATCTCCGGCAACACCGCCGCCGTCGAACGCGCCGCTAAACTGGCCGACGAGCGCGGCGCCAAGCGCGCCAAGTTGCTGCCCGTGAGCGCGCCCTTCCATTGTTCGCTGATGAAGCCGGCGCAAGATCGTCTGGAAGTCGACCTGAACGCATTGAAAATGCAGAAGCCGGACTACCCCGTCGCCTGCAACGTCCAAGCCGCTTTCGTCACCGACGAGCTCCGCGCCCGCGACACTCTCGTTCGCCAGGTCACCGGCTCGGTAAAGTGGGAGCAGTGCATGCGCCTTTTGATTGCGCAAAATGTAAGTACGTTCATCGAAGTCGGCCCCGGAAAAGTTCTCTGCGGCCTGATGCGCCAGATCGACCGCTCGAAAACCTGCCTGAACGTAGGAGACGAAACGTCGCTGACGAAGACGCTGGAACAGCTCGCCGCCCCAGCCTGAGGAAGAATTTCTGATTGTTGATTTCTGATTGTTGATTAAAAGCCCGCCCGCTTTAGTTAGTTCCTAATCAGCAAGCAGCAATCCACAATCGTTTCTCGTCAGATCGGCGAAAAACTCATCGTCTTATCCGACTTCTCCACCCACACCCGCGCCGGTTCTGTTCGGTCGTTCACCGTCATGTCGATGATCACGCCGCTTCCCCCACCCGGAGGCAGTCCCGACGCATAAATCTTGTGTGACTTGATTCGCCCCCACTCGCCCCCCGGTCCCCAGTCCCGATAGAACTCGTTGTAAGGGTACTTCTTAAAATGTTCGGGGTGCTGCTTCCACTGCGGATCGTGCCACCAGATGCCATAAGCCGCTTCGTAATTCTGATTC
>DATHQJ010000253.1:0-1942 GCA_035482825.1 Binatus sp. (SeqCode) | reverse complement strand
CAGCACTTTGCGGATGCGCGGCCCGATCGGCCTCAGCTTGAAATCGGCGTCCGGCTTCGCCGCCAGAATAATCCGCAGCGCCCGCCCAAACTTCCGCCAGAACAGAAACGCAGAAACGAACATGCCGATAAGCAAGACAACTCGTCCCGGCCAATTCATATGATTGATGTCTCCCAGGAACCAGACAGTCTACTCCACGCTCCTTGACTAACGGGGGGTTTGGAAGCGGGGCGACTCATGGAGGGTCAAACTACGGATTGTCGCCGAGTTGTTCTGTTGCGGTCAGCATACGCTTGCCGTGAATCACCGCAGCGGTCACAACCTCATCATCATCATCCTGCAGACGGTAAATAGGCGATAGCTGTAGACCACCAATTCGCGGACGCTCTCGTCGTCGAATTCGGCACCTTGCGCCCGGGCGCGCGGAAACTTCACGAGCGTCTGGGTCTGGTTGACAACTTTTTTGACCACGATGCCGGCGTAGGTAGGAGAATCGGGAGCAATGCAGTCGGCGATGGCTTCGACGTCCTGAAGAGCGCGCCGCGACCAGGCTACTCGGTGAGCCATTTGCTCAGGCGACTCTCGACTTCAGCCTGGGAAAGCGTGCCGTTGACACGGGCATCTTCGAGCCCATGGCGCACCTCGTTGAGCACCTAGAGATGGCATTGAATATCCTCGACGGACGCGTCATCGGGCAGCTTGTTCAGCAGATGTTCCACGTCTTGTTTGGTGGTGCTCATAACGTTTCATCATAGGGATACACCGCCCGGTTTGACTCTGCCACAGCGGCAGTCGGGGGCTGCTTCGCCGTGATAGCATTCCCGCCATGCGATCCCGCACCATAATTTTCGCCGCCCCGGTTCTACTCGCTCTCACCGCCCTGGCCCAGCAGCCCGCCCCGCCCTCCATCCCCTCCACCGGCTTCCCCGGCCTGGACGAGTACCGCGCTTCTCGCATAGCCATCTACACCGATGACTTCGGCGAACTCAAACGCTATCGCGATGCCGATGCTGCCCTGAAGCCTCCCGCGGCCGCCGAGAATCAGGTCGTATTCCTGGGCGACTCCATCACCGATTACTGGAAGCTGGAAGACTATTTCCCCGGCAAGCCCTACATCAACCGCGGCATCGACGGTCAGACCACTGCGCAGATGCTGGTGCGCTTCCGCCAGGATGTGCTCAACCTGCAGCCCAAAGTCCTGGTCGTGCTCGCCGGAACCAACGACGTAGCCGGCGTCACCGGCCCCACGCGCACCGAGGACATCGAGGCCAACTACGCATCCATGGCCGAGTTGGCCCGCCTTCACCACATTCGAATCGTCTTTGCCTCTCTGCTTCCGGTGAACAACTACACCGACGACGCGAAGGAATCGTTTGCCCTGCGTCCGCGCGAACGAATCCTGGCACTCAACACGTGGCTCAAGGGTTACTGCGCGAAGAACGATCTCGTGTTTCTCGACTATTTCTCAGCCGTGGTCGACGACAAAGGCATGCTGAAACGCAATCTCAGCGACGAGGGACTGCATCCCAATGCGGCCGGATACAAAATCATGGCGCCGCTCGCGGAGAAAGCAATCGCGCGGGCGATTGCCGGGAAACCGTGATCGGTCTTACTGGAACGTCTTTTCAGCGTCACCGCAGGACGGTTCTCGGAGTTAGCCGATAACGTTTGAGGCAACCACATGAAATTATCTCGTTACTTCCAGACGCTCGCGCTAGTTCTCTTGCTCGCCCTCTCGGTCCCGGCGCAACAACCCGCTCAAACAGCACAACCCGCCCCGCCCACCATCCCCTCCACGGGATTCCCCGGCCTCGACCAATACCGCGCCTCGCGCATCGCCGTCTTCACCGACGATTTCGGACAACTCGCCCGCTACCGTGACGCCAACGCCGCCCTCAAGCCGCCCGCGCCCGGCGAGAACCGCGTCGTTTTCTTCGGAGAC
>DATHQJ010000252.1:0-21157 GCA_035482825.1 Binatus sp. (SeqCode) | reverse complement strand
CGTGACCGACCTGTACGACCGCCTGAAAGCGGTCATGGAAGCGCACGGCGAGACCTTCGAAATCGTGCTGGTCGACGATGGCTCCAGCGACCACACCTTCGCCATGCTGCGCGAAATCGCAGCCGTCGACAGCCGCGTCACCGTCGTCAAACTGCGCCGCAATTTCGGCCAGACCGCAGGTCTAGCGGCCGGTTTCGACCATGCCCGCGGCGAGTACATCATTGCCATGGATGGCGATCTGCAGCACGACCCCAGCGATATTCCACTGTTTTTGGAAAAGATCGCTGCCGGCTACGACATCGTCAGCGGCTGGCGCAAGAACCGCGTCGACAATTTCTGGATGCGCCGAATCCCCTCCCGCATCGCCAATTGGATGATGGCCAAGATCAGCGGCGTCGACATCCACGACTTCGGCACGACCTTCAAAGCCTACCGCCGCGACATTTTGGAACAGGTACCGCTGTACGGTGAACTGCACCGCTTCATTCCGGCCCTGGCCTCATGGCATGGCGCGACCATCTGCGAAGTCCCCATCCGCAACGTGAACCGCGAGCGCGGGGTTTCCCACTACGGCATCACCCGCACCTTCCGCGTATTCTTCGATCTGCTGACGATTCGTTTCCTGCTGCGCTATCTCTCACGCCCGCTGCATTTTTTCGGCAGCATCGGCATGATGAGCATTTTCAGCGGCAGCGGCATTGTGCTCTGGCTCGGCGTGGAAAAATTCCTCCGCCACGTCCCCGTGATGGCCGAACACGGCCCGCTCATGATGGCGTCGATGGGCCTGCTGCTCGGCGGCCTGAACCTGCTCGCCATCGGCCTGCTCGGCGAAATGCAAGTCCGCCACTACCACGAACCCAGCCGCCGCGCCCCCTACTCCGTCGACCGCGTCCTCCGCTCACAAAACGAAGAACACAGCGTCTCCGAATAATCCTCCGGTCTCTAAACCTAAGAAGGTTTGATGTTGCGGGTATGATTGTCTCAGCGTGCCCTGCGGCTGTTCTCAGCGATCTCGGCGGTTAAAGGCTTTGCATGGGTATAAGCCAAACATGCTGCGTCGAGCCTGATGCCGTTGATCCCAAAAAGATATCCCTTTTATCCGGCGTATAATATGCCGTTCAGCTTGTCAGGAGCAACCTTCGCATGGCACCAACCACCCAACACGAATTGCAACTCGCGCGCCGCATGTCGCGCCTCGGCACCGAGACCGCTTTCGAGGTCCTGAACAAAGCCCGCGCCCTCGAGCGCCAGGGCAAGAGCATCATCCATCTCGAAATCGGCGAGCCCGACTTCGACACCCCCACCAACGTAATCGACGCCGGCATCGACGCCCTCCGCAAAGGCTGGACCCACTACGGCCCCTCCGCCGGCCTGCCCGAACTGCGCCAAGCCCTGGCCGAATATGTCAGCCGCACCCGTGGCGTGAAAGTCACACCCGAAGAAGTGGTAGTCGTCCCCGGCGGCAAACCAATTATTTTCTTCACGATCCTGGCACTAATTGATGAAGGTGATGAAGTCATCTACCCCAATCCCGGCTTCCCCATCTACGAGTCGATGATCCACTACGTCGGCGGCACCGCCGTCCCCATCCACCTGAAAGAAGACCGCGACTTCTCGCTCGACGTCAACGAACTGGCCGCGCTAATCACCGATCGCACGAGGCTAATCATTCTGAATTCGCCCGAGAATCCCACCGGCGGCATCATTGAGCGCCGCGACGTTGAGCAGATCGCCAAAATCATCGGCGACCGCAACATCATGGTCCTCTCCGACGAAATCTACAGCCGTCTGCTGTTCGACGGCGCCCAGCACTTCAGCATCATGTCAGTCCCCGGCATGCAGGAGCGCACCATCCTGCTCGACGGCTTCTCAAAAACTTACGCCATGACCGGATGGCGCATGGGCTACGGCGTCATGCGCCCCGACCTGGCCGCGCACATGACCCGCCTGATGACCAACTCCAACTCCTGCACCGCTAGCTTCACGCAGATCGCAGGCATCGAAGCCATCCGCGGCGACCAGAGTTCGGTCGACCACATGCGCGACGAATTCCAATCCCGCCGCGATGTCTTCGTAGCCGGGCTGAACAAAATCAAAGGCTTTTCCTGCCGCATGCCCAAAGGCGCGTTCTACGTGTTCCCCAACATCACGAAAACTGGATGGACATCGAAGCCCCTCGCCGACACCCTGCTGGAACAAGCCGGAGTCGCCGCGCTTTCGGGAACAGCCTTCGGAGCCTTCGGCGAAGGCTACCTGAGATTCAGCGTAGCCAACTCGCTCGAAAACCTCCAGCAGGCGCTCGACCGCCTCGACCAGTGGACCAAGAAAAATCTCTAACGGCGGGTGAAGCTCGATGGCATCCCTTTTTGGAAGGGAGCGGCCTTTAGCCGACCCCGCGAACTCCGGCAACTCCCGCCCGAGCCACTCGCGAAATCCCCAGCAGCACTACAAAACTCACCGCAGAGAATCCCAACAGCTTCAAGTTATTCGGCGTTCCTGGGCCACCCAACGGCATATCGGTTGTTACCAGAACGGCCTTCTTGTGATTCGCCGGATCGTAATGCACCGCGATCGGCGTCCCCTCAGGATGCTGATCGACCCACTCTTGCATTTGATCGAACTGGACCGCTGGATCTGGATATTCCCACATCACCCGTCGCGGCGCGGGCGTGCTGTGCGAATGAACGTGGGACACAATGTCCTCCCCGCGCACGGTATAGCTGAGGCTGCAGTCGATCCAATATGTTTCCGGTTTGTGAGTGTAGACTTCCAACCCGCATCTCTGGACGCGCGCCGTCGTCTCGAGCCACTGCGACTGGGCGTGTTCCACCCAGCCCTGCGCCGCTGTCACCAAAAGCGCAAACACCGTGCACAACGCAGCAAACAGCCCCAGGAAACCCGACAGCAATATGGCGTATCCGCGCCACTTCGGCAGATTCTGCGGCCCACTCATCGTCGTCATCTCCCGCCCCGTAACTTCCATTCCAGACTACGTACGGCTCGCTCTGCTCACAAGCGAACTCACAACTTCGCGGTCCCGAAAGTCACGTCCAACAGCCCGATATTCCCTTACAATACCCAAGCTGGATTCATACGATCCGATGAAATAATCCCCCGAGAGGTGCTAACGTGCCAGCCGCAACTAAGAATCGCCGCTCGCTCAAGCCACAAGCCTCCCGCATCCAGACCCCCGGCTACGGCTTCCCCGAAGGCAAAAAAGGTCTGCTCCCGTGGTCCTGGGCCGAGCAGCGCCTGAAAAAATCGCATAACTACTGGGTCACCACAATCACGACCACCACCGTTAAGCCCGGCTCATCCCCGCACACCATGGTCGTCTGGGCCCTCTGGCAGGACGGACGCCTGCTCTTCAGCACCGGCAGCAACTCCCGCAAAGCCCGCAACCTGGCGTTGAACAAGAACTGTGTCGTCTGCACCGAACACGCGCAAGAAGCGGTCATCGTCGAAGGCACCGCAGAAATCGCCGACCTCGCCGCCCGCCGCAAATTCCTTCCCGCCTACGAAAAGAAATACAAGTTCGACATGGGCAAGATGAAAGACGACATTCTCTCCATGAAAGAACCCATCTTCGCCGTGCGCCCCCGCGTCGTCTTCGCCCTGTGGGAAAAGCACTTCCAGAGCAAGTCCACCCGCTGGAAGTTCTGAATCACCACACGTGCCGCGCCGCACCCGCCCCCGTGCTGTCGTGACTATCGTTACCAGCGGTGAGTGATCATGGTCACGCGCCCGCTACGAGTCGTCCCGGCTATAATCCCTTTTCATCAGCGATAAGACTCAACCCCCGAGCGTCGACGCCGATGGGCATTATTCCGGTGTCCTCGGCATCCCACCTGCCAATTGACAGTGGGTTGATCCTGCTCAACAATTAAAGGTACTCTTGCAATTCATTCTTTAGCTTCCTGAGGAGGAAGACGGTATGGCCGATGAAGGCGATCAGATGCACATGGAACAGCAGTCCAGCGCCGGCAAGTGGATCCTGATGGTCGTGGCGATTCTGGTTATAGCCGGTTTCGGATACGCGCACTACGCCACCCATATGGCGATGCAGAAGTTGACGCAGGATCTGGCGAGCAGCCAGTCCCAGGTCAAAGACCTGCAGAATCGCATGCAGACTGAGGAATCGCAGGACGACGCTCTGCGCGAGAAGGTCGGCCTCACCAAGCAGGAACTCGCCCAGCGCGTGGCCGAGTTGAGGGCGCAGCAGAGAGCCTCCGTGGCGCGGCTCGAGAATGAGCAGAAGGCCCAAATGGGCCAGGTCAGCGGAGAAATCGCTGGCGTCAAGACCGACGTAGGCGGAGTCAAGACCGACGTCGCTTCCACCAAAGCCGATCTCGAAGCCACCAAAGCCAAGCTGCAAAGCACCATCGGCGACCTCGGCGTGCAGAGCGGATTAATCGCCCACACCGCCGGCGACCTCGACATTCTGAAGCACAAGGGCGACCGCAACTACTACGAGTTCACCCTGCTCAAGGGCGCCAAGCCCCAGCCCGTTTCCACCGTCAGCCTGCAACTGAAAAAGGCCGACGTCAAGAAGGGCAAGTTCACCATGAACGTCACCTCCGACGACAAGACGATCGAGAAGAAAGATCGCAACGTCTCCGAGCCCATTCAGTTCTACTCCGGTCGCGATCACATGCTGTTCGAGTTGGTGGTATGGACGGTGGACAAGAACAAAGCTACGGGATATCTGAGCACGCCGAAAGGCGCTCCCGTCCCGGTAACCGCGAACTAACCCGCGACCCAGGCGAACCAAAACACGGGTCACAGCGAGTCCCATAATGTCGGGAGCTTTTTTCCCCGGAGGTCCGGTGCTGCTGCAGATTGTGCTGCGCACCGCCGTCATCTACCTCCTGGTGCTGATCGGTGTCCGCCTGAGCGGCAAGCGTGAGGTGGGGCAGATGACCCCCTTCGATCTCACTCTCCTGCTCCTGCTGTCGAACTCCGTGCAGAACGCCATGACCGGCCCGGACACCTCGCTGCTCGGCGGTGCGGTCGCGGCCGCCACACTCCTGATCTTGAATTACTTCGTCGCCAACCTGTCCGGCGGCAACCGCCGCTTCCGCAAACTCGTGGAAGGCGAACCCTCGCTCCTCATCCACGACGGAAAAATCATCGACAGCCACATGGCAAGAGAACGCGTCAGTATGGACGAACTACACCGCGCCCTCCGCGAGCACGGCCTCAACAGCTGCGATCAGGTCGCGCTGGCCGTGCTCGAAGTGGATGGATCGATCAGCTGCCTGAAGTACGACGAGATTAAGCCGGACGCGAACACGCACCTGGCCCGCCGGAAGGGAATTCAAAAGAAACAATAATTAGGGGGCGCCGGGTGCCCCATTTCTCGCGCGTCCTTTGCGCGAGAAGGCCTGCCCTGAGCGGAGTCGAAGGGTGGGGATCTTCGACAGAGCGAAGTCGAAGGATTCCGACAAGTGCGGCGAGTCTGCCGCAACGACAGTGAAATTCGCCAGTGCGGCGTCACTCCACCGGCACAAATCTCAAACATACTGGCGACGCCACCTCTAGCACCTTCCCCGTAGCCGTCAGCCCGCCAGTTTTCTCATCAATTCGAAACACGACGATGTTGTCCGACTTCTGATTCTCCGCAAATAAAAATTTCCCCGCAGGATCAATCTCAAAATTCCGCGGTTCCTTTCCCCCCGTCGGTACCCTCCCAACCTGCGTTAGCGTCCCCTTACTCCCATCGATCGCATAGATGACGATGCTGTCGTCCCCGCGGTTGGACGCATACAGAAACTTGCCCGAGGGATGCACGACAATCTCCGCATCGTCGTTGCGCCCCTTGAAATCCGCAGGCAGCGTCGAGATCGTCTGCAGCACTTGCAGTCTCCCGTGAGCCGCATCATCCGAAAACACCGTCACTGTATGCCCCATCTCAGCAACCACGTAAGCAAATTTTCCCGACAGACCCAGCGCAAAATGCCGCGGCCCCGCACCCGCCTCAACCTTGACGAACGGAGGATCATTCGGAGTCAGCGTTCCCTTGCTGCTGTCAAACTTGTAAACCAGCACTTCATCGAGTCCGAGATCATCGACCATCGCGAACCGGTTATCCGGCGAGAGATCAATCGAGTGCGCGTGCGGCCCCTCCTGCCGCTCCGTATTCGGTCCATGCCCGGTGTGCTGCACGAACGCCGAAGCCTCGCCCAGCTTGCCATCGGGAAGCACAGGGAATACCGCGACACTCCCGCCGGTATAGTTCGCCACCAGCACAAATTTTCCCGTGCGGTCGACGCTGATGTAGCAAGGATCAGCCCCGCGCGAAGCCACCTCATTCAAGGACGTCAGCTTTCCCGTAGCGTGATCGATCGAGAACGCGCTCACCCCTCCACTGTTCGGCCCCTTATAATTTCCGACCTCGTTCACCGCATAAAGAAATTTCCCGTTCGGGCTCATCACCACAAAAGAAGGATTCGTCGTCGCCGCCGCCAGCCCCAGCGCCGTGATCTCCCCCGTAGCCGCGTCATACCGGTAAGCATAAATACCTTTGCTCTTGCTGCCCTCTTCGGTGTAAGTGCCCACATAAAAAAGATATTTCCCCGTCTGGGCCGCCATCGCCGCAAGGGAAGTCAGGAAGAGTCCAACCACCAGAGTGAAAGTGCGGAGAAAATACCGAGAATTGGTCATCCCGCTATACAACCGTATTCAGAGAATTCGCGCAAGCCGGTCGGGAAGAGTCTGTCAGGAAGAGGTATATCGGAAAGGTCTATGTGGGGACAGCCGCCCTCGGCTGTCCCTCGAATCGCAGCTCGAGGCCTTTGCTGTTAGCGCCAAACAGCCGACCCACGCAAGCCCACCTACCGAGTCATCGTAACCGGCACCGTCTGGTCATAAGGCCACAAGATCACGCTGGTAGAAGTCCGCTGATTGAAAACGTCCAGCGTCACCGGAAACGCCACAATAATCGTCCGCGTCACCGTCTCGCCCGCCTGAATCTTGGTCTCTGGCGGCAATGCCGCTTGCGCCCCCACTTTCAACGCCGGGAACGCCTGAAAATAGCGATCGAAATCCACCGCCGACACCGCCTCGGCCGACGGCTCTCCGCTGCTCGTCTTGATCGATCCCTGCAGCGAATGTACATACAAAGTCTTCGGGCTGGTGTTGCGAATGGTAAAAGTCAAGGCAACCATGGTCGACCCCTGCCCCGGAATCTCCACCGCCGCCACGTTGTCGAGCGACCCCGAGGCCTGCGGCTTGGCCCGATTCAGAAAAGAGGCAATCAGCACGACCACCAGCACGGCGGCCACGGCCAGCAGCACAATCTTGGCCGGCGGCAAATTCTTCTTCGCCGTCCCATACTCCTCGCCAATATGAATGGTGGGACCAGCAGGAACAGGACCAGCCGGAGCCGCAGCTTGCGGCACCGTCGGCTTCGGCGCGGGAGCAGGAGTCTGTTCAGTCATAGTTTCGTCAAAAAGCGAAGTGTGTCTACCCGCCGATTCTACGCCAGATCAAACCTTTGAGCAGCCGGGGCAAACCCCCCTCGCGTTCTTCCTAGGGCCGAATCTTAGTCATGTCGGGAAGCGTCGAGACCGTAGAAATGCGGCACTTCAGGGAGTGTAGACCGGGACTGGCTGAAAACCACCACCTTGGCTCAGGGTGGCCACCGAATCCAGATTCAGCCCTCAATCTCGATCATCTTCCTCGCTGAAAACAAATGAGTTGCGAGGGTTTTCTCGGCACTTTTTTGGCATTGTAGTTGCTTTGTGGTTTCCTGTTTTCCGATTTCGGATCAACTTAGACGGGTCAACTTAGAACGGGTCAAATTAGATTGTGCCAGAGCATTGCTAAGAAACTAGAGGTCTCAATCTGGAGTTCTGGGGGCAATGGATGAAAGCGAATCTCCGGCGGTCTTTGTTTTTCCTCCTTTCCCTGTCCTTTGTGCTTGGTTTTGCGGCTCGGCCAGCCACGGCGGGCGCACCAGCAATCCAGGCGAGCGCACCAACGCAGGCCCGTGCGTCAGCACCCTCGAACATTGAAATAGAAAAGTGGGAGAAGCCACAGCCCGGTTGGCTGTACGTTCTCGACCCCAAACCCGACGCGGGCGGGCCGGGAGGGCGTGTCTGGTTAATCGATCCTGAAACCGCAAGAGCGATGGGCAGCATTCGCACCGGCGATAGTGCGGATTTTGCGCTTTCGCCGGATGGAAGCCGCCTTTATGTTGCATCCGTAATGGACGCGAACTCCAGCGAACTCGCGGTGATTGACACGGCCCAGGGTACGGTCCTCAAGAGTGGCATGGTTGGGGGCCGCGCTGTGACCGATGGGCTCCCGCCGTTTTCCACCATGGCAGTTTCCGGCGATGGTTTGGCTCTGCGAATCCTGATCGACGATCCCAAGCCTTCCGGTACGGATTCCTTGCTGCTCGCCACCTTCGACACTCAGGCGGGTGAGTTTCTGCCGGGGATCGTGCACCTTGGGAACTGCGGCCCTGGCCGCTTCATCTCTTACCCAACCGCCGATCATTTCGATTTCCTGTGTCCGAGGACGAATCGCGTCCGGATGATTCGTGTGGATGCCGACTCCCGCGAACTCCAGAATGTGGACGTCACACTTCCGTGGGAAAGGCGAGACGGCGTTGCCGAGGCGATGGAGGTTCCCGGCGATCCAGCAATTGCGATCGTTCGCGGAGACGGCGCCGTGGTTAAGATGGATCCCGGTTCTCAAGGATTTGCCGATACTGCGGCTCATCCCGGTCTGCCCAACCGCATTCCTCCTGCTGCCTGGCCGACCTCGCCTGATGGCAGCAGGGTCTATCTCGGGTACAACAGGGATTACGACCGCCACTCCGACAACCGCTTTTATCTGGATTACGGCCGCCCCCCGAATGTTCGACCGAATGACGCCCTGGCCTACGAACTTCGTGTGATCGACACCCGCACCTGGCAGAAGATCGGCACCATTAAGACCAAGATGCCATTCTGGAGCGCCGCGACAGGGAACGACGGCAAAATGCTTTATGCAATGGCACCACAGAAGCACAGCATTTTGGTGATAGACACTGTGAAGATGCGCCAGAGTCGCATCCTCAAAGTCGGCGGAACGCCCACGTTAGCTATAGTCGCACCCTAGCGTGAGGGATATCGATATCGATATCCCTCACCACCCGTGCTTCATAGCCTTGGCAAATTTTGCCGCAGGCAGCGTATTGAGCACATCGTCCTTAGTCAACCACGCGCGCCGCGCCTGCAGAATGCCGTACCGGATCTTCTCCATGTGCGAGGTATGGTGCGAGTCGGTGTTGATCACAATCTTTACTCCCTGCTGCTTGGCCTGGCGCAGGTGAACATCGTTAAGGTCAAGCCGGTCGGGATAAGAATTCAGTTCCATCGCGACTTTATGTTCCGCCGCCGCAGTCAGGATGGCGTGCATGTCAAACGCGTTAGCGTCGCGCCGCAACTGAATGCGCCCGGTAGGATGTCCGACGATTGAAGTGTTCGGATTCTCAATCGCCTTCAGAAGGCGCTCGGTCATCTTGGCCGGCTCTTGATTGAAGACCGAATGCACGCTCGCGATCACCAGATCCATCTGTGCCAGCACGTCGTCGGAGAGATCGAGATCGCCGTCGGCCAGAATGTCGACTTCGATGCCGGCAAAGATCGTGATGCCTTCAATCTGCTTGCCGGCCGCGCGAATGCGCGCGATGTGTTCCACCGCGCGCTTGTCGTCGAGTCCGTTGGCGAAGGCCAGATTCTTCGAGTGATCGGTGATGGCCATGTATTCATAGCCGCGCGCGCGGGCGGCGTCGGCCATTTCTTCGATCGTGTTCTTGCCGTCGGTTTCGACGGTGTGCATGTGCACGTCGCCCTTCAAATCAGCCTCCGTGATCAACTGGGGCAGGGCGTGATTGTGGGCCAGATCGATCTCGCCCAGGTTCTCGCGCATCTCCGGCGGAATGTAGTCGAGCTTCAGCTTGGCGTAGATTTCTTCTTCGGTCTTGCCGGCCACCGCCTTTTCGGTTTCAAGGCTCGCCAGGCTGTACTCGTTCAGCGTGTAACCCATCTTGAGCGCGCGCTGCCGCAGCGCGACGTTATGGGCTTTCGATCCGGTGAAGTACTGCATGGCCGCGCCGAAAGATTCCGGCGGCAGCAGGCGAACGTCGACCTGCAGTCCGCTGCGCAAGTGGAAGCTGATCTTGTTGTCGCCGCTGGCAATCACGTCCATCAGTGGCGGATATTGCGCGACATGGGCGATCGCCTTCTGCCGCCCTTCTTCCGTGGTGCAGGCTTTTCCGGTGACGAGGATGTCGAGGTCGCCCACCGTCTCGCGCCCGCGCCGCAGCGATCCGGCGGGCGTGATCTTGTCGATGCCGGGGAACTTCTCGAGATACTCCGTAAGTTTTTCCGCTTCTTCTTCAGCGGAGTCGACCAGAAAACGCCCGCTGATGCGGCGATAATCCGCGATGGCTTTCAGCAGCTTGGCTTCATGCTTCTCTCCCATGCGCGGCAACTCGCGAATCTTTCCTTCCCGCGCCAGTTTCTCCACGCCGTCCACGTCGCTGACTTTGTAGGCGCTCCAGATCAGCGCAATCGTCTTTGGCCCCAGTCCCTGAATCTTGAGCAACTGGAGCATCGACGGGTGATATTTCTCCAGCAGTTCTTTCTGGGTGTTCAGCTTGCCTTCGGTGAGAAGTTCCTGCAAGTTGCGCAGCATGCTCTTGCCGATGCCGGGGATGGCGAGGACTTGCTTGGGATCGGCGATCAGTTCCTTGATTTGCTGCGAGTGATTCTCGATGGCCTGCGCGGCGTTGCGATAAGAGCGGATGCGAAACGAATCCTGCCCGTCGATCTCCAGCAGGTCGGCAGTCTCATAAAGAATGTTGGCGATGGCCTTGTTGTCCATGGGAGTGGAACAAGGTTAAACGAGTTGCGCGGCGAGAGCCAGAGTGCGAGGGGAAATTTCGGTCGTCAACAAAGTCTTGTTAAAACTGGGGGGAGCCATTCACGGGAAAGGCTGGTGGCTTTGCGGAAGGGGAACCCGGCACTTTCCGGGTTTTTAAGAAACCAGTGACAGCGCATTTCACATACAAGAAATAGTTTGCAGGCAAAATAGTCGAGGTTACAGGGGAGGACCGGATTCACGCATCCCCGAACATGGCCCTTTGGAACTAGTAGATCCTGTTGTCGGCCATATATCCCGATATGCGTGCAAACTTCCTGACCAACCAGCGTCTTGGTCTTGAGGGCATTTGGTGGAACGGGATGGGAAACGACATTTTCTTCACTTTTCAGAAACCAGGAGCAGTATCTGGGGTACACGTAATTAGGAAATAGTCCGCTTCTCGGAGGCGAAGAGCTATTACTTGACCCATCGCCGTAGAAAACGCCGCAGTGAAGAGAGCAGGGGATGCGCTGGCGGATATGGGTATCTTTGAGTGAACTTGGCCCACTGATCTTCCATCCTTTGCAGTTCCTCCTCATCAATCAGCTGCCAAGTCTCATGCGCAACTGATTGAGGTAAGCCCCGATCATCCATGTCGCCTAGGTAGATGTCCCGGCTGTCCATAGCCGCGCCCTTCATGTCGAATCGCATCCGGTACGGCAGCCCGATTGGGCCTCCAGGCTGGGGAAATTCCACTTCCACATATGACTCTGTGACCAGGACAACCTTGGCTGGTCCGCCCTCCCCATCATATCTCTCTCCGTACCCGGCGTACACCCGAACTTTCTGACCAACCTTCAGTTTGCTGAAGTCCATGGGGGGAGCCCCGTGTCCTGGGGGGCACCCTGCAGGGTCCAGGCCCAGCTTCTGCAAGTCACGATAGCCGAACCGACGCATACTCATTCCGTTCCTCATTGTAAACTTCCTACCACCCACCAGTGTCTTCGTGTCCATGATTACCCTAGGGTAAGTCTCCCAGCCACAACGTTATACCAATTCCAGTACCTCGGGTGTAGGCGGCGTCGGCCAGCGCGGATCGCCACGGCGTAGGCTACAGAAGGCACGTTTTTAAAAATGTCAGTTGTCTGACGGTTTTCTAAGAGTCTGACTATCGCCAGTGTGTGCTGCCCGCAGTATTCCAGTAGAGCCTTCCTGATCCTGTCGCGCTTGTTGCTGACGATCACGGACCGGGTATAAGTGCTTGCCACGGAGGGGAACTCCGCCTCATCCTCGATTCTGCACACTTTTCCGCGGCCTTGACGAGATCGCTTGGCGCGATGCGTGGCATGAACTGCCGGTTCGGTCCGAGCAGCGGAGGATTCGCTTACGAAGCCTTGGTCACGTTCGCCGCTTGCGGTCCTTTTTGGCCGTCGGTGATTTCGAACTCCACCGGGTCGCCTTCCTGCAGGCTTTTGTAGCCTTCGGAGGCGATTGCGCTGTAGTGAACAAATACGTCCGGCCCATCCGCGCGCCCGATGAACCCGTATCCTTTAGCGTTATTGAACCACTTGACGGTTCCTTTCAGACGTTCCACGTACCCCCCTCTTTCTGCACGTCCTACCAGGGGGCCCAAGGACGTGCGCCGCATTACCCACACATAAGATGCATTTTGGAACGCCAGGGGTAGGCTGTCAAGCGCAGGTAACGCGCGAAAAAGTTATGAAAACCACAGGTCCGGCGGGGAGCGCATCGACGGCTGCGGACGGGGGAAACTACTTTCTGGTATGCCGTTTTTTTGGCTGGGCGGTGCGCCGGACGTGATCGAGCCACAACACCGACGAGATGGTTTTGGCGTCGCGGATGGTTCCACCCATCACCATGCGGACCGCGGCCGGGAGCGGGACCATGCGTTTATAGATGACTTCGTCCTCTTCAGGCTGGGCCTCGCCGGCGCGCAGGCCGCTGGCGAGGAACACTGACATGGTTTCGGCGACGAATCCCGGACTGGCATAGAACTTCAGAATGCGGCGCCAGTGCGTTGCGGTGTATCCGGTCTCTTCGAGCAGTTCGCGTTGCGCGGCTTTGAGTTCGTGCTCGCCGGGATCGATGCGTCCGGCGGGTAACTCCCACAGATAGTCGGATGCCGCGTGTCGGTACTGCCTCTCCAGAAGAACGCGGGGTGTCGCGGCGGAATCGTCCACAGCCAGCACGACCACGGAGCCGGAATGATGGATCACATCGCGGCGGGCGCGCACCCCGTTGGGTTCTTCCACGTGATCGGTGCTGACCGTGAACACCGGGCCGCGATAGACGGTTCGGGAGGAGATGAGGCGGGCGCTTTTCCTGGAAGCTTTCGGCATGCCAACAATATAACGGCTTCCGGTATTGGGCGGGCGGATCGTAGATGGTTTTCCTCCGGAGAGGGAAAACCTCAACCCACGAAAGGGCCGCCATTACAGTCGCCTAAGAATCGCGGACGGTTCGCCCGCACACTTCGGTAACCCTCCAAAGTCGTTCCCTGTTTTTTCCTCCGTTTTGGATGTGCTAACGTTGCTCTTTACCGCATATTTACTAAGGTTTAGCGAGGTTCTTCGGTCCCAAGTGTCTTCTGATAATCGCAAGTCGGGTATACACGTTGCGTGGACGACCATCACCTACCGCAGCGTGGCGCTGCTGATCATGGCTGGCGTCGTGATCTTCTGCGTCATCGTTCGCTTTACCTTTCCGCAATTCACCGAGAACACTGTGAAGGCCAGCGAGCACCTCGGCAGCAAACTTCTGGAACGCATGGAAGGCATGGCTCCGGCCACCGGTTCCGGAGCCTCGACCGCGCAGCAGGCGCACTTCACTGCGCTCGACGGCACGGTGCGGGTAAAGAAAAGCAATGGCAATAGCTGGGTGACGGCCGACTACAGCATCCCCCTCGAAAAGGGCGATGTCCTGCAGACCGGTTCCGAAGGCATGGCGAAAGTGGTGTTCAACGACGGCACCAGCTACACCGTGAAACAGGATTCGCTGATCGTGATCGAAGAGAACTCGGCCAACGAACAGCAGCAGACCAACGTAGCCGTGACGGTCAGCACTGGAACTGTCGATCTCTCGACCGCGACCTATAGCCAGGGTTCGAAGTCGCAGGTGATCGTAGCCGGCGCCACGGCCTCGCTGTCGCCCGAGTCGGCGGCGCAAGTGCACAACGATCCCAAGGTAGACCAGCACGAAATCCTGATGAAGAAAGGTACCGGCGAGGTCAGCCGCAACGGCGAAACCGTGAAACTCGCCAACTGGGAAAAGGTGAGCTTCCGGGGCCAGCAGTCGCACCTGGAGAAAGCCAAAGAGATTGGTCCGCCCACCCCGATCGCTCCGGCCAACATGGCTCCGCTGTTTTCCGCGGGCGAGGCCACCAAGGACGTGGAATTCTCCTGGACCTCGATGGCGAATGCAGTTGGTTACCGCCTGCGCATCTCCCGCAACCCTTATTTTTCTTCTACACTGGTTGACAAGAAGGTTAATACGGCAGCGGTAACAGTTACCAGCCTCGGAGAAGGCGCTTATTACTGGATGGTGCAGTCTTACGATGCCGCGGGGAAGGAATCGGTGGAAAGCGAGAAGAACCGCTTCACTATTATTTCCAAGGGTAAGCAGACTGAAGCGATTGAACTGGAGCTGGATCCGTTCATTCAGCATGGCCACGTGATTGAAGTAACCGGCAAGACCCAGACCGGGGCGCGGGTGATGGTGAATGGCAGTGAAGTGCCGATGATCAACCCGGATGGCGGGTTCCATTACTTCACCCCGCCGCTGCCGACCGGGGAAGCGGTGATTACGGTCACGGCGCAAACGGCGCAGGGCGGAGTCAACACGCAGCAGCAGAAGATCATCATTCAGTAGGGTAAGGCAGTAGGGCCCCGCGGCAGGATTTTGGCAGAGCCCTGGGGTCAGGGGACTTTCGGTGTGAGCGGGGTTGCTGGGCATCTCGTAGAATAAGAACAGCCAGCGCCCTGACAGGAAAAAAGGAAAACTCCGGGACAACTCCCGGCACAGCAGCACGTCGAAAGACGCGGGAAACATTTCGTCATGTCAAAGAACGGATTTCATTCAGGTCCCTCGCGCGGTCATAACCTCCGGTCGCTGTTCAGCATTTTCTCCAGCGACCTGGCCATCGACCTCGGCACCGCCAACACGCTCGTCTATGCGCGCGGCAAGGGCATCGTGGTCAACGAGCCCTCCATCGTCGCCATCAACAAGAACACCGGCGAGGTTGAGGCGGTGGGCAAAGAGGCGAAAGAAATGCTGGGCCGCACGCCCGGCAACATTGTCGCCATCAAGCCCATGAAAGACGGCGTGATCGCCGACTTCAAAGTCACCGAGAAGATGCTGAACTATTTCATTCAGAAGGCGCACAACCGCAAGATGCTGGTGCATCCCCGCATCGTGATCGGCGTGCCCTCGGAAATCACGCAGGTAGAAAAGCGCGCTGTCATGGACTCCGCCTATCGCGCCAAGGCCAGTGAAGTGCATCTGGTCGAGCAGGCCATGGTCGCGGCCATCGGCGCGGGACTGCCCATCACTGAGCCCAGCGGCAACATGGTGGTCGACATCGGCGGCGGCACCACCGACATCGCAGTCATCTCTCTGAGCGGCATCGTCTACTCGCGTTCCGTGCGCATGGCCGGCAACCAGATGGACGAAGCCGTCATGAATTATCTGAAACGGAAATACAACCTGCTGATCGGCGAGCGCACTGCCGAGCAGATCAAGATGGAAATCGGTTCCGCCCACCAACTCGACAAGCCGATGACCATGGAAATCAAAGGCCGCAACCTGATCGAAGGCGTGCCGAAAACCATCACCGTGGATGACGGCGAAATCCGCGAAGCTTTGAGCGAATGCGTATCGACCATCATGAACGCAATTCGCGTCGCGCTCGAGCGCACGCCTCCTGAGCTCTCCGCGGACATCAGCGACCGTGGCATTGTACTCACCGGCGGCGGCGCGCTGCTGAAGAATCTCGACAAACGCATTCGCGAAGAAACCGGACTGCCGGTCTCCATCGCCGACGACCCGCTGTGCAGCGTGGTGCTGGGCACCGGCAAGATGCTTAGCGACTTCAAGCTGCTTAGAAAAATCTCGATCGAATAAGAATCAGTTGCCAGTAGCCAGTTGCCAGTTGTCAGTGATGACGGCCACGACAACTGGCAACTGACAACCGGCGACTGGCAACTGTTTTTTATGGAATCCGTCCTTGGCCGCTACCGCAACCTGGTCATTCTTGTAGGAGTTCTGTTTCTGCAAGTGCTGGGGCTGGCGATGCAGGTCAAGCGCGCCGGCAATGACGCGGAAAACACCCGCCTGATCCGCATCTGGGTGGTGGGAGCAATCACTCCCTTCGAGCGCATTCTGGTGTGGGGCCAGAACGGCACCAGCAACATCTGGCATAACTACTTTTATCTGCGCGGGGTGCGTGCCGAGAACCGTGAGCTCAAAGATCAGATTGAGCAGATGCGCCTCGAGCAGGTGCGGCTCAGCGAAGACGCCGCCCAGGCTCGCCGCCTGCAAACTCTGGTAGCGTTCAAAGAACAATTCATCTCCCGGACCGTGGCCGCACAGGTCATCGGCTCCAGCGGCAGCGACCTTTCCCGCATCGTCTACATCGACAAAGGAGAGAACGCCGGCATCAGGCGCGACATGGCGGTCATGACGTCGGACGGCATAGTCGGCAAAGTGCTGCTGGTCTACCCGTCAGTCTCGCAGGTGCTCCTGATCAACGATCAAAGCAGCGGCGTGGGCGCCCTGCTCGAGAAAACGCGGCTGCAGGGAGTGTTGCGCGGCACCGCGAACGGCGAAGTCGCACTGGAACGCGTGATGAGCGATGAGCAGGTTCCGGTCGGCGAAACCGTCCTGACCAGCGGCGGCGACCAGATTTTCCCCAAAGGCCTGCCCGTCGGTACGGTCACGAAAGTTGCCAACGGCAAAGACCTGTTTTTGAACATCAAAATTAAACCGGCCGCCAACCTGAGCAAACTCGAAGAAGTGCTGGTCCTGGTTGAGAAGCAGGAACGGCAGGCGACCGAAGAGGGCGTTCACGTCCGGGCCGCCGACATTCTGGCGCAGCGTTTACCGTCCGTGCCCGACAAGCCGGCCACCGCGACACCGGTCCTCGGCACAGCCCCAGCCGGAGCGAAGCCCGTCGCCAAACCAGCGTCCACCAGCACCGCGCCCAAACCTCCTGGCACCGCCAGCCCAACCGCTCCGGCCGCATCAACGACCGGCCCGCCCGCGAAGTCCGCTGATCGCCCGTCCACAGGACAAAAGAACTCTGGCGCAGCACCCAGCGTTGCTCCCGAATCAACGACGACCGAATCAAAGCCGAGCGAAACCAATCCCGACGCACCGCAATCCAAGCCCGCCAGCGCGCAACCTAAACCGGCCGACTCAACCACGTCAGCACCAGCCGCACCCACACAGCCGGCTACGCAACCGCCTCCCGCCGAGAGCAGCCCACAATAGCGTGCCCATCACTTACACATCCAATGAGCAAGTTGACGTCTACCGGTTCAGCATCCCGGTAACGATTGGCGTGCCGCTACTGGCGCTCTTCGTTCAGGCGTTCCTGCCGCTGCGCTTTCCGAGCTTTGCCGTGTACTTTGACTTGCCGCTGCTGGTGACCATCTTTTTTGCCATGGCGCGCCGCAGTCCGGTGGCTGGCCTGTTCACCGGGGCGGTCATCGGCTTGGCGCAAGACATGCTCGGACATCATCAGATCGGCATCTATGGAATCGCCAAGACCGTGGTCGGCTACGGCGCATCGTCGCTGGGCGTGAAACTCGACGTGGAAAACGCCGGCGCCCGCTTCCTGGTCACGCTGGGGTTCTACCTGGTGCACTCCGCAGTCTATTTCACCGTCGCCCACGGATTGGTCAACATGACCGAGACGTGGAGCTGGGGCCATGGCATTCTGGCTGCCCTGGCGAACGCGTTGCTGAGCGTGCCCCTGTTCTTCGTGCTCGACAAGTTCAAGCAGAGAACGTGAAGACTAGTTCTCAGTTCTCGGTTCTCAGTTCTCAGAGGAGCGGGGGTGTGACTTACGTTACTACCTTTGCCAGAGCTGATATCCAGTCTGGGATTAGAATTGAAATACAGCATTGCATTCCAGTCTCCTGCTCTTTCGGCGGGTTCCACGAGCAAGCCATCCGCGACTGAGAACTGAGAACTGAGAACCGAGAACTCGCAAAGATGTTCGGCCGCGACGAAAAAGTTTCCGAAGTCCGCCTCACGGCGGCGCAGTACTTCATCCTAGGCATCTTCCTGGTGCTCGCCTACGGACTGTGGAAGCTGCAGGTGATGGAGAGCGGCTACTACGCCTCGGCCGCGGAGAAAAATCGCATTCGCAACGTGCCCGTGCTCGCGCCCCGCGGAAAAATTCTCGATCGCGAAGGGCGCACCATCGTCGACAACTATCCGTCGTTTTCCGCGCTGCTGCTGCGCGACTCCTCGCGCGATCTGCTGGGTGACGCCGACCTGATTGCCCAGGGCCTGCATCTCGATGCCAACGAAGTCCGCACCCGCATCCGTCGCTTCGCTTCGATGCCGCAGTACCAGCCGATTTTTCTGAAAGAAGACATCACTCCCGACGAACTCCAATTCATCGATGCTCATCGCAACGAGCTGCCCGAACTCGACACCATCGTGGCGCACCGCCGCCTCTATCCCCGCAACGGATTCATGGCGCACCTGATCGGCTATGTTGGCGAAGTCAGCGAAGACATGCTGAACCAGCCGCAGTTCGAACTCTACAACTCGGGGGACGTGGTCGGCATTTCAGGCGTCGAGCGCCAATACAACACGCTGCTCATGGGCACGAACGGATCGCGTCAGGCACTGGTCGACAGCCACGGCCGCGAAGTCGGACGTCTCGGTGAAACCGAAGCCGTCCCCGGCAAACAACTCAAGCTCACCGTCGACATTGATTTGCAGATTGCCGCTGAAGAAGCGCTCGGAGACAAGAACGGAGCCATTGTCGCCATGGACCCGCACACCGGAGAAATTCTAGCCATGGTGAGCCGGCCAACGTTCGATCCCAACGATTTCGCGGTACATGTGTCGCGCGATCAGTGGAACAAGCTGGTCACCGATCCCGACAAGCCGCTGCTCAACAAAGCCATCCAAGCGCAGCTCGCGCCCGGTTCGACCTTCAAGATCATCATGTCTTTCGCGGGCTGGCAGGAAGGCATCGCGCAGAATATGCACGTGCACTGCAATGGAAGTGCAGACTTCTACGGCAGGAATTCAAAGTGCTGGGTCTATTTCGTGCATCAGACCCACGGCGATGTCGACCTCGCGAAAGCGATTTATCAGTCGTGCGACATTTTCTTCTACACGCTGGCCGACAAGCTCGGAATTAGCCGCATTGCCAAATATGCAACCGAACTAGGTTTGGGACAGAAGACAGGCATTGATCTTCCGCAGGAAGCCAGCGGTCTGGTCCCTTCAGAAGAGTGGAAAGCGAAAGCCTTCCATCAGAAGTGGTACGCGGGTGAGACCATCTTCGTCGGTATTGGGCAGGGTGCCGTTACTGTCACGCCGGTGCAACTGTTGCGCGCCCTCAGCGCGATCTCCATGGGTGGGAAGTTGGTCGTGCCGCACGTGATCAATCCGACGGACTTGCCGCAGAATTACACCGAGGCGGCGCACTTCACTGATGTGACCACGGTTCCGCTCGATCCCAGTGGTTGGAACTACATTACCGACGCAATGGAAAAGGTGCTCGAACCCGGAGGTACTTCTCCGCTGGCTGCGATTCCGGGAATAGAGATCGCGGGGAAAACTGGATCGGCACAGGTAGTGTCACTGGAGAACCGCGCTAAACATAAGGACAACGCCGATCTGGCGCAGAACGGCTGGTTCGTCGGGTTCACGCCGCGACGTAATCCGGACGTCGTGGTATGCGTTCTGTTCCAGGGCGGAGAGCACGGCAAACTGGCGGCACGAGTGGCGACACAGGTGATCAAGGCTTACGTCGAAAAGCAACGCAAGTCCCCGCAGAAAATGGCGGAGAAACCAAAAACCGACGGCACCGTCGACATCGGCGGCCTCTGGACCGAGCCCTACGCTGACGGCCACAAAGAAAAGCTGGCAGGCGGCAAGTTTGTCCTGGACCTGCCCAAGAAGCCGCTGGCGCTGGCGACGGCCGCTCCGGGAATGTCGGTGCATTAGCTATGGCATCGGCAAGCGCGGGCAGGACGCCCCCGCGACAGCCGGCGAGACGCCGGCGCTACAACTGAGAACCGAGAACTGAGAACCGAGAACTGGTTTCCCATGGCACGTTACGTCTCATACCGCGATTTCGACTGGGCCCTTCTGGGCTTCGTGCTCATGATTTGCGGACTCGGCGTGATGGAGATCCACAGCGCCACCGTGCACACCAAGTTTGCCGGGGCGCACGTCAAACAGATCTACTGGGTGATGGCCGGCGTTGGCATGATGTTTCTTGTCAGCCTGGTGAATTACCAGGCGCTGCTCGACCAAATCCACTGGTTCTACATCGCCGGCGTGGGCTCGCTGGTGGCCGTGCTGCTCTTTGGACAGAAGTATCTCGGCGCTAAACGCTGGATCCACATGCCGGGCGGGAACCACTTCCAGCCGTCGGAATGGGTCAAGCTCATCCTCATCCTCGCCGTCGCCAAGTTCTTTACTGACATGCGCCAGCGTGAGCTTTCCTGGCCCGATTTCATCAAAGCCGGGGCCATCGTCATTATCCCCATGCTGCTCGTGCTCAAGCAGCCCGACCTGGGCACGGCGCTGACCTACCTCCCCATCGCCGCCATGGGCATGTTTCTCGGCGGCCTGCAGTGGAAGCAGGGTGCCACTGTCGCCCTGGTAGCCGCTCTCGGCATCGGACTGGCCTTTTTCGTTCCACAGGTTCACATTCTCAAGTCGTACCAAAAACAGCGGCTGACCAGCTATCAGGACCCCGATTCCGACCCCCAAGGCTCGGGGTACCAAGTTAAGCAATCCATGATCGCGGTCGGTTCCGGCGGTCTTTGGGGCGGAAAAGGCTCGCAAACCCACGGTGCCTTCCTTCCCATACCGCAAACTGACTTCATTTTCGCCGCTTTTGCCGAGGAACATGGATTCGTCGGCGCTCTCGGGGTTCTGCTGTTATACTTCATAGTGCTGATGCGTTTGACCCAGAACGCGCAAACAGCGCCCGACCGCGCTGGGACGTTCGTGGTGATGGGTGTGGTGGCTGTGCTTAGCTTCCATATCCTGGTCAATGTCGGCATGGTGGTTGGCTTTATGC
>DATHQJ010000251.1:0-9748 GCA_035482825.1 Binatus sp. (SeqCode) | reverse complement strand
ACGACTGCGCCACGCACGGCGACTTCGCCGACCGGGGGGCCTTCTTCCTGCGGTTGCGGGTCAATGATCTTGCCCTCAACGCCCTTCATCGCCGTGCCCACCGAGCCGATGACATTGTCGTTGGGCGAATTTACGAAAACGGCGGCGGTGGTTTCGGTCAGGCCGTAAGCCTGGAGCACGTCGATGCCGAGATCGTAGAAATCCCTCGCGATCGTCGGGTCGAAGCGCGATCCGCCGGTGGCTAGATAGCGCATTTTTGGTCCCAGCGTGTCATGGACCTTCTTGAAAAGAATGGGCCCGGCGTTGATTCCGATCTTGCGCAGCGTACGATTCAGCGCAACCAGACCGGCGAAGAGTTTTTTCGTAACCGCGCCACGCTTCTCGATTTCCTGGAAGATGCGTTCATGAATCAGATAGTAAAACTGCGGCACCACGGCGAACGCAGTGATGTTTCGCTCGCTGAGCGCGCGCAGAAGTTCGGTCGTGTTCAGCGTCTCCAGATAGACGACTCGCGAGCCCTTGACCAGAGGTAACAGGAGATTAGCCATTTGCGCCAGAACATGAAAGAGAGGTAGTACGCCGAGCAGCGCATCGGTGGGGCCGAGGTCGATCCAGTTGAAAACGGCTTCGACTTCACCCATGAAATTGGCGTGCGTCAGCATCACACCCTTGGGGTCGGCGGTGGTGCCGGAGGTGTAGAGCAGGGAAGCGAGATCATCGTCATTTGCAGCGGTCGCTTTAAACTTGCCGGGGCCGGCGTCGAAGATGGCGGGCAGAATGCCCAGCCAATGATCCTCGATGGAGTGGCTGGTCATGCGGTCGGGGTCCATGAGAATGAGGCCGAGCTTCAGTTCGTTGGCGGCGGGCCGTGCCACCGGAACATGTTTGGCATCGCAGAACACCGCCGATGTGCCACTGTCTTTCAGCAGCTTGGTGACCTGATCGTCGTGCAACGCGGTGTCGAGCGGAACGGCGGCGCAGCCGGCAGCGATGATTCCCAGATAGGCCGCGACCCAGCGCGGGTGATTATCGGCCAGGATCGCGAGCCGCGCTCCGTGAGGGAATCCGTTCTCGGTAATCCACCGGCCCACGGATTCGGCCATGCGGTGGAGTTCGGCATAAGTGCAGCTTTCGATGTGATCGTGGCGCTGCAGCTCCAGCGCAACGTTGTCAGGCCAGCGCTCGGAGCATTCGGCAAAGCGATCGTAGAACGTGGGCATTGGTCAGATTGAATATATACACGAAAACAACGCTCACCGCCGAGTCCGCCGAGACGCTAGGCACGAGGGTTTCCCGGTTGGTTTCCGGCTGGACTGACTGGTTCTATGTGTTGATTCCCATCGCCATAAGCAGCATCTAAAGTATGCTAGGCTTTAGAGATACCGTTGGGGGCGTGCTGCCCTCTGAAGGAATTCCAGTTTGATTAATCAGCTATTAGGCAAGGTTTTCGGCACCAAGAACGAGCGTGTCATCAAGTCGTTGATGCCGAACGTCCAGGCGATCAACGCGCTGGAGCCGCAGATTCAGAAGCTTACCGACGATGAACTGCGTGCCAAGACCGACGAATTCCGGCAGCGCATCCAGGAGCGGCTCAGCCGCGTCAGTAAAAGTCCGCAACCGGAGGCCGCGGAACCGGCAGGCGACGACGAGCCCGATCTCGACCAGCAGAAGCAGTTTGAAAAACAGGAATACGAAGCGCTGCAGGAAGTGCTCGAAGAAATTCTGGTGGAAGCTTTCGCCGTGGTCCGCGAAGCCGGACGACGCGTCCTCAACATGCGTCACTTCGACGTGCAGTTGATTGGCGGCATGGTCCTGCACCAGGGAACGATTTCGGAAATGAAGACTGGCGAAGGTAAGACGCTGGTCGCGACGCTTCCCGTTTATCTCAACGCGCTCAGCGGGCGCGGCGTGCATGTGGTCACAGTCAACGACTATCTGGCCAAACGCGATTCGGAGTGGATGGGCCGGCTCTACCGTTTTCTCGGCCTTACGGTCGGGGTGATCGTTCACGATCTGGATGATGAACAGCGCCGCGCTGCCTACGCGGCGGACGTGACCTACGGGACCAACAACGAGTTCGGTTTCGACTACCTGCGCGACAACATGAAATTCGACATCAAGGATTGTGTGCAGCGTGGACACAATTTCGCGATCGTCGACGAAGTCGATTCCATCCTGATCGACGAAGCCCGCACGCCGCTGATTATTTCCGGCGCCAGCGAAGAGTCGACCGACAAGTACTACAAAGTGAACCGCATTATCCCGAAGCTGGAGAAAGGTGAAGAACTCGACGTCGCGCCCGGAGAAGCGGCTCAGCTCACGGGTGACTTTGTGGTCGATGAGAAGCACCGCAACATCACGGTGACCGATGAAGGCTGGGTGAAGGTCGAGGGCCTGCTCGGCATCGGCAACATTGCAGATCCGGAGAACTGGCCGCTCAAACATCACGTGGAGACGGCGATCAAAGCGCACGCGCTCTATCGTAAGGATGTGGAATACGTAATCAAAGATGGGGAAGTGATCATCGTCGACGAATTTACCGGACGCATGATGCCGGGGCGGCGCTGGTCCGACGGCCTGCATCAGGCGATCGAAGCCAAGGAAGGCGTGAAGATCGAGCGCGAGAATCAGACGCTGGCGACCATCACTTTCCAGAATTACTTCCGCATGTTCAAGAAGCTGGCGGGCATGACGGGGACGGCGGAAACGGAAGCCGCCGAGTTCGACAAGATCTACAAGCTGGAAGTGGTGGTGATTCCGACTAACAAACAGATGCTGCGGCTGGAGCACCCTGACATCGTCTACCGCACGGAAAAAGAAAAATACTTCGCGGCCGCGGACGAGATCGAGCAACTCCATGCCAAGGGTCAGCCCGTGCTGGTCGGCACTACTTCGATTGAAAAATCCGAGCGGCTCTCTGAGTTGCTGAAGAAAAAAGGGCTCAAGGATCACGTCGTGCTCAACGCCAAGTTTCATGAGCGCGAAGCCGAAATCGTCGCCCAGGCCGGGCGGAAGGGCCGGGTCACGATCGCGACCAACATGGCTGGCCGCGGCACCGACATCTTACTCGGTGGCAATCCGGAATTCATGGCCAAGCAGGAACTGGTGAAGAAGGGAATCGCGCAGCAGTTGCGCGTGGCCCAGGGCAAGATCGAAGGGCCGCAGGAGGATGGGATCACTTCCATCTTCTATTACAACGGCAACGAGTACACGGTGCCCACCGACAGGTGGACCGAGGCCTTCACCCGATACAAGGCGCAGACTGACATCGAGCACGATCAAGTGACCGCGGTCGGCGGACTGCACATTCTCGGCACCGAGCGGCACGAGTCGCGGCGCATCGATAACCAGTTGCGCGGGCGCGCTGGACGCCAGGGCGATCCCGGCTCCTCGCGATTTTATTTGGCGCTTGAAGATGACCTGATGCGCATCTTCGCCAAGGAGTGGATCTCGACCCTGCTGCAGAGGTTGGGGATGGAAGAGGGCGTGCCCATCGAGTCCAAAATGATTTCCCGCCGCATCGAGACGGCGCAGAAGGCGGTGGAGGGCCAACACTTCGAATCCCGCAAACATCTGCTCGAGTACGACGACGTGATGAACAAGCAGCGTGAGGCGGTGTATGGCTTGCGTCGCCGCTTGCTCGAAGGCACCGAGCAGAAGGAACTCATCCTCGAAGATTATGTTTCGGCGATTCTCGCCGAACTGCTGGAGGAATACTGCCCGGCCAAGGTTCACGTCGCGGACTGGAACATCAAGGGGCTGAAAGACGCGGTGTTTACGCGGTTCGGCGTGGATTTTCTTGCCGAAGGCGTGAAGGCCGATGAGCTGAACCGGCAGGAACTCGGCGACGCGATTTTCGACAAGCTGAAAGAGCGTTACGACGCCAAGGAAAAACTCATTGGCCCCGAGGGCATGCGCCATCACGAGCGCATGATCATGCTGAGCGTGATCGACCAGCAATGGAAAGATCACCTGCTCAGCATGGATCACCTGAAGGAAGGCATCGGGCTTCGTGGATATGGGCAGCATGATCCGCTGGTCGAGTACAAGAAAGAATCGTTCGACATGTTCGAAGCGATGATGCAGCGCTTCCAGGAAGACACGGTCAAATATCTTTACCTGATGCAGATTCTGGAGCGGCCGCGGACCGACCCCGGTGGACCCGCTGCGGGCGATGGCAGCGGCGGTCCACCGCCCGGCCCGACGGGACCGAGTCCGGATTCCCCAGTTCCCGCGCAGCGTGGCGGAGATGGCAACGGCCGGCGTCCTCCGAAGATGGTTTCAACTTCCGCCGATGAGCTGGAAGAAGCCTTCATGCGCCGTAAGCGCCGCGAACTGGAGCAAGCGCGCATGGCCGGCGGAGGCGAAACGCCGCAGGTTCAACAGGTCGTCCGTGGCCAGGAAAAAGTGGGGCGGAACGATCCTTGCCCCTGCGGGTCAGGCAAGAAGTATAAGAAGTGCCACGGCGCGTAGCTCGTTAATAACGAACTGGGGGCGCCCCGGTCCTATTGCCTCACGGCTTTGAACGTCATTTCTTCCGCTGGACTCTTCGTCTCCAGCTTCCAGTCGGCAAACAGCGTTGCATAGTTTTTCGTGATGTAATCCCCGGCGTTCACTCTCAGCTTTTCCGCGGTCGCGTCGATCCATCGTGGGGGACCCTCGATCTCGCAGAAATTGCCGATCGGGGTCTCGTCTACGACCACCTGCCCCTTGCCATCGGTCCATTCGGCGCGGAATTTCTCGTAGCGGAAGGTTGGCGCGTATCCCAGACCTCGCAGGATCGCATCCATCTTCTTTCCGTCAGTGACGCCAGTTTCCAGCTCTACGCGGCTACTGTGGCGGCCTCGCTTTCGACCACTCTTATGAGTCAGCGTCCACACTGAGCCATACTTCCGCAGCCGCAGCAGTTGTTTTCGCGCCCGCAAGATTTCGCCGGGCAGATCGTAGAGGGTATTCATCTCGTGCGTGCGAGGGGTAACTAGACGAAATCCCGCCGCGCGCAAAGTGCGAGTCAGAGCCCGCAGATCCTCGACTTGAAATTTGATTTCGATTTCGCGCGGCATCAACTCAGTGTATTACGGACGCGCCGATTCGGCCGCAGGGTAGTCGGGAATGGAAAGAGCGCCCCGCTTCGCCTCCCAGTTCACTTCTTCCAGAGGGCCGACCACGAACCACCAAGCGAGGCCGCCAATCCAGGCTACGGCGGCGGTGATCAGGAATGGCCAATCGTAGGAATGGGTGCGACCGAGCAGGAATCCCGTGAGCACGGGAGCGACGGCGCCGCCAAGATTTCCGACAAAGTTTTGCACGCCGACCCAACGGCCCACCATACGCGGCCCAGCCAGAATCTGCGAGATGCACCAACTGTTGCAGACGCTGATCCCTAAGAACGCTCCGGTGAAGGCCAGTGTCGCGACGAACAGAGGGCCAGTCGCCACTACTGAAAGAGCGAGTGAGATGCCAATGCCCACGTGGCCGAAGAGCATCATGCCCTTGCGCACCGATGTGGGAGACGCTCCCGCGTGGACCCAGCGGTCTGAAAGTTTTCCGCTGGCGGCGGATGAAATCGCGGAAATCAGGAAGAGCATTCCGCCGGCATTGGCAACATCGCGCAGGGAAAGATGCCGTCCGCGCAGCAGATAAGACGGCAACCACGTCACCAGGAAATACAGGTAGTAATTAATGGAGGCCTGTCCGATGCAAGTGCCCCACGCGGAGCGCTGCCGCAGAATGTCGAGCACGCCGGCCGTTTTACCGGGAGACGCGGTAGGAGAGGTAGGAGTGTCCCTCCTGCGCGGCATCCACGCGAACCACGGCGGGAGCCAGAGCAAACCCGCCAGGCCGAGCAGGAGAAAAAACGGCCGCCATCCAAAACGTCCGACGGCTCGTCCTCCCACCCACATTCCGAGTGCAGGGCCGAGCGCCAAACCAACCATGAGCATGGAGTTGGCAAAGCCCCGGTGGCGCGTTTTGAAGTAAGTGCCCAGGATTTTGCCGCACGACGGAAATGCGATCGACTCGCCGAGACCCAGAATCACACGGATGATCAACAGTGCCACGAACCCGTGCAAAAGCGCGGTAATCGCCGTCGAAGCAGACCACACGAAGAAGCCAGCCGCAAAGACCCACTTCACATCGAAGCGGTCGACCAGCCAGCCTGCTGGAATCTGCATCAATGCGTAGGTCCAGAAGAAGGCTCCCAGCAGAAGGCCCTCTTGCCAATCCGAGATGAATATTTCGTGCTTGATCAACTCCGCGGCAATCGCCAGATTGCTGCGGTCGATGTAATTGATGAGCACCGACAGGCTCAGCAGGAAGAGGACGCCGTTCATGCGCGCGCTGCTGGGCGCTTCGCGGGTTGTCGGAGAAGTCATGGCGGGAAAAGCTGGCGGCAAGGCTGGACAATCCTACCACCGGCGATCTTTGCCCGGGGGATTTATATGCCGCGAAGGACGTGGCACGACGGTGCTATGATTTTTGCCGATAGAGTTGGCGATCAAGTTCCTGTGGCCCGGGCCACCCCAGCGGAGGGAGGCATGAAGAATCTCTTCCAGCAAGAAGCCGTTGACGAGGTTATCGCCCGCATCGACACGCTGCAGCCTGCAACCCAGCGCCAGTGGGGGAAGATGGACGTGGCGCAGATGATGGCGCATTGTTCCGCGGCGCTCGATATGGCCTCAGGACGGCTCAATCCGCCGCGCCTGTTCATCGGAAGAATGCTCGGCCCGTTCGTTAAGCCAATCTATACTAACGAGAAACCATTCTCGCGGAGCAGCCCCACAGACCCGAAACTTGTAGTGTCGGATCAACGTGATTTCTTGCGCGAGCAGGCACGCCTCAAACTCTGCGTGCGCCAGTTTCACGACGGCGGAGAAGCGCAGTGCACCCGGCATCCGCACCCGTTCTTTGGTCCACTCGCTCCGCCGGACTGGAGCCGCGGCATGTACAAACACATGGACCATCACCTGCGGCAATTCGGCGCATGATGTGGACGGTAATCGACGCTATGAGAACGTCGGCAGCTTGATTAGATCGTTCTTTGGAATCGACTCCAGTGGTTGTCCGGCCTTGCGCCAGGCGGTCAATCCGCCGACGATCACGAACGTGTTGAATCCTTTTTCCTGCAGTAGATGCGCCACCCGGGCGCTTGTGCCTTCGCGCGCTCAAGTACAGTACAGGTAAATGTCCTTGTCTTTGGAGAGATTCTTGATCTCTTCGTCGAGATTGTTGGGCTCGATGCGGATCGAGCCTTTGATGCGCTCGCCGCCGATATCGTAATAGCCGTGGCTGCGGACGTCGACAATCAGCACGCGATCCCCGTCTTCCGAAGCCAGACGCGCGGCCAGTTCCTGCACCTGCACCCGCGGCATGATGCGGTACTTCTTATACTTGCGGAATTGCGTGCCACGGTAAATCGCATAGATGACGACTGCGGCGACGATCACAATTCTCATGGCGCGTCCCGCCTGGTGAAACCCGGTCAAGGTGGCCGCAAGAAAATCGCGAGACAGGTAGCCCACCGAGAGGTAAGTAAACGAGTACAGTAACGCTCCGGCAAAATCCAGCTGCAGAAACTGTCCGTAGCGCATCTTCATGCTGCCCGCCAGCGGCGCCGCCATGGTGTTGACCCCGGGAATGAACTTGGCAATGACGAGCGTGATCTTGCCGCGTTTGTAAAACGATTCGGCGGAACGAAGAATGCACGTCTCGGGGTTCATCGACAGGCGGCAAAGAAAACCGAGGAGAGCCCAGCCGGTGTAGCGCCCTAGCCAGAATTGTGCGGTGTCGCCGATCAGAAGCGCGACCATCGCGGTTAGAAGAACTGCCGGAGCCGAAAGAGTGTGCGCTGCGGTGGCCGCTCCGGCCGCCACTAAAGCGATCGCCGCCGGGAAAGGCAGGCCAAGCGCCTCGGCCAGCAGCAGCGCAAAAGTCAGGGCATAGCCGTGACGCGCCATCATCGAGAACAGGTCAGTCATAGACGGTCCTTGGGATACGGGTGCTGCGGAACGTGACCCAAGTAGACGTTTGATTCTGCAGGGCGGGGAAAGGGTTCAGCAAAAACCAGGATCGCCCTTGCCGCGCGGGGATTCGTTACACGCCCTGAGTTATTTCTCTCGTGCCACCACAAACTCCGGAGCCCATAGCAAGGCCCGCTTGATTTCCGAGTCAGGAAAAGTACAAATCGCGCGGCTGGCCGATTCGGCGTAGCGCGCGGCCCGAGCGGTCGCGGCCTCCAGCGATCCGTAGCGTCGCAGGATTTCCAGAATCTCGCCATGAGTCACGCCATTGAAGGCTCCATGGTGAAGCACGGTTTCGATCTTCGACCGCTCGTCCAGAGTGCAGCGCTCCAGCGCGTGGATCACGGCCATCGTGGCCTTGCCTTCGCGCAGGTCGCTGGCCACGGGCTTGCCCAAGACGTCTTCCGACGCGGTCAGGTCGAGCACATCATCGACAATCTGAAACGCCATCCCAAGATCGTGCCCGTACTGGCCCAGCGCCGCTTCCTGCTCCAGTGTTGCGCCGCCAAGAATCGCTCCCAGCCGCATGCAGACGGAAAACAGGCAGGCGGTCTTGCGAAAGATCAGATCGAAGTGCTCGTCGAGCGTAATCGACTTGCCCAGTTTTTCCATCTGCAGAAGTTCGCCCTCGACCATCTGCTGGGTGAGTTCGATCAGCGTGTCGAGGATGCGGAAGTTGCGCTCCTGCACAGCAATCTTGAAAGCCTGCATGTAGAGCCAATCGCCGGCGAGCACGCATTTGGAATTGCCCCACTGGGTGTTGGCCGCGGGACGTCCGCGCCGCGTCTTGGCTTCGTCAATGATGTCGTCGTGGACGAGGGTCGCGGTATGAATGATTTCTACGACCGCGCCCAGTCGAACCGCGCCCTGACCCTGGTAGTCGAGCAATTTCGCGGACAGCAGCAAGAGCGCCGGCCGGATTCGCTTGCCTCCGCCGTTGCGCAGATATTCTCCAATCTCGGTGATGGCCTGCACGCCCGAGACAGTGTCGCGGCCGAACTCGCCCTCCAGTGCGGCGAGGTCGTCCCGCAGCAGGTCGAATACTTCCTTTCCGTTAATGGCGGCCGATGCGCTCAAGTGAATCAGACCTCGGACCTCGGACCTCGGACCTCGGACTTCAGACCTCGGACTTCAGGAGTTGTCTGAGGTCCGAGGTCCAAGGTCTGACGTCGTATTTAGTTCGTTCTGTAATTCGTAAATTGCAAATCAATCCCGAAATCGTGCCCCTTCAGCAGGGCAATGGTTTCCTGCAGCGTGTCGCGATCTTTGCTGCTGATGCGCACTAGATCGCCTTGAATCGACGCCTGCGCTTTCTTCTTCGAGTCCTTGACCAGCTTCACGATCTCGCGCGCTTTTTCGATGGCGATGCCTTGCTGCATCGTGATCTTGCGCTTGGCGGTCCCTCCCGCCGCGGGTTCGACCGGGCCGTAGGTCAGGCCCTTGAGCGAAACTCCGCGCTTCACCAGTTTTTGCTGCAGGACATCGTTCACCGCCTTCAGCTTGTATTCGTCGGCGGAGTGCAGCACGATGGCGTCCTTTTCGAGTTCGATGTTCGATTTCGAATCCTTCAGGTCGAAGCGAGTGTGAATCTCCTTGAGCGCCTGCTGAATGGCGTTCGAGGCTTCGTTCAGGTCGATTTTGCTGACGACGTCGAAACTGTTATCAGGCATACATTTCTAATCTTTCTGAAATGAGGGAATCTGACTCTTGAGGGTACCAGAAACGCCGGT
>DATHQJ010000250.1:0-1734 GCA_035482825.1 Binatus sp. (SeqCode) | reverse complement strand
TGTTCTGGTGAGCGCCCACCCATGTTCCGTCCAGCCCGATCTTTGTCGTAATACAGCCTCCGAAGCAGTTCACCTCGCCAATGTCCTGGATAAAGTAAACGAGCGCCTTGCCGGGTTCGGGCTGCGCCTGTGTGTGCTGGGACTCGTCGGGCTTCGCGTTGAAGCTGATGCTCTTTGGACCGCATGCCGCCGCCAGAGGGCCTGACTCTCGCTGGGCAAATGCGGATACTGCCAGGAGCATCACGATAAGAGCGGATCTCATGATTTCCTCCAACTGCACGATTCGCTTACTACCGCTGACTATAACCCCTTTCGAGATTTCTTTCGTAAACTCCGACTAGCAATCGCGTCCGATCCACACTCGGCAACCCGGCGAGCCAGGAATGTTGCTATCGGCTTCTTCGCGAATTCTCTATAATTGTTGGTTTCATCCCAGACATCAGGCGTTGATCCTATTGGAGGAGAAAGATGGCGGGCACTTATAACGGTGTGGCAATCCCGGCAGACGGAAAAAAGATCGGCTATGCGGCCGGCAAGTACGACGTTCCGGACAATCCAATCATCCCCTTCATCGAGGGTGATGGCACCGGGCGCGACATCTGGAAGGCTTCTCTGCGCGTATTCAATGCTGCGGTAGAAAAAGCCTACAGAGGCAAACGCCGCGTGGCCTGGTACGAAGTTTTTGCGGGGGAAAAAGCCAAGGCAAAGTTCGATAACTGGCTGCCCGACGATACCGTCGATGCGATTCGCGAATTTCGAGTCGCCATCAAAGGCCCGCTGACCACTCCCGTGGGCGGCGGGATCCGCTCTCTGAATGTTGCACTGCGGCAGATTCTGGACCTCTATTGTTGCGTGCGCCCGGTGAAGTATTACAAGGGCGTGCCCTCGCCGGTGAAGCATCCCGAGCGCATGGACGTAGTCATCTTCCGCGAAAATACCGAAGACGTCTACGCCGGCATCGAGTGGGAGCAGGGAACTCCCGAATGCGCCAAGCTGATCGAGTTCCTCAACAAAGACATGCTCAAGGGCGGCAAGAAGCAAGTGCGCCTGGATTCCGGCGTGGGCGTCAAGCCGATTTCGGTGACCGGAACCAAGCGACTGGTGCGCATGGCCATCCAGCACGCGCTGGAATCGGGACGCAAGACCGTCACCCTGATGCACAAAGGCAACATCCAGAAGTTTACTGAGGGCGCCTTCCGCAAGTGGGGATACGAACTGGCGATTGAAGAATTCCGCGGCCAGGTGGTCACCGAGCGCGAGAGCTGGATCCTCGACAACAAAGACAAGAACGCGAATCTCACCGTTGCACAGAATGCCGAACTGGTTGAACCCGGGATGGAATTCGCTCCGCCCGCCTTCCGCCAGTCGGTGGAAAAAGAAGTGCAGCAAGTGCTCGACAGCATCTATGCCACTCATGGCAAAGGCGCGTGGAAGAAAAAAATCATGATCAACGACCGCATCGCCGACTCCATCTTCCAGCAGGTGGTGACGCGGGCGGACGAGTATTCTGTGCTGGCCTGCCCCAACCTGAACGGCGACTACATTTCCGACGCCTGCGCAGCGCAGGTGGGCGGTCTCGGCATTGCCCCCGGCGCGAACATCGGCGACGGCTACGCCATCTTCGAAGCCACCCACGGGACGGCCCCCAAATACGCCGATAAAGACGTCATCAATCCCGGTTCGGTGATTTTGTCGGGCGTGATGATGTTCCGCCACCTGGGCTGGAACGAAGCC
>DATHQJ010000249.1:0-12599 GCA_035482825.1 Binatus sp. (SeqCode) | reverse complement strand
GTGGCGGCTGCGGCGGCGCAGACCCCGAACCAACTCGATCGAGTCAACGTAGTCCGGGGCACGGACGACATCCGGGTCGAGATGAGCTCGCGCGGCACCTTGTCGCCGAAGCTCAGTACTCTGGACTCGCCCGCTCGCGTGGTGGTGGATCTGCCGGAGACCGTAATGGCGACCGGAAGGACCCACATCGCCGTGGGCGCGGATGGGGTCAAGGGTGTGCGCATTGGCACGGATGGACAGACGCATCCGACCACGCGCATCGTCGTCGACCTCGACCAGGCTTGCGCATACGAGTTGACGCCGGGCCCTGCAGGGAAGCTGGTGCTGACCCTGCACGCCAACGCGGTGGCCAAGGCTGCTGCGGAGACCAAGACGGTAGCCGTCAGCGCGCCGGTTGCTGCCAGCGCGGCGACCACGCCCGCGACCAAAGCGGATGCGAAGGATTCGACTGCTCCCGCAGACTTTGTCGTCGTCCAGCCTGCCTATCAGGCCAAGAACGTTTCGACCGACGTGAAAGATGTGAAGAACGAAAACGCGGCGGATGAGCCCACGGTGCGGGCTCAGGAGGCGGCAGCGCGGTTCTCCGACAAGACGGCCGCGGAACTGCTTCCCGTCAGTGCCAACGCAGCCCAGGCTCAGAATCAGGCTCCCACGATTACTCCCGCGGTGAATCTGGCGGCCGAGCAAAAAGCTCAGTCCGGGCAAGCGCCGGCCTCGACCGGGCCGAAGTATACGGGCGAGCCGATCTCGGTCAACCTGAAAGATGTCGACCTGAAAGACTTCTTCCGGCTGATTCACGAAATCAGCGGGCTGAACGTGGTGCTCGATCCGAACGTGCACGGTTCGCTGACGGTAGTGCTCGATGACGTGCCGTGGGACCAGGCGCTGGACATCGTACTCAAGAACAACGACCTGGCGCGCGAACTGGAAGGCAATGTTCTGCGCATCGCCACGGTGGAGACGCTGAAGCATGAAGCCGACGCCCGCCGGGCGCAGATTGATTCCGAAACCCTGGCCGTCGAAAAGGTCTCGGTGACGCGCTTCCTGAGCTACGCCAAGGCGAAGGACGTTATTGTTACGGTTAAGAAATTCCTCTCGCTGCGCGGCGATGTGGTGGCGGACGATCGCACCAACGCCGTTATCGTCAACGATATTCCGAAGACGCTTCCCATCATCGACCGCCTGCTGACGCAACTGGACCGCAAGACGCAGGAAGTTGAGATCGAAGCCCGAGTGGTGGCGGCAACCCGGTCGTTCGCGCGCGACATCGGCACGCAGTTCGGCTTTGGCTGGGGTAACGGCCACAGCGCGATCGGCGGAAACCAGGCTGCGGGGGCTTCTCCGACCACGGTCGGCGGACTTACTCCCGGCTACATCACCGTACCGGGAACCGGCGCGGGTACGACCGGATCTTCGATTCCGTTGTTTTCGAACCTGGGATCGACGGCGCCTTCGAGCGGCTTGAGCTTCGTCAGCGCCAGCAACACGGTGCGAATTGATGCGATCCTCTCGCTGGCCGAGTCGCGCGGCTTGCTGAAAGTGCTTTCCCGTCCGCGAGTCGTAACTCAGAACAACATTCAAGCTCTGGTGAAACAGGGCGTGCGCGTTCCGATCGTGACCCAGGCGCAGTTGGGTGGTCCTCCGACTGTGACCTACGTTGACGCGTTCCTGCGCTTGACGGTGACTCCACAGATCACCTCGGAAAACACCATCTTCCTGAACGTCGACGTCGAAAACACGACGCCCAACTTCGGTCAGGAAGTGCAGGGCAACCCGGAACTGATCACGCAGCAGGCCACCACGCAGGTGCTGGTGACCGATGGCGGGACGGTGGTGATCGGCGGCGTAATTCAGACGCAGAACTCGATCAACATCTCGCAGGTGCCGTTGCTCGGTAATATTCCATACCTGGGCAACCTGTTCAAGCACACGCAGGTTACGACCGCCAACCAGGAGCTGATTTTCTTCATCACGCCGCGAATTATTCAGACGTAACAGCGTCAGACCTAGCAGCGAGTTCGAAGATTGAAGCCGCCGTCCTGAAGAACCTGTCAGGACGGCGGTTTTGCGTTTGGGCAAGTTTCGAGGCGGAAACTCCCGAGGCGCTTAGTTCTCGAGTCCTCTCGGTGGTCGATGCCGTTGCAGCGGTGTGCCGAGGAAGGTCCGCTACGGCTTCCTGCCCCAGGCGGGGTTGACACGCAGTTCTTGTCGACGCATCCGCCGACCGTTATTCCGGTCGCGATGCGCGTGAGGCCCGAGCCGTCTGCGTTGATGGCAAAAAGGTCCAGGGTGCCCTCCGTGCTCATGCGGTCACTGCCGAATACAATCCTTGTGCCGTCGGGAGAGTAATAAGGAAGCACGTCATGCGAGACGCCCACGGGATGCGGGAATTACCTACTCTTCCACGCAAGTCCCAAAGCCAGTTGGGTTACTGCAGTAGGAATGGTGGCCGCGAGGGGCAGCGCAACAAAGAGGTAGGCCGGGACCGCATTCCGCCCCATAAGAACCGCAAGCCGGCGGCTGACCAACGCCAGTCCCGCTGAGCGCTACCGTCTGCGGGCTGCCTTTCGCGTTGTCGGTAATGGAAAGGTTATTGGTGAAGTCGCCCTCGGTTGTAGGATCAAAGGTCACGTTGATCGTACAGGTTGCACCGGCCGCAAGGCTCGATCCACACGTGTTTGTCTGAGTAAAAGGGGGCGCCGCCGCAATCCCTACGTTGCTGAGTTCTGCCGAACCAGTGTTGCTCAACGTGATAGCGTGCACAGCGCTGGCTGTGTCGACAACCTGATCCCCGAACGAAATGCTGGGAACTGACAAAGTAGTCGTGGGTGATCCATTGACTGACACACTAGCAGTCGGTGATCCGCCGCAGGCAGCCAAAAGGAGCACGCCGCAAACCACGAGTGAGAAATATTTATTCATGGCTGCCCTCCTCGATAACTAGAGTGCTCGTAGCACCAACAACAACAGCGCGCGGGATGAGGCCTGCATCATCTAGTTGGCAATTCAAGTTCTCGAACTGTCGACGGGAATAGTGCCCCATGGCCTGCATGCAGCAAACCCCTTAGTTATCGTCGGCTTGCCCACAACAGGGCGCGTGTGGGTTGCCCGGCCTTAGCGAGGCCAAGCTTTGCTCCCGTTCGGCTGCCTCTCCCAGATCGGAATGTGATAGCGAAGCCCCAGCCGCTGCCAAAGCAACTGGCGGTCCCTTCCAGGGAGAGTGGTCCTAAAGCGTTCGCGGGCTGGGGGCGGGGTTGCCGCGAGGTCTTGCTCCTCACATCCTTCATCCTGAGCGTGTCGCTCGTCGCACGGCGTAAGCAGAACAGTATGGAATCCGTTATTTTCGGCCGTGGCAACGATTTCTCCACGAGCATTGATGTTGGTGGCGACGATCAAATTCCAAGGTGTGTTGTTAGGAAGAAGCAGGTTAAGATCAGTCATCGTGCCGTCTTGCCAAAGAAAGGCGCCGCAGTCAAAGTTGGCGTCACAATCCATGCCCACGATCTGACCTTCGTCGTTAATTCCGAAAGCCCAGCTGCTTGGTAATCCGTACAGCGTGCCAAGATCGGTCATGGCGCCGTTCTCCCAAAGAAAAGCGTGGAAGCTTGTATCCCCCGGCAGATCGGAGACTCCGACTACCTGCCCTCGGCTGTTGATTCCATTCGCCGAATTGTTTAGTGAACCCCCGAAACCACCGAGATCGGTGATCGTGCCAGCTCGCCATAGCACCGCGTGGAAGATGGTAGGCGATGCTACGCAATCGGTCGTCACTCCGACGGCTTGACCGCGATCATTGATCCCTGAAACTGATCCATCCGGGTCGCCGGGAAGCGGCGGCAGCCCTCGAACAATTCCTTTTTCCCAAATGACCGGTCTGGCTTGGTAAGCGGCGTTCGAGCACGTCGGATCGAGCGTGCTGTCCTCCGCCGTTCCGCCCACCTGGCCTCGGTTGTTCACGCCGCCAGTGGCCCAGCTGTTGTTGCCCCCCAGCGTGGCCAGCGGGACCATGGCTCCGTTCTGCCAAACGAATCCAGTACAGACGAGGTGGGTACCATATGCGCAGAAGTCCTCGCCTAGCGGGTCAGGGGTTGAAGTTTCAGCATTCCCGGCTACCTGTCCGTGCTCACTGGGCTTGAAAAAGGCCGAGCTGTTCGGCCCGCCAAGGGTGCCGAGGTCGGTCTGTATTCCTTTTTGCCAAAAGAAGGCATGTTGGGTCACTCCGTCAGCCAAGCGCGCAGTGCCCGCCACCAGTCCTCTGTTGTTAATGCCTTCCGCGAACGACTGAGTCGGGCCGAGGTCGGTGACCAGATAACGAGGTAACGATGAATTTTGCTGGCGGTGACCCTGCGCGGCCAGCCGAATCGGCATTGCCAAGGCAAACACTACGGCTCCGATAACGAAAATGATTTGGAATGTTTTGGATTTCATGTCGCGTCTCCTCTCCGTTTCCTTCCGAGCTGGCTAATTCTTTGGGCCCAATGCGGGGCCGGGTAAGCGGTACCGGCCCATCCGGCGCATGAGGGATGGGGCCCACGCGCGCCTGGATCGTTTGCGAACCGCGAAACTGGTTAGAGGCACCGCCGCTGGAGTGTCCACCATGCTGTAGTCACAGCCCTCGACGGCGGGATGATTCTCATCGCACGGCATCACCAAAACCGCGTGTGAATCGCCGTCGGGAAGTGTTCCAAACGCGCCGATCTCCCCTCGATCATCGATGAACGGTGCCCAGTACAAGTAAAGTGGGGAATCGGGAGGAATCAAGGTGTTCAAGTCGACTATGGATCCGTCTTCCCACAGAAATGCGTTAAGAACGGAGGTGTCGCATGACCAAGAGCCCCCCACAATCTGCGTCTTAGAGTTGATGAAGTCGGCCTGACTGTTGGGGGTTCCGGCGATCTTCCCGAGATCTGTCATCGCTCCGTTCCTCCAGAGGAAAGCGTGCATCCGGAGTCCCAGACCATCACACGAGCCACTAAGCTCGGCATTACCCACAACTTCTCCGGCCTCGTTGATCCACCTAGCCTCGCCTTTTCCCGTTGCTGAGAACGGCGGCGCGGTCAAGTCAGTGAGTTTTTCCCCGTCCCACAGGAAAGGATGGTTGATTACATCCCCGGGCAACAGAAGTCCGCCGACCACTTCACCACGTTCATTGAGACCGTTTACCGACGCCGTTTGAGTTCCCCCCAAGCTGCCGAGATCCTTCATCCCTTTTCCCTTTTCCCAGAGGAACGGATGAAAGGTTGGAACGAAAGGAGGCGTGGAATTCGGAATGGAATTTGTATACGAAAATCCGGCGACTTGTCCGCGCTGGTTGATCAGGCTCGGAAAAGCGTCAGGGCCACCCAAAGTGCCGATGTCCTGCATCCCATCCTTTTCATCCCAGAAGAATCCCCGAGTTTGACTTCCGTTGGAGAATCCATAAAGGAACACGTAGTAGTACGAGTAGGGGTCGGAGATGCCGTTCAGCGCGAGTCCGGTAATCTGGCCCCGATTGTTGATGGCCTGAGCGAAACTTGTACTCCCTCCCAGCGTTCCCAGATCCCTGATCTGCCCGTCCTTCCATCGCACCGCCCGGATTTCTGGCACGCCAGGGATCAATGGATCGGTCTCTCCGTTTTCGGAGTTGCCGGTAATCCACCCCTTCGCATTGATCCAGAAGGCCGCGCTGCTGGCGCCGCCCGGAAGGGCCCCCAGGTCGGTCTGGATGCCGTTTTTCCATTGGAAGGCGTGTGCCACAAAACAGTCCGGCAAATAACAAAACCCGGGATAGGGATCCGGAGCGGAGGTCTCGGCGAACCCCACAAAGACGCCTTTCGAGTTGCGTACCTGGGCGATGTTGTAAAACACCGTGCCGAATAAAAATACATCGGTAACACTGAGAGAGTTGAAGTAGCTCGAGGGGCCGCCGAAGGTGCCCAAGTCGACGACCTTGTAATGATGGTGCGCTGGTTTCTTGTCCTGATTGTCCTTCCCCGCCGATCGAGCCGGAATCGCTGTCACGGAGAGCAAGACGAGGGCAAAGATGAAGATTGAATTTCGCGTAGGCAAATGCATGCAAGAATCTCCCCGCGGATGTGTGCCTTCGAAAGCTCGCGGTCGCTCGCGCCCGCGGTGGTGCCGACCGCGAATCGCAGGCGAGATTGCTCGATTCTCTCCACCGCGTCAACCGGAGTGTCGCCGGACTCTGGCTGAACTCCGAACTCTTTTCTTGGTGCGGGATTAGCGGCGCTCCCGAACTTTTCCGCCCTCCCGACTTGCACAAAATGTGGTACACTTCCCGGCGCGTTCTGGGGGTGGTGGTTGTGGCATCTCTGTCCAATGGGCACTCCCGCCTGGGTTTTGGCCTGTTCGAGGCCGACCCGTCTTCCGGCCAGCTCTACCGGCGCGGTCGCAGGATTCCGCTGCAGGAGCAGCCCTTTCGCATCCTCGCCATGCTGCTGGAGCGGCCTGGAGAAGTAGTCACGCGCGAGGAAGTACGCAAGCAGCTTTGGCCGGACGGGACTTTTGTCGATTTTAACGACGGTCTCGACACGGCGATCAAGAAATTGCGCTACGCGTTAGGCGACTCCGCGCAAAATCCTACTTTCATCGAGACTATCCCACGCCGCGGCTACCGCTTTATAGCTCCGGTCACAAATGGCGGCCTGGCGATGCCTCCACAGATCGCCGACGCGAACGCGTCTTCGGTTTCCTCTAGTACGGTCGCCGGACAAGAACGCAAGCGGAGATATCTCCCCGTCCTGCTGACGGGTGTGGCTGCCCTGCTGGTCGTCGCCGCGCTGGGGATGTCTCGCTGGAAGTCACGCAGTCACGCGCTGAGCGCGGAGAAGGTGGAGATCACGAAACTGACGGACAGCGGCAATGCCACCTACGTGGCGATCTCGCCCGATGGCCGTTACGTGGTTCATGCCCTGCGCGTCGGAGACAAGCAAGGTTTGTGGCTGCGTCAGGTTGCGACCCGCAGCGACGTCCAGATTCTGGCGCCGGATGCGCCCGGCTTTGACGGCATCACGTTCACGCCCGATGGCAACTACATTTATTTTGTCCGCGAACTCGACGACGAGCCCGGCATCAAGTACTTGTACTCTATGCCTTCGCTTGGCGGGCAAGCCCGCCTGCTGATCAAAGACATTGATTCTCCAGTCAGCTTCTCGCCCAATGGCGCACAGTTTGTGTTTACACGAGGTGTCGAGACCAGAAACGAAACGGAAGTCCGGATTGCCAACGCCGACGGAAGCGGCGATCACCTGCTCATGAGCCTGCGCGACACGTTTGCCGGTTATCAAACGGGTGCGACCTGGTCGCCGGATGGGCGGGCCATCGCAGTTGCGGTTGCACGGCTCAACCCAGTCCGCTACGGGTTGGAGACGATTTCCGCTGAAACCGGCAATGTGAAGGAATTGTTCTCGAGCCCCGCGGAAATCGGACGTCCGCTGTGGCTGCCGGAAGGCGACGGCGTTCTGCTGGTGCTCAGCGATCGCAGGGAGCATCGGCAGCTTTGGACTATTTCTTATCCCCAGGGAGTCCCGCGGCTTGTACGCAGTGATCTCGCCGACTTCGATTGGCAAATTGATGCCACGCGCGACCTTAAGACGGTGGCCACGGTGACTACCAGCATAGTCTCGAATATCTGGGTGGCCCCTGCGACCGACTTGCACGCCGCCCGGCAGATTACTTCGGGAGAGCTCTCCATGCTGAGCGTTGCCGGAATGCCCGATGGACGGATTCTGGTCAGAAGCCGCGATGGCGATATCTGGATTCTCAATCCCGATGGAAGTCAGCTCAAGGTATTCTTCGACGCGTCGAACGTGGAAATCCCGGTCGCGTGCGGGCGCTTCGTCCTGTTCACCACGGAAACCGCGAACTCCACCGATTTGCTCCGCGTCGACCTGGAAGGCGCGAACCCGACCAGTCTGGCCGCCGGTGACGTGGGATGGTCGGAAGCCTGTAGCCCGGACGGCCATTATGTTTACTGGCATCAAATGGGCCCGCCTCAGAAAATATTGCGAACGGCGATCGAGGGTGGCCCGTCTTCCAAGATCGCCGACGTTCTCGAAGATGGAATGATCGGCAACCTCGCCATCTCACCCGATGGGAAACTCCTCGCGTACCCGTTCGAAGAGTACCAACCAGTGCCGAAAATGAAGCTGGCAGTCATTTCAGCGGACGGGGATGCGCCACCCCGCGTACTGAACGCTCCCGGGAGCGTCTTCGGTGAAATGTCCCTTTCGTGGTCCGCGGACGGCAGGGCTCTGCAGTTCCTCCAGACGCGGAACGGTGCGACCAACCTCTGGCAGCAGCCGATCTCCGGAGGAAAACCGTTCCAGCTGACCACCTTCACGTCCGGCGAGATCTTCCGGTTCAACTGGTCCCTGGATCGAAAACAGTTGCTGTTCACACGGGGCAGCACAACCAGCGATGTCGTCCTGCTGAATAATCTTCGCTAAATCGTCGCATCGATTTGTGTGTGCCCAGCCCACCGATTGGCAAAACCTACACACTGTCCCAGACCGAGGGGTGCTCACGCCGGCTCTTTCTCGTAGTTTTTGATGCTCTCTGAAACCTGGCTGATATCTATAGCTCTTGACCTCGACCTTCCCTAGCCCAGGCGTTCACCTACCGCTAGACCGGCGGATCTTTCCGTGGAGAACGGCTGATATCCCTCACCCGCCTGTTACACTCGGCGTAATGGATTTCCAGGCGCGCCAGCAGAAATTGCGGGAGCATCTCGCGACCACCCGATTTGATGCCCTCCTGATCAGCCATCTGCCTAACATCCGATATCTTTGCGGATTTACCGGGAGTGCCGGGTTGCTGCTGGTGGAGGAGGCGGGGAGCGTTTTCTTCACCGACGTCCGCTACGACACGCAGGCCCATGAAGAGGTGAAGGCGGCGAAGGTGGTGATTGCGCGCAAGTCGGTGCTGGCGGCCCTGGCCGATTTTCTCGGCGGGCGGCGCAGGCGGGCGAGCGGCTGGACGATTGGCATCGAAGCCGAGCACTTCACCATTGCCGAAAAGAAGCGCCTGACCAAGCTGCGGCCTTCGGGCGTGACTTTGAAGGATGCGCCGGCCGTCGTGGAACGGGCGCGCATGGTTAAAGATGGCGACGAGTTACAGTTGATCCGCACTGCGGTTGGCGTCGGGGCGAAGTTGTTCGAGCGGGCTCTTGAGGTGCTGCGTCCGGGCGTGAAAGAAGTTGAGGTCGCGGCCGAGATGGAACTGGCGGCGCGCCGGGGTGGGGCGGAGGAGATGTCGTTTCCGACCATCATTGCTTCTGGAGCGAGGTCGGCGCTGCCGCATGGTAGGGCTTCCGGACAGGCGATTGCGTCCGGCGGGTTCGTGGTCTGCGACTTCGGTGTTATACTTTCGGGTTATTGTTCCGACCAGACTCGCACTGTGTGGGTGGGGACTGTTCCTGAGGACGCTCGTCGCGCTTACCAGGCGGTGAAAGAGGCGCAGCAGGCGGCGATTGACGCCGTGCGGCCGGGGATTGCTGTAGGCGAGGTGGACGCGGCTGCCCGTAAAGTATTGCGCAAGGCCGGGTTAGGGCGCTATTTTACGCACTCGACGGGGCATGGCGTTGGGCTCGAGATTCACGAGGTACCGCGCGTCGCGGAGGGGCAGCGGGAGATCCTGCAGCCCGGTATGGTCATCACGATCGAGCCGGGAGTATACTTCCCCGGCAAATGGGGCGTGAGGATCGAGGATATGGTGGCGGTTACGGCCGGCGGCTGTGAAGTCATGACGCCGACCGGCAAGGATTTTCTGGCAGTTTAGTCTTCTTTTCTTGAGCGTTTGATTGAGCTTTAGTATCGAACTCTCAGCCGGGCAAGGATACGAGCCCGGCTTCTTCGCGCGTCCCGACTGTCCCGTGGTCCCATTGTTGGATGGTTCGGTGCGCGGGTTTGGTAGAAGTGGCGAAGGGTCCAACCCTACACGAATGAATCAAAAAGAGCTGAAAGAGCTAATCGAGTTCCTCATCGAAAAAGATATTGCCGAGTTTGAGCTGGAGCGCGGCGATGTCAAGGTCCGGATCAAGCGCGCCGGGGAGCATACGGTTGTCCACAGTCATGGGGAGCCGCGGTTTTATGCGGTGCCTCCGGCGCCGGGACCCGGGCCTGAATTAGGCGCCGTGCCGATGGTGGCCGTACCCGCTGCCGCGCCGGCGCCGTCGGTTGCGGCAGCCCCCGCTCCCGAAGAGGGGCTCCATATGGTGAAGTCTCCGATTGTCGGGACGTTCTACGAAGCGCCGTCGCCGGGGGCACCTCCGTTCGTGAAGGCGGGAGACTTGGTGGAGGTCGGGCAAGTCCTGTGTATTGTCGAGGCCATGAAACTGCTCAACGAGATCGAGTCGGACTTTGCCGGGGAGATCGTCAAGAAGCTGGCGGTTAACGGGCAGCCGATTGAATATGGGCAGGAACTGTTTGTGATCCGGCCGAAGAAGTGAATCTTGGATTTCTTGCCGGGGCGCGCGAGCCGCGCCTTTTTTTGTTCCTTCGGAAAAATCGTTTCCTATTACTAACGCCGAGAAAGAATTGGTAACTGAGAGCTGACAGCTGACAGCTGAAAGCTGAATTTCAATGTTCAAGAAGATTCTGATTGCCAACCGCGGAGAAATTGCACTGCGCGTGATTTGCGCGTGCAAGGAGCTGGGCATCCGCACGGTCGCTATTTATAGCGAGGCTGATCGCAACTCGCTGCCGGTACGTTTTGCCGATGAAGCTATTTGTATCGGGCCTCCACAGCTTGCGCTGAGCTATCTCAATATTCCTGCCGTGATTAGCGCAGCGGAGATCGCCAACGTCGAGGCGGTGCATCCCGGCTACGGCCTGCTGGCGGAAAATGCCAACTTCGCCGAAGTCTGTGAGACCAGCGGCATTAAGTTCATTGGCCCGCGACCGGAAGTGACCCGGCTGATGGGTGAGAAAGAAAAGGCCCGCGCCGCGATGAAGCGGGCCGGTGTGCCGATTCTGCCGGGGTCGGATGGAATTATCGCGTCCGACGGTGAGGCGGTGGAATGGGCGCGGCAGGTGGGATTTCCCGTGATTGTGAAGGCCTCGGCCGGAGGCGGCGGGCGCGGCATGCGCATCGTCCGCACCGAAGAGGAGTTGCCCGCGCTGTTCAAGGCGGCGCAGGCTGAAGCGGCAGGCGCGTTCGGCAACGGTGACCTCTACATGGAGAAGTATGTCGAGCATCCCCGGCACATCGAATTTCAAGTGCTGGCCGATGAGCACGGCAACGTAGTGAGCCTGGGCGAACGCGAATGCTCGATCCAGCGACGCCATCAGAAGTTGCTGGAGGAATCGCCTTCCACAGTGGTTACCCCCGAACTGCGCGATCAGATCGGTGGGGTGTTGTGCAAGTCGCTGGCGGCGATCGGATACAGCAATGCCGGCACTATCGAATTCTTGATGGACCAGGACCGGCGGCTGCATTTCATCGAGATGAACACGCGCATTCAGGTAGAGCATCCGGTGACGGAAATGGTCACTGACGTTGATCTGGTGAAAAGCCAGATCCTGATCGCGGCGGGGGCGCGCATGAGCGAAGTGCTGATGGGGCCGATCGTGCATCGCGGGCACGCGATCGAGTGCCGCATCAACGCGGAGCATCCGGAGAAGTTCACGCCGTCGGCGGGAAAGATTACGGCGTTTCATCCGCCGGGAGGGACTGGGGTGCGGGTGGATACAGCGGCTTATACGGAGGGCGTGATTCCTCCGTATTATGACTCGCTGATTGCCAAGCTCATTGTACGGGGCAAAGACCGCAGCGAGGCGGTTTCACGTATGGCGCGGGCGCTGGAGATGTTTATTGTCGAGGGCGTGTACACGACGATCCCGCTGCACCGGAAGATTCTGGCGGATGAAGATTTCCGGGCAGGGAAGATTGATACGGGATTTATTGAGAGATTCCTGAAGAAAAACGGCCACTAGTTCTTCCGAAGACTTCGTAGAATTTGATCCAGGTAGCGGGGGACGCAGGAAATGTTCCGTCAGCTTAAAGACTCGGTATCGATGACTCTTGTCGGGCTGTCTCTTGCTGTCGGTGCCGTCGCGCTAGCCCTCACCTTGGGTTTGGTGGAAAGCTCCCCACCTTGGGCGTGGCTGGTTTGTCGTGGTTGATCTGCTGGTAGTTGGCGCAGGAATCGTATACACGCTGGTGTCCGATCGGAGCGGCTAGTCTCGGTTACCCATGCTGCAACTTCCTCCTCTTTACGCGATCGTGGACGACGCCTTTTTCTCTTCCAGCGGAGAACTTCTTGCGTTTGTGGGCGAGTTGGCCGGTGGCGGATGTAAGCTCCTTCAATATCGCAACAAGTCCGGCAATGCTCGCGTGATGCTGGAGCAGGCGCGGGAACTGCAGAAAAATCTCGGCGATTGCATGCGGCTGATCATGAATGACCGCGCCGACCTGTGTCTGGCGGCCGGGTTTGATGGCGTGCATGTGGGGCAGGAGGATTTGTCTCCCGAGGCCGTGCGGGGGATTATCGGGCCCGATTGCTGGCTGGGAGTTTCGACGCACAACCCCGAGCAACTGCGGGAGGCTGATCTGACATCTGCCGACTATCTCGCCATCGGGCCGGTGTTTGCCACTTCCAG
>DATHQJ010000248.1:0-6025 GCA_035482825.1 Binatus sp. (SeqCode) | reverse complement strand
CAACTCATGAGGGGCCCTCAGCGACGAAGATTGCAGGGATCGAGATGACGATCGCGAGGGAATACGATGGCGCCGGCCCGATTCGCCGCCTCGAGCAACTGCCATGCGCATCTACGGAGAACCCACTAGGGTTCATCGGGTACGGCGAATTTCCCGGTCAGCGCGTCAATTGTTCATCGAATGCGCGTCAGACGATTACTGCTACCCCTCGCAACGCTATAGCGCGATTGAAGATCGCCCCCTCCACAGTAGTTTGGCAGGCCTGTTGCACCTTCCTCATGCGGCCATAATTTTTCATCAAGGAGGGCCAGGACTCGTGAGAAGACAAATCTTGCATCGCAGTTCTATGCTGACAGTCTTGACGTTGGTGGTGATCTGGGCGGCCGGACTCGCACATGCCCAGACCGGCCAGACCCCGACAATGACTCCGGCCAGTCCGGACGTCACCCGCCAGCAGCTCGCTGATTTCAGCACGTTCTTGAATGATCACCCCGAGCTCGCGGGCCAGCTTCAAAAAGATCCTTCTTTAATGGATAACCGCGAATTCGTCGACAGTCGTCCGGAGCTTCAACAGTTTCTGCAGAGGCATCCCGAAATTCGCGCAGAAATTAACGAAAATCCCAACGAGTTTATGCGTCGCGAAGACCGCTATCAACAGCAATTGGGCGACCGCAACGTCACACGTGGCGAACTGGCGACCATGGATCGCTTCCTCGATAGCCACCCCGAAATCGCCGAGCAACTCCGGAAGGATCCTACACTCATCGACAAATGGCAATTTGTTGACAGCCATCCCGAACTGAAGGAGTTCATGGCGCAACATCCGGAGCTTGCCGACCAGTTTAAAGAGCACCCCGACGCGTTTATGCATCGCGAAGACCGCTTCGACCAGCACGAGGGCGATCGCGATGCCACACGTTCGCAGTTAGCGAGCATGGACCGTTTTCTCGATAGCCATCCCGAAATCGCCGAGCAAGTGCGTAAGGATCCCGCGCTGCTAGACAACAAAAAATTCGTCACTGCACATCCCGCCCTGCAGGATTATCTGCAGCAGCATCCAGAAGTTCGTCAGGAAATCGACGCAAATCCTAACGCCTTCATGCGGGAGGAAGATCGTTACGATCACCAACAAGAAGGCCGTTACGATCGCCAACAAGATGGTCGCAATCGTGACCTGAATCGCGGCGAGTTGGCGAGCTTCCACCAGTTTCTTGGCGAGCATTCGTCGATTGCGGATCAGCTCACAAAGAATCCCGAATTAGCCAAGAACGATGAGTACATGGAAGGTCACCCCGAACTGCAGCAGTACCTCCAGGCGCATCCCGGCGTGCGGACGGAATTGACCCAGAATCCAAAGGTCTATATGAATTCCGCGCAGCAGCTGGACGAGAACGGCGCCATGCCTGCAAAACAGACGACTCCTAAAGCCCCGGGTCTCGACCCGAAGCCGAAGCAGTAGTCTCGGAAACCGACCGCGGCTGGAGGGTGCATGCCCTCCAGCCCCGTGTTTTAGGGGTGGACGACGAAGCAAACGGCGCGCGCTGTGCGGGACGCACAGTCCCGTCAAGGTGTCGAGAACCTGCTGGGTGGTGCGGCGCATTCTTTCTTTTATTGGCGGAGGTGCTATGAAGATCAAAAGTTTTATCGTCGTTGCGATAGTGCTGCTTTCGGTTTCATCCTTGAGCGCAGGTGACAAGAAGAAACATCCTGACAGAGGCATGCTGGAGAAAATGGAAGCCGTGCCTTGCGGAGCCAAGGAGAGGGGCCTTTCGGGCCTGGGCGCTCTTTACGGGTCGGTAGGAATCACGCACGTGAATTCAGACGAAAAACTTTGTCCTCAGTATCTGCTTCGAACCGACGAGATGGAGTATCACATTCGTCCAGTTGACGGCAAGCATCCAGTGATTCTCCCGATTGGCCATGAAGGCGAATTCAAGATCAAGAAAGATCATCTCTACCTGAAGGTGCCCGACGGCGACCACAAAACGCGCGCTTACCAGGTGGTGTCGATGAAACCGTTGAATTCGACTACTGAGGCTCAGAGCTCGGCGTATCAGCCACCTCCGGATAAGCCGGTTGGGCATCCCTCGACCCAACCCGCGGAGAGGCCCATTGCAAAAGGCTCTGGCACTCCGGTCGATCCGCCTCAGTGAGGCCGCTCCCGACCAACCGACACGTGACGACGGCTCTTAAAGAACGTCTGCAGCAACTCCGCGCAACGTCCTGCCAGGACGCCGCTGCGGATTTCGACGCGGTGGTTCATTGGGGGGTGACTCAATACCTGCAAAACTGAGTGGACCGCGCCCGCCTTAGGATCATCCGCGCCGTATACCAGCCGCTTGATGCGGGCCTGCAGCAGCGCACCCGCACACATGGCGCACGGTTCAATGGTTGCAAACAACTCGCACTCTCCAAGACGGTAGTTGCCCAAGGCGGCGCCCGCCTCGCGCAGGGCGAGGACTTCGGCGTGCGCGGTGGGGTCGGAATCGGTGATGTTGCGGTTCCAGCCGCGGCCCACGATGCGTCCGTCGCAGACGACGACGGCGCCTATCGGGACCTCGCCGGCTTCGAGGGCGCGCTGGGCCGCGCGCAGGGCTTCTTCCATCCACAGTTCGTCGGAGGTGGTGGGCGCGGGGCCGTGCTTTTTCGTCTTGGTTTTCAGGGTTGTGCTCACCATCGGCAGAATTTAAAAAGCGTTTTCACCAGGGAGGCACCCTTCGGCTTCGGCCAGGCACAAGCTTCGCACGGAGAAGCCAAAGGCGAGTTCAGAGTAAAGATCAAGAACTATCCCGGTTTCTTCTCAGTGTCCTGGACAACATTTTAGCTGTTTGCTGCGGGAAGGGTGGGGATGGGCCACGTTACAGTTTGCAGGCCGCAGGGAACAAGCTAGTCTCGCTTCGCTTGACCGGACAGCCGAGGCGGCCGTCCCTACACGAGCATTGGTAGTTCGGCATTAGTACTTCGGTCGCGGTGGGGCGCCCGTTACAGCAAGCTTAAAACTGCGCGAACTGATTCCGGCACGACTGCGTGAAGAACGGCGGGCACGACCAGCGTTACTACGGGATAGGCGAGCGCAACCAGAGGGATTGCCAGCAAGGCCCAGACCGTCGACGACCGACTGTTGAAATAGGTCTTCATGACTGCCTCACGGGTAAATGTACGAAACCAGCGGCGGAAAAGTTCCCTGGGTCGCGATGGTGGCCTCGGCGCTCGATCAGTTGCGCACTGGGGTCTGCCTTCGGCTGCGGGTCTTGGAATCTCTGGTGGGATGCTGCGCGGCAAGTTGCATCAGGTCGCGGGCGACGCGGGCGGTGTTGTGGCGGGCGACTCCGTCTTCTTCGAGGTAGTCGCCGAGCACGGGAATGACACCGAGTTTCTCGATGGCGTCAAGATCGTTGGTGATTTGGCACGCACCTTCCAGCCTGTACTTAGTCAGGAGTTCCGGGGAAACCGGCGTGCGGTTGATGAACGCGTAATCGAAAAGCTGTTGCTGGGCGTGGCGGTTGAGGGCGCGGATGTGATCGGCGGCAGTGAGATCCAGGCTTTCGTTGGCCTGGGTCATCAGGTTGCAGATGTAGACCTTGATCGCCTGGGACGCGACGATTGCCTCCGAAATGCCCCGCACCAGCAGGTTGGGAATCAGGCTGGTGAACAGCGAGCCCGGACCGATGGTGATGAGATCCGCGTGGGCGATGGCTTCGAGCGTTTGCGGCATGGGCTGGACGTCAGGAGGAACGAGGAACAGTTCGCGGATGCGTCCCTTGCTGGCAGTGATTTTTGTTTCGCCGCGCACGCGGGTGCCATCTTCCATGAGAGCTTCAAGTTCGATGTTGGAAGTGGTGGCAGGATGAATGTGTCCGCGGGTGAGCAGAATCTCGGAAGACAAGCGCACGGCTTCGGAGAAATCGGACGTGATGGAAGTAAGCGCGGCCAGAAACAGGTTTCCGAAGCTGTGGCCTTCGAGCCCGGAGCCTTTTTCAAAACGATGGCGGAAGAGTTTCGACAGCAGAGCTTCGTCTTCGCTGAGGGCGACGATGCAATTGCGGATGTCACCGGGCGGCAGCATGTTGAGCTCTTTGCGCAGGCGGCCGCTGGAGCCCCCGTCGTCGCTGACGGTGACTACGGCGCAAAGATCGCGGATCATGGCCGAGTCGGAGATTCCGCTGGGAACTTCGGCGGGGGAGAGAACAAATTTCTTCAGTCCCTTGAGCAACGTGGAAAGGCCGGTCCCGCCACCAATGGCGACTACGCGCAGACCACGCTCGCGCGCACCTTTCTCCGCGATCGGGGCAGTCCCGGTTTTAATTTCGATCAGAGTCGTCCATGCAGGCAGGAGCTAGACGGGTTCGTCTTCCGGGAAACCCGCGTCGGGCGAGTCTAGGTCGGCGCCGGGATCCGGATACAAGAGCTCGGTGAAACGGGGATCCTCGGCCAGGTTGTGGAAATCGGAGTCATTGCGGGCCTGATACCGCAGCTGCGGATTCAGTTTAAGGGATTCGTCCAGGCGGCGGAGCGAGTCCTCAACGTGGCCGGTGAGGCAGTCGAGGGCGGCAATGCCGTAAATCACGTAGTCCGCCTTGGGGGCCTGCTTGTGCAGCTTCTCCAAGTGCTCGCGTGCGGTTACGTAATCGCCCACGTTCATCAGCGACACCGCGTAGTCGTAGTGTTCATCGGGCGTCTTGAACTGGTTGGCGGTGGAGCGTTCCAGCTGGTGGTTGCAGGTGTTGAGATGGACCGAGGCGCGGTCCGCGAGTTCTTTGCTGGGACCGGTGATTACCTTCTGAAAATGAGGCTTCGCCTTGTCAAACTTGTGCTCTTGCATGGCGCGCAAGCCCGACTCGTAGCTTTGCAATGCCTGCGTATAACGAGGGTCTTCCGGAGCCGCTTTCTTCGCCGTAGGTTTCTGAGCCATGTGCAAAACTCTTCCTGTACTTTTTGTAATAAGAGGCTCCTTGGAATCGAGCTTGAAACTAAGGACTATAAAGTATCACTCAAACGATGGGTCGAGGGCAATTCCGGGGGCGAGCACCGAGTACCATTACTTCAAGACCGGGCGCTGCTGCTCGAGTTCGCTGCTCTCTTTGTGCGGTACCAAACCTGGACCATACGGACGAATCCAGCGACGCAGATAACGACGCCAACCCAGGCGACACCGTGGACTCCGCTTATGAGCGCGGGGTTTGGTGTGACACCTGGTCCCCAGCCACGGGCTAGAGGGTCGCGCAGGAGAAGGATGAACATGGCAGCGGCAATCCCTGCCATGAGGAAAATCGATGTCCACATACGCGCCGTGACGGAATCTGCGTTTACCCGCATTGCTTTCTCCGTAGGATAAGACCGTAGTTCCGGATGACGCCTCACGTAGAGCGTCATGTAAATCAGAAATGCGACGAAGTAGCCGAAGTCAACAAATGGGAACCATTTGGGCAGGTGATGCGATCGGACAACATAAAGCAGCAGAGAGGCAAAAGGAACCATCCCGACGAGCAAAATAAGCCGAAGCTTCCGCTTGGGATTCATCTTGATGTAGACGCCCCCCTTTGACGTTCAGTTGATGGTAGCCGCTGATTCCAGATCAATCTGCTTCCACTCGCCCCGGATAATCCCGGCGCGTATCTGGGTAGCGGTCTTGCCCTTCTGGTGTTGCTGATAGGAGTAGTAAAGCTCCCTCAGACAGGTGGAGCACTGCGCCCCGTGAGTGCCCTCGAAGCAGCTGTGGAGGCTGTTGTGGCCCATGCGGTCACAATAGCAATAGCAGGGTTGCTGATGCAGCACAGTGGGAATCTTCGCGGCCAGGTCATAGGCGTGGGACTGGTAAGGATACTGCGCGTCGGCGCCCCAGAGTTGGTCCCGGGTGAGGATGGCGGGCAGCTTCGTTCCCTTGGGCGGCGGGCCGGCGTTGTAGGCGGGGATGGCCCCTGCGTCCTGCGTTGTAGCCCACTGCGCCGACATGGTCAGCGCCATCAGGGCAACGAAGGCGAGGGTGAGGCTGCGGTCCACGAACTGCTTGCGAAACTTGCTGCGA
>DATHQJ010000247.1:0-9421 GCA_035482825.1 Binatus sp. (SeqCode) | reverse complement strand
CGACGCCTTCGCCACCGATCACCTGCGCATCCTGCTGGCGGTCAGCGGCAAGATGGCGCTGTCGATCGAGAACGCGCTCAAGTACCAGCAGGCGGAAAATTCCGCCACCACCGACTACCTTACAGGGCTGCCCAACGCGCGCTCTCTGTTCCTGCAGCTTGATCGGGAACTGGCGCGCTGCAAGCGCGACAACTCGTCGCTGACGGTGATGGTCTCCGACATGGACGGCTTCAAGCAGATCAACGACCGCTTCGGCCATATCGAAGGCAATCGGGTTTTACGGCTGTTCGCCCAGGCGCTGAAAGACAGTTGCCGCGAATATGATTACGTCGCCCGCATGGGCGGAGACGAATTTGTGGTCATCGCTGGCGGGCTCTCGCCGGATGCGGCCGGAAAGAAAGCCGAGCAGATGCGAGCCCTGGCCAGGCAGGCTGGAAACGAAGTCTGCGGCGAAGATATTCTCTCACTCAGTGTGGGGCGTGCGCTGTATCCGGAAGACGGAAACGATGCCGAACAACTGCTGGCGGAAGCCGACCGCCGCATGTATCTCGAAAAGCAGAAGGAACTTTCTTACAAGGACCGGCGTTCCCATCCCCGCATAAAGTGCCGGGTTACCATCGAACTGCAAACCGGGGAGGGAGGCACTCCCTTGTTTGCCAACGTGACCGACGTCAGTCTGGGCGGCTGCTTTGTGGAAACCAGCACCATCCTTGCGCCGGGGAGCAAGATCAAGCTGGGATTCTCCATGGACGACGCCAGCCTGTCGGCGGAGGGCGTCGTGGCCAGACTCGATCCTGGCACCGGCGTGGCCGTGCAGTTCAAGGAAGTGAACCGGGAAGGCCGCGAGCGGATGTTCAAGATTCTCGAGTTCGTGCAGAAGACGACCACGTTCTACAACAACCGTTACCTCGATAGCCTGACCAAGAGCTGATTCGTGCGGCCGGCGAAACTGATCTTAGGATTGGATTCGGGCCGGCAAAAGCGACTTGGTCGGGAGCCGCGCCGCCATCATCTTCCCGCGTGGGCAGCCATGCCCTTGAACGGTGCACGTGCGGAAGATACATCGCCGATTTCGGTTGATTCATCGAGTTTGAACTGTCCCACCAGGCTGTGGAGTTGTAGCGCCATCTCCGCCAGTTCGCTGGCCGCTTTCTGCGATTCCTGCGCGCTGGCCGACGTGCCCCGCGCCGCCTCCGCTACCCCCTCGATGTGCTGTGTGATCTCGCCCGATCCCTTGGCGGCGTCGCCTACATTGCGCGTCATCTCGTTCGTGGTCGCACTCTGTTCCTCGACTGCCGTCGCGATCGTGACGGAGATGTCGCTGATCTGGCTGATGACGCCGCTGACGGCGCCGATGGCTTCGACCGCGTTGTAGGTGTCGGTCTGGATGGCTGTGATCTTGCGGCTGATGTCTTCGGTAGCTTTGGCCGTCTGCTTGGCGAGTTCCTTGACTTCGTTGGCGACCACGGCGAATCCCTTACCGGCCTCGCCAGCGCGGGCCGCTTCGATGGTGGCGTTGAGGGCGAGCAAGTTGGTCTGCTGCGCGATGGAAGTGATGACTTTGATGACTTCGCCGATCTCCCCGCTGGAGACGCCGAGTTTGGCGACGATCGCATTGGCGTCCTGTGCGGTCTTCACCGCACTGGAGGCAACGGTAGCGGCCTCATGGGTATTGTCCGCAATGGATTGGATGGTGGAGGTCATTTCTTCGGCGCCCTTGGAAACGCTTTGCAGGTTTTGGCTGACGTGCTGGGTGGCCTGCGACACGGTGCCCGCCTGGGCGGAAGTCTCTTCCGAATTGGCCGAGATCTGCTGGCTGGTGACGGAGAGTTCCTGGCTCGCGCTGGCCACGCGCTGGGCATTGTCGGTGATGGCGAGGATCATGGTTCTGAGGCTGTCATTCACCTTGTTGATGGCGTGAGCTAGATCGCCGAGTTCGTCCTCGCTAAGGGCTTCCACATCGCCCCGTGTCAAGTCCCCCGCGGCGATCGCTTCCGCCAGGGCTAGAACAGATTGGGTCGCAGCGGAAATCCGGCGGCTCAAGAAAACCGCGATGAAGATACCGATGGCCAGGGCGGCGAAGGTGATGAGCGCCGTCATCCGGCCTGCCGATTGGGTCGCCGATTTCATTTGCTCGGTTTCTTCTTGCAATAATTCCTCGTTGGAGTCCGCCGCGTAGCCAAGGGATTTCTTGATCGCCTCGGTGGCCGGGGTAGCTGTGTCGGCGAATTCGTTTCCTGCCTGCGTGACGGCGCCCCCCCCGCCGACTGCATGGGCCATGGCCGCTTCCTGCGCCTCCCGCAAAACACGGAGCTCTTTCTTCGCCTCGGCAAGCCGGTCGCGGTTGGCCGGTTGGGCCCAATGGGCCGACAAATCGTCCAGTTTCGCGACATCCTTGCCAATCTCGTCCCAATTAGAATCAAAAGTTCTCTTCGCCGCCTCCCTCCGATCCGGTTCGCTTCCTGCGAGGACAACTTGGCGGCCCTTGCTCTGCGTCTGATTCAGATCTCTCTGCAAATCTTTCAAAGCGGCGATCGTGGGAACACTGAGACCCGTGACTTTGTCTTCGCCTTCCTTAACGTCCTCCAACTTCACATAGCTGAATACCGTGCTGACCGCCATCAGAGTGAGGATCACTCCGAACCCCATCCCGAGTTTTCTCCCCAGCGTGAACCGCATAGATTCCTTTCACTGCTCGCCAACCAAAGCTTGCGAACCAACGCTCGCGAACTCAAGACCGTTGATTCGCTTACTACCCAAACGCCATCCCTGCAGGTTGCCGTACGCTTCAGCCCAATGCAGCCAGACGGGCGCAAATCACGACACCGTCGCGGTTTCGGCGACCGGCACCTGGCAGGCCAGATCCGTATCCAGCAAGTGCAGCAGCCGGCCCTCCAACTTGTGGACTCCGAGAATCATGAAACGGACCGCGCCGCGCAGAGTTTCCGGGGCAGCTTCGAAGGTCGATTCATCCACCTCGATCACGTCGCCAATCTCATCCGCCAGAAGGCTGACCACGCTATCGGCGGTACGAACTACCACGTTCATGGGCAATTCGCCCGCGGGCCGATTCGCCAGCCCCAGGCGGCGGCGCAAATCGATGGCCACCACGATCTGCCCCCGCAGATTGATCAATCCCTCGACCGCCCCCGGCGCCAGCGGAATCGGCGTCATAGGCTGATAGCGGATGACCTCCTGCACCTGAGGCACGGGCACGCCGAAGAGGTAGCCATCGAGCAGAAACGTGCAAAATTGTTGAGAGGCCATGGGGTCCTAGATCCTTCCCGCTTCCGATTCAGCCCCGTCCAGCAGCCCGGGCACCGCCACCCGCATGAGGGCGGGCATATCCAGCAGGTCGGTGACGTGACGCTGGCTTACGAATGACCCAACAATTCCGGGGCGCGGCGAAAGCGACTCGATCGCGGCGCGCTCCTCCACGATATCGACGATGCGATCCACGATCAGGCCCACAGTGTGGTCGCCCTCGGCATAGACCACGACCTGAATGGAGCCAGCATTGGCCACCACTTCCGGATCGCGGTCGGCGGGAATGATTTCGGACAGCCGCACCAGCGGGATGATCTGTCCGCGATACTGCATGACTTCTTGCGAGCCCGCGCGTTCGACCACCGTGCGGGGAAATTCTTCGAGGCGCGCCACCAGCGCCAAAGGAATTGCGACCCGCCCCTCCAGCCCGTTTTCGGCGAGCAGCAGCGTGTGCTGGTCGCGGAGTCCCTCGACCTCAGCGGCGCTGAGATTATCGTCCGGGACCCCATCGTGCGCTTCCGCAAGTACTTTGGCCTTTTGCGCGAGTCCCAGCACATCCAGAATCAGGGCCACGCGGCCGTCGCCCATGATGGTCGCGCCGGAATAAGCGCTGATGCCTTTGAGCTGCTTGCCCAGCGGCTTGACCACGATCTCCTGGGTGTCGCTGATCTCGTCGACGATCAGCCCAAACTGGCGGTCTTCCGCCTGCAGCACGACAATATTGACCGCGGTTTCGCGCTTGGCGTTGCCAGTTTCGTTGACGGAATTGCTGGCGATGCCGAGTTCCCGGTCCAGATAAACCAGAGGCAGCAATCGTCCGCGCAGGCGATACACCGGGGCACCGTGCACCAGTTCAATTCCTTTGCCGTTTTCCTCGGCTTCGAGTCGCACCAGTTCTGACAAGCTAACTTGCGGAATGGCAAAACGTTCCTCCCGGCAAGTGACGAGCAGCGCTGGAATGATGGCGAGGGTCAGCGGAATTCTGACTCGAACCGTCGTGCCCCGCCCTGCGACCGATTGGATGTCGACCGAGCCGCCGATTTTTTCCACGTTGGTCTTGACCACATCCATGCCCACGCCGCGCCCGGAAACGTTGGTGATTTTTTCGGCGGTTGAAAACCCTGGCAGGAAAATCAGGTTGAACACATCCCGGTCGGGCATGCCGGCGGCCTGCTGCGCCGGGACCAACCCGCGCTCGATGGCCTTCTGCCGGATGCGCTCGACGTTCAGCCCCGCCCCGTCGTCGCTGATTTCGATGTTGACCTGCCCGCCTTCGTGGAACGCTCTTAACTTCAGCGTGCCCGTCGGATCCTTACCCGCCCGCTGCCGCGCTTCCGGGCCCTCGATCCCGTGATCCATGGAGTTGCGCACCAGGTGCGTGAGCGGATCTTTGATAGCCTCGATGATGGTGCGGTCGAGTTCAGTATCCTGACCTTCCATCACCAGCCGCACTTCCTTGCTGCAGCTCAGCGCCAGATCGCGCACGGTGCGGGGAAATTTGTTCCAGATATTGCCGATCGGCTGCATCCGGGTCTTCATGACTTCGCCCTGCAGTTCGGTGGCAATCAGATTCATGCGCTGCGAAACCGCCTGAAACCCCGCGTCCTGCGTGCTGTTGGAGAACTGCAGCAGTTGATTGCGCGCCAGCACCAGTTCGCCCACCAGGTTCATCAGCCGGTCCAGCAGAGTCACCCCAACCCGGATGGTCTCGGCGGCCGCGTCCGCACTGCGCGATTCCAATATCTGCGGCGCTGTGGATGCTTCTTCGAAATGCGCGGCGGGATGGTTGACCTGTGGGGCGGCGCCGCTAGCCTGGGGTCGCTCGGGTTCCGGTTCCTGCGGCTCTGGCGCAAAAGAAATGCGCCCAGCCTGCACAGGTTCGCGCAGGTCTGGGATGGCGTTCAGTTCCAAGACTGCGGCGGGAGACTGGCCCGCATGTTGCTCCTGCAAACTCGCTAGCAATTCAATGAGCGGCGCGTAATCTTCCTCGCCATCGTGACCCGTGGCCTGAATGGCGGCGAGCATGTGACGAACTGCGTCCACCATGGCCAGCAATCCGCTGGTAATTTCGGCGCTCAGTGTGAGCTTGCCGTCGCGCAGCCGCGAGAGCAAGCTCTCGCCGGCGTGCGTCAGCTTTTCCAGTCGCGCAAAGCCCAGGAACCCGCAGCTTCCCTTGATAGTGTGGATGGTCCGGAAAATGCTCGCCAGAAGTACCGTGGACGACGGCTCGCTCTCCAGCTTCACGAGTTCCTGGTCCAGCCGGTCAAGGTTCTCGTTGCTTTCGATAAGAAAATCTTTAACGATTTCGTCCATGGCTTGATCCATCCGGCTCGGCTCAGCAAACGCAGAAGTGCCGTTCGCGCTCCGCCTTCTGTCTCTACGCCACATCGGCATTTGCTGAGACAACTTAAATGTCGCGGCGTGCACTTTGGCGAAAGCGATTCGTATCAGGGCACCGCTTTAGCGATGCCGTCAGCAAGGCGGAGGCGAACGGCTTCAGCCGCTGAGTCTTACCAAGCAACCGCCAGCGGCTGAAGCCGACGCGCTGGAGCCCCGGCCTTCGTGCCACGCCTATAAAAGGCGTGCCCTGATACGAACCTTTTTCACACTTCACCACCAATGTTGGCCCCAGTTTGCCCGCACCGGATAGATCGCATACGGTATCCCGTACGCGTGCGCCATACGCGACGGGCTACGCTTGAAGCCCCCCCACCGGCACCCTTACACTGGAAGCATGCACGTGCACGCACACGGCGCGGGCGGTCCCACGCGGGTGTTGAAAATCTCGCTCGCCGTGACCTTGCTCTATATCGTGCTGCTGGTTGTGGCCGGCCTGCGCGCCCATTCGCTGGCGCTGCTATCCGAAGCTGGACACAATCTCTCTGACTTTCTGGCCCTCCTGCTGTCGCTGGTTGCGGTCTATTTCCAGTCGCGTCCGCCCAGTTCCACCAAGACCTACGGCTACCATCGCGCCGGAGTGCTGGCCGCGCTGGTCAATGCCACCTCGCTGGTCGCAGTTTCGTTCTTCATCTTCTACGAGGCCTTCCGCCGCCTGCAGCATCCCGAGCACGTGCGGGCCAGCGTGATGATGTGGGTCGCCGCCGCCGGCGTGGTGATGAACGGGATGATTGCGCTCATGCTCTACCGCTCCAGCCGCGGAACGAGCGGCGGAACTCGCGGCGACGTCAATATCCGCAGCGCGCTGCTCCACGAAGTCGGCGACACGCTTTCGACCGCCGCGGTCATTGCCGGAGGCTGGGCCATTCTGGCCACCGGAGATTACTGGATCGATTCCGCGCTCTCGTTCGGTATCGGCGCGCTGATCCTGTGGTCCGGCTACGGCATCGTGCGCGAGACCCTTAACATTTTGCTGGAAGGCACGCCCCGCGGCATGCAACTGGACAAGATCACCAGCGCCATTTGTTCGGTCGAGGGCGTCAACGACGTGCACGACCTCCACGTCTGGAGCATCGGATCAGAAACCCACGCGCTCTCCTGCCACATCTCGATCGCCGATATTCCCCCGTCCGTCAGCGAACGCATCCTGCGCGACGTGAAAGACCGCCTGCTCCACGACTTCCGCATCGTCCACACCACCATCCAGTTCGAGAACGTGGTCTGCGAAGTGGCGCACGGCTGCGTGATTCCGGTCAGTGAGAGCGAAGAGCATCATCACCACAGCCACTAACGCCAAATGCTGTCTCAGGAGCTGCTCGGGAAGGGGACGGCTTCAGCCGCGCCGCTCGCAGCCCAAACCAAGACACTGACCTTAGCCGCCGACAGTGAGTGAAATGGCCTGGTTACTAGAACGTTCCGGTGATTTCCTGTCAATTACCGGCGCCGCCGTCTAGTTCTCATTGTTCTCCTGAAAATAGCCAGACCATTTCGCCGACGCAGGGATTCATCTTCTGAAGGACCGGGTGGCTGGAAGCGAGGTCGCGATCGCCTTCAACCTGCATTTCCTCCTCATTGCTGACAGGCTTTGTACCGGCCCTCCCGCAGGTGAGTCTCAAGATTATTCGCCCGTGCTCGTTGCCTTTCGGGTCGAATTCACCAAGGTCTTGTGCCAGCGTTCCTTGGCCCCACGACAAGACTGTCCCCGAGTAATCCCAGCCATATCCCGACATGTGGAATGGCTTGCCGTTGAAACGTTCCAGCTCTTTCAATGAGGTGCCCAGAGAAATACCATGCACGGCCCTCCACCGGCTCTTATTTCCTCGAATGGTGAGACTCTTAGGCTCAGTCATTCTTGGCCAATCCCTCCACAGGATTTCGATGGAGCGTTCAGGATCATTCGGAAAGAGAGCGGTTCCGGTTTCTGTTTCCCCTTCGCCCAAATTGACGTCTTGGTCGACTACATTCGATTTCCCATACATTCGGACCAGATCCTGCCGCGTGGTGTGTACATTGATCGATCCTTTTTCCCCGCTTGCAAGAATCAGCCATGGATCGAACGTAACTTGGGCTGACAGCGAAAAGGCGAGGTGCAATATGAATGCCGCAGCAACGAGCCGATTCCGAGACGCGATCATGCTTTTTTTCCTCTTTATCTACGCAGCTGAAGGAACTCTCACTCTATAGCCGCAATCGTCCTCGGACCCGCGTTGTTGGTCAAGATTACCCTAGACTTTCCGAGGCTGATAATGCCGGGGCTCCACTTCAAACTTTGGCGGAGTGAATACGATTGCCGTGCAGACGGTCGTAGCCAAAACCACTAGAGGCTTATTTGACGATGCGGTTTACGTAATATCGCCATTCCACTCATCGACCGGAGTTGCGGGTTGTAGCGCAAGTACAGACCTGCCCGCCACTCCCTCAACTCCCGGCTTGCCTCTCGAATATCTCCCGCACCCGCTCAATCGTATCCGCCTCTTCCGCCGATTTATCGGGCCGCAGCCGCACGATTCTCGGGAAGCGCAGCGCGTATCCGCTCTCGTGCCGCTCGGACTGCATCATGTTGTTGAACGCCACTTCCAGCACAATCTTCGGCTCAACCACGCGCAGGAACCCTCGATCTTCGATCGTGTGCTCCAGAAACCATCTCGTCATCTCGGCAATCTCGGCGTCGGTGAGGCCGGAATACGCCTTGCCGATATTCTCCAGCTTGTCTCCATTCCACACCGCAAACGTGTAATCACTGAGCACGCCCACGCGCTTGCCGTGTCCGTATTCGACGGCGGTCACGACCACGTCGAGCGTGGCCAGCTCGCGCTTCATCTTCAACCACGACTTCCCGCGCTTGCCCGGCGTGTAGGTCGAGTCGAGATCCTTGATCATCAATCCTTCATTGCCCCGCTCCTGCGCCGCCGCAAATAGGTCCTCCAATTCCTCAGAAGTGGAGGCTCGAAACACAGGCGCACGAATCAGTTGAGCCGATACAGTTTCTTCCACCTCTCCGAACGCCAGCTTGGCCTGCCCAGTTTTCCTCTGTGAACCCCCGTGTCCCCTGTGGTTAAGATTTTTCTCCGCCAGCAGCGAATCGAGAATCCCCGCCCGTTCCCGCAGCGGACGATCCATCACCAACTCCCCGCCCGCATACAACACGTCGAACACCAGAAACGCAACCGGAACCTCCCGCAACATCTTGTCGCTGACTTTCTTACGCCCCAGCCGCTGTTGCAGCACGCTGAAGGGTCGCGCCCGCCCCGTTGAATATTCCCACGCCACAATCTCGCCATCCAGAATGGCATCCTGCCCCAGCCCCGCCAGCGCATCGGGCAATTCCGGAAACGACTCCGTGATTTCATCGCGCGTCCGCGAGAAAAACCTCACTTCACCGCCCGCCGCATGCGCCTGCGCCCGGATGCCGTCATACTTATCTTCAACCGCCGCGTCCGCGAAGTAACTCAGCCCTTCCTCCGCCGACTCGATCGGACTCGCCAACATGAATCCCAGCGGATGAAACATGCGCATCTGTGCCTCGGCCAGTTTTCCCGCCGAGGCCAACCGCACCGTCTCGTCCAAATCGCCGACCAGCATATTGGCACGTTGTACTTCGGCCAGAGTTCCGCCATAAGCCCGCGCAATCGCGTCCTCGACCAGGCTTTCCTTCAATCCAATCCGCAGATCTCCGGTGACGATCTTGACGATGTACTTGGCTTCGAGCGGCGTAGCCCGCGTGAGAAGATCGCGCACCAGAGCCGCCTTCGCCGCC
>DATHQJ010000246.1:0-7275 GCA_035482825.1 Binatus sp. (SeqCode) | reverse complement strand
GCCGCTCCGTCCCGGGGCGGCTCTGCTCAATCTGGCCCCCACCATCTTGAGTTCGCACGAGGGATAATTTCATACTCTCATTCTCCGGCATTTAAGCGGTACAGTTTGTACCCACGCCTCTCCTGAGCGCGTGGCGGGCCGAGTCCAAGGGCAGCAAAAGAGGGGGAGCAGTACACAACCCGTATTTCCGGTGAACCACCGCGCCTTCCCCGCGCGTGGGCGCACGGAAACGGGCTGAAGGGAGCCATCCTCAAATGGAATTTCAGGACAAGGTGCTGAAGTGCATCGACTGCGGGAGTGATTTCATCTTCACCTCCGGGGAACAGCTTTTCTTCCACGACAAACAATTCAAGAACGAACCCAAGCGCTGCAAGGCTTGCAAAACCAAGCGGGTCTCCGTCCTCGGCGCTCCCCCCACCCCCGGACAGAGCAACCGCTACACCAAGGTCGAGACTCAGGCCACTTGCTCCGGATGCGGAAAACAAACCACCGTTCCTTTCCGCCCCACGCAAGGCCGCCCCGTCTTTTGTCGGGAATGTTTCATGTCACGAAGGACCGCGGCCTCAGCCTGATCGGGCTAGGGAACGAGCGGATCATGTGGCGCGGGCGCCCTCGCCCGCGGCTTTTGACTCCGCTTTCCCGTGGCTAAGGCGCAAGGGTGCGTTACCATAGAAAACGTGCCCGAATATTATGTAGAGAACTTCGGCTGCCGTGCCACTCAGGCGGACGGCGCCGCTCTCGAACGCCAGTTCGAGGATCGCGGACTAACCCGCGCCTGCACTGCCGCACAAGCCTCGGTGGTCGTATTGAACACCTGTACCGTGACCGCTGCCGCCGATCAGGACGCGCGCGCCGCCATCCGCCGCGTCCGCCGGCAGAATCCCGAGGCCAGAATCGTGGTCACGGGATGCTACGCGCAGCGCGCCCCGGAAGAAATCGCCGCGCTCCCCGGAGTCAGCCTCGTAATCGGCAACTCCCACAAGCATCAGCTCGCGGAGATTGCGCTGAATCAGGTGTCGGAAGTTCCGACTGCCGGGGCGTTCATACCGATCTCTGTGCTGACTTCGTGGGGCCAGGGACTGCTGAGCCAAGGACTAACGGCCAACGACCAACGACCGATCTACGTCTCCGACATCTTCGCGCATACCGAACTCGTGGCTGCGCCAGTTTTCGATGCAGCCAACGATTGCCATGAGAGCGAACGCACCCGCCCCAACCTCAAAGTACAGGACGGCTGTGACAACCGCTGCTCGTTCTGCGTGATCCCCTACGTGCGCGGCCAAAGCCGCTCGCTGAAGACAGAGCAGATTCTTAGCGAAGTCACCGGCCTGGTCGAGTCCGGCTATCGTGAAGTCGTAATCAGCGGAATCAATCTCGGAAGATGGGGACGGGATCTGAACACCCGACCTCAGACCTCAGACCTCGGCCAACCTCCAAAGTCCGAGGTCCGAGGTCCGAGGTCTGAGGCTGCCTTTGAGACTTTCGAGTCCCTCATCCGCGCCATCCTCGCCGAGACCGGACTCGAAAAACTCCGCATCTCCTCCGTCGAGCCCATGGACTGGACGGACGAATTAATTTCCCTGGTCGCGTCCTCCCCGCGCATCGCCAAGCACGCGCACGTACCCCTGCAATCCGGCAGTGACGCGGTGTTGCGCCGGATGCACCGCAAATATCGCCCTTGGCACTATCGCGAGAAAATCGAGAAGATTCGCGCCGCCATGCCCACCGCCGCCATCGGCGCCGACGTGATGGTCGGATTCCCCGGCGAGACCGACGCCGAATTCGAATCCACGCGCCGCCTGATCGAAGACCTGCCCTTCACCTACCTCCACGTCTTTACCTACTCCGCGCGCCCCGGAACTCCAGCCGCGTCGATGCCGAATCAAGTTCCAGTCCACCAAGCCCGCGAGCGCAACCGCATCCTGCGCGAGTTAGCCGCCGAAAAGAAGCTGGCATTCATGCGAGGCTTCATCGGCAAGGAAGTAGAGGCGATCACGCTGAACGTAATCGGCAACGACGAGTCCGGAGAATTCACCGAAGCCCTCACCGACAATTATCTGAAGCTGCGCTTGCGCGGACGCCACGAGGCGAACCAGTGGATCAGCGCATACGTTGAGGATGTGATGACAGGGGCGCTCGTGGGACTAGAGGTTATCTTGCCCCCCGGGGTGCAGAGTCATCGAGGGCAAGGCGTGGCTTAGGTTCTCCAATCGGCGCACAGAACCCGGTTCCGTCGGCAGCATCGCGGGCCGCCCGCCCTTTTTTAGTTCGAGGTGGACTGCAAACGCGCCGCGATTTTTTCCAGCAGATGGGTCGTCGCTTCGCCGGCTTCAAGCGTGGAGAACTCGCTGCCCAGTTCAATGTGCGGGAGTTTGGCGCAGGCATCGCGGAACGACTTCTCCGTCGCCGGCGACGCGCTGACGTCCGCGCCCACCAGCAGCAGATCAAAACGAGTGATTCGCATCAGCAGCAGGCCATCGCGCAGGTTGTTGGTGGTGTGGACGTCATATCCGGCGCGGTGCAGCAGTTCGCGAACATAGGTGACCACGTCGGCATTGCGATCAATGCAGAGCACGCTTCGTCCCATGGCAACGGGCTGTTCGGCCTGTACTGGTTTGCGGTAAAAAGCCGCCACCGCGTTGTCTTCCGATTCGTGCGAGTCGAACAGTTTCGTCAGATGCGATAGCTTCAGCACCTTCTGGAGATGCTCGGGAACGTCGCAGAGCTTCAGGTCGCCATGCACCTGGCGGGTGCTGGTGAGGGTGCGCACCATGGTGCCCAGGCCGCTGCTGTCGATGAACACCACTTCGCCGAGATGCAGCACGATGGAGCGCCGGTCGCGCAGGATCCAGGCGACGTGGGCGCGCAAGGCTTCGACCTCACTGCCAGCCACCAGTCGTCCTTTGCAGCGGACGATGGTGACGCGTCCTACATCGCGGGTTTCCAGTAGCAGCTTCAAATCAGGTCTCCAGTCGAATGGCGCTCGTGCTCAATGAGCGACCGCCTTCAGCACCACCGTGTTACGTTCGTCGCCCGTGATGGCGCGGTCGAAGCGCTTGAGTTCGTCGGCACGATCGACGGGAACGCTCAGCTCCTTCACCTCAAACGTGCGCGTGTAGCGGATCACGCCGGCGCTTACTTCGGTCTTGGAGTGATAGCTGGCGAAGCTGTAGTCGGCGTCAACGTTCGGCGGCGTGTCGTCGACTTCATAGCCGGCGGGAATCGCGATCTCAAAGGTGTCCACGTCGCGCGCCGGTCCGTCGAACTCGAAGGCGTACTTGCGCGGCTCTTTACTCTCGAAAAAGTTGAAGCCTTTGTTTCCCAGCACGCGCGGCCGCACCAGCAGCAGTGCACCGGCGTTCTTGGCATAGTGGTCGGATTCGAAGGTGTAGTCGAAGCCGAAGGGCTGGTCGGTGTGTTGCAGGTTGGTCACGGTCGCGTGGGTGACGCGAAAACTGGAGAGCGAATTGGCGAGCAGAGTTTCGATCGGCTTGATGCGGTCCGCATCCTGTGTGACGTTCATCAGCGCGCGGCGCTCGTCCCGGGCGCGTCCGCCAAGGCGCACCTCCTTGACGTCGCCCTTGAGCGTGCCGGAAGTATCCAGAGTCAGCTTGGCCGTGCGTTCGATGCTGTTCATGGCGGAAGGCTGCTGCGGCAGAGGAAGTAGTTCACCGCCGTCGGGCGTTACCAGCAGAGCGTAGTTGGCCTGTAGCGCGCCCCGAATCTGGCCGAAGGGTGTGATCTCGTCGGTGGGATCGAAAAACAAAATTCTGCCCAGCTTGGGATGTTGCAAAATCGCAACCAAAGACGGATCGTTGAGGCCTTCCGGCACCTTGATAGCGACGATGGCGTGGTTGAACCCATTGTGAGCCGGAGTTTCGCGCGTAATCACGCCGCGGCTGGTGTTGATGACCACATGGAACGATTCGAGGCCGATCTCTCGGAGCATCGAGCGCGTCAGGGTCGCTTTGTCCTTGCAGTCTCCGTAGCGGTGGGAAAAGACTTCGGATGCGGGATGAGGCTGCCAGTCGCCAATGCCCAACTCGATCGCGACATAGCGAATATCGCGCTGCACAAATTGCGCGATCGCCTGCATCTTTTCCAGTTGTGAATTTCTCCCTGCGGTCAGGGTCGCGACTTGCTGCTTGACTTCGGGCGAGGCCTCGACGCGTCCTGCCATCAACAGGTTCACCCAGTTGCCGAGATCTTTCCATTCAGCGAACCCATTTACGGCCTTTCCGCCGGGCGGAAAGAAGGTTACGAACATTTGCCCAGCCACGCCGCGGAAAGGCGGCATGGCCGGCTCGTGGCGGATTGCTTTGATATCGCTCACCGTCCATTGCCACTGATTGTTTCCCGCGGCGACCGACTGGACTTCAAGATGGTTCAGCCACGATGCCTTGAATTCCCAACCTGGCGGGAGTTGCAGCGAATAGTGGCTCTCGCGCACCGGATCCCGTTCCTGGAAATACCACTGGTCCTGCAGGAAGAAGGGCCGCTCTTCCACTTCATACTCGTAGCCGACGATGTTGCCGGGATCGGGCGCGGGAATGGCGAGCACGCGAAATTTCACGTCGTCGACGAGTTCCCCACCGCCTTCGAGAGAACGGTCGATCGCGTCCTTGTCTTTGACCTCGTAGTCCTTGCCTTGTGCGGGAATGCACCAGCCGCGCAGACTCTTGATCTTGCGAGAAGGGTTGAAATAAACCGCGATTGTGCCATGCGACCGGCCATTCGGGCGGAGAATTTTGTAAGCCTCGCGCACCGTGGTTTTGATTTTGTCGGCGGAGACCACGATAACGTCGGTTTCGGAGTAGAGGAGCACGGCGTCCGTTTTTTCGTCGTACGCAGGCAGCGGGGCATTCACCTGGGCATGCATCCACTGGGGAGCGTCGCCAGCGGCGGCAACCGGAACGCCCAACAGCGCGATCATGGCGCCGAGCCAGGCTCGAGCGAGAATCCGCAGGACGGGCCGGTTAATTGCCGGCGGGCGCTGCGGCGGGTTGCAGGACAATTTGCTGGTCATCACCGGTCCTCACTGTCTGAAAGAACTCGCGCAACGCGGGGTAATACTTGGCGTCCAATAAAAGAAAACTCCAGGTAAGGTTCCGCGTCATGTGGAGCTTAGTCCCATCCTTGTCGACCTTCAAAACATAGTTCAGGACGTGGGCATCCCTGGCCTGCGGCGGAGGAACGCTGCTCACCTGCCAGCCTTCGGGAACTTCCAGGATGACGTCATCGGCTTTCTCATACGGGTACTCGATGTAAATGGGATGAACGCGATTGGCGTGCTCGAAGAGACGCTTCTCGACCGCCGTGAAAATGCCGGCAGGAATTACAGTACGCTTGCCGGCGCTGGAGGCCCAGTCTGGAATGCTGATGTCAAATTCGGCGACCAGCGGGGTTTCGGGATTGGTCCAGTCCGGCGCATTGGTGAGTTTGACCTCGGCGGTAACCGGGATCTGACTCTTGACGTGGTCTTCGAGAGCCTTCTTGCGGGTGATGTCGTCGGAATTCCGTTCGTCCCGCCGGTAATACATCGCCTGCAACCCGGTGTAGGTAACCTTGAGCGTTCCTTCGAGGTTGCCGGCATCCGTAAGCCGCAGTTTGGCGGCGCGCTCTACCCGCGACTCGGAACTTTTCGGGAGGGTGGTTTTGACCCACGTGCCGCCGTCCTTGTCGAGCCGCAGCGCCGCGGTTCCGGTCTCTGACCAGTTGAGCAATCCGAAGGGGGCGAATGCCGCTCCGGGATTGAAATAGAGATCCTGGCCGTTCAGCTTAACCAGCACCACGGGTTCGTTAAGGTGTCCGCTCTGCTCGGTTTTGGTGTTAAAGAAATACTCGGCCCGGCTGGCAGCCCAGCATCCATAGGCCTCAAAGCCAGCGGCGCGGACGAGAGCCAGGAACAGCCAATCCAACTGCATGTGGTTCCCGTAGCCTCGCTTCCAGACGTCCTCCACGTTTTCGTCGATTTTTTCCTTGTCGCGTTTTTGTTCCTGTTCGGTTTTGTGCACCTCGTAGGAAGTGTTTCGAATTTGCTGCACGCGGTTGTAAATTTTGTGCAGCTTTACTTCCGGAGGATCGTTGGCCGAAACCATCTGCGCGACGGCTTCATCGATCGCTTTGTGCTTCCCGATGAACTTCTCCAGTTGCTCGTCGCGCGTCGTCCCCACGCGTTTCCAGAACAGGTCCGGGTCATCCTCGATGTGCCCCAGTTCATAGATGAAGTCCACGCGCGCCTTCAGTTCGTTGGGCGGCGGCATGTAATCTTCGATTTGAAACGCGGGGATGTCGCTGGCCTCCATAGAGACTACCCCGTTGAGGGCTACAGTGGGTGGCGTGGAGCCAGCGGGAAGGTGCTGCCAGCTCTGGCGAAGGGTGATGGGCATAAACCCGTTCCCTTTGTAAGGCTTGAGAGAGAACTGCGCCTTTCTGGTGAACAGTTGTTCGCTCAAAAGCCAATGGGACGCATAGGCATGTTGCAGGTCGAGGGTGTAGCTGTACTCAATGACGCAGCCAGGCTCAACAGCCGGCAAGGAGAAGGTTTTGGCCATGATTTTGATCCCACGGGCCTTGACCAGTGCCTTCTCGAAGACCTTGCCATCAAAGGGGACGATGGAGCCGTCCGGCTTGATGGTCCGCGCCTGAATGTGGGCCACTTCGTCGACGTTCTTGATGAAGGGGATTTCGACGTCACCATGTTTGCGCCCCTCCTCGGTGAGAACCTTGACTCGATAATAGTTGTCTTCGTGGATGGTGCCCGGCCGGCTGTCATCACGCGCGACTTCGCGAAACAGGATAATGGCGGGTGCGCCGGGAGCCTTAGGCTCGCTGGTCATCTTTAAATCGTCGGGATCGAGGGCTGGAAAGCCCTGCGCGCGGCACGGGAGAGCCAGGAGCCCGGCGATGGCAAAGATTGCCAGCGGCAACCGCGCGGACCATTTGGATCGATGGGGCATGGGGCCTCTCACAACAAAGTTGAGCGTCCGCGTGGAACCCTGGCGCCAGAGGGGGAAAAACAGAGGCCGCAGGGAATAAGCCACGACATTCGAGATGTGGTCCGCAGAGTGCGCGGGCTTATGGGTGGGGAGAGTACAGCGGGTTTTGCATGCTGTCAAGATGATGCCGAGGTGCGTGTCAGTAGCACATGATATGTCCGGTTGAGATAGCACGTGATATGTCCGCTTTGCGGGCGGCGAGGATAGGAGACCATGCGGAGCATGGAATCCTACCCGAAGGCCGCGATGGAGCGGGCGATGAAAGTACAGGACGTGA
>DATHQJ010000245.1:0-20370 GCA_035482825.1 Binatus sp. (SeqCode) | reverse complement strand
GCGCGCGATGGAGTGCTGCACGCGGAATCCGGTGAAAACTTCGAGATGGCCGTCGTCCATTTGGACGGGAATGTAGACCGTGAGTTCACGGTTGGGATAACGCAGGACGCGCCACAGGCCCTCGTCCAAGTTGAGTTTTTGTGCGGCCAGATCAAAGCGGGCTCGCTGCGATTCCCAGGGATTGGATTCTTTGTCCACGTGCGGGGGCGTCACCATCGTCGTCATAGAAGTAGTCTCCGGTATGAATGCAGGGGGCTGCTGGCCGTCGCCGAGGATTCTCGGTCGGGGGCGGGCAAACGTTCAGAGTATATGAGGGGGGACGGGGCGGAAGCAAGGCGGAGGGGAGAGGGTGGGGAGCTTATTGATCAACTTGGGTGGGCGGTTCCCGAAATGGGAATGGGGGGATTTGGTGGGTGTCTACGCGGTGATTTCCAGGTCTGTGGTTCCCAGGTCTCGCAAAACCGGCGAGACCTGGGGCATCCCAGTTCTATTTTTTGGCCTTTTCGCTGGCAGGACGGATTTTCATTACGAGGGATATTTGTGTCGTTGATTCTGACGGGACCTGTTTCTCCAGATAGATACCAGCGGAAGCTGGTCCAGGGCCACTGTTCGGGGGCGGCGACCAATCCGCGGGTTACGGGGTTGCCGTGGATGTAACTGAGCTTTTCGATGCGCTTTTTCTCGGTCCAGACGTTGAAGTCGTAGAAGCGGGCCTGCCAGAAGCGCTTCGGACTCGCGGGCTTATGTTGATTCTGATCACCACAAATGGGGATGCCCCATGTCTCGCTGTTTTTGCGAGACATGGGAGTGCGAGAAATAGGACTAGCCCCTCCACACTCGATACTGCGAACCACTCCGAGTTTTAGCGCCTGCACGACAGTCGACAGCGTTTCCCGCTGAGGCTCGCTTACCAGCAGATGCACATGTTCTGGCATGACGACGTATCCGAGTACAACGAGACGATAACGCCGGCGAACGCCGTCCAGGATCTTTAGGAAGAGGTCACAATGGGTTCCATGCTGGAAGAAAGGTTGGCGGTGGTAACAACTGAACGTCAGGAAGTGGAGGTCGTTGCCGCCATAGAAACGGTGCGGGTGTGCGGTCATGGATCGAACGATAGGGAACGGCACGAAGAGTTGTCTGTGATGAATGGACGTTTGGGAGACCTCTCACTGTGGACATTTCGGATTCCCAGGTCTCGCAAGTGCGGCGAGACCTGGGGCATCCCACTTTTCGATCTTTCATTTTTTCCCGAAAAGGGCTTGACAGCTAGTGATATAGTTATATATATCACTATATGACATGCGGGGATCTGCTCTGGGTCGCTCGCACAAATGAGTTCGCAGGAGAAGAAGATCATGAAATTCCATCGTTTACTGCTGTCTGCTGTTCTGCTGTCGCTCTCTAGCTTGGCTTTGGCGCAGTCTGACATGGCAATGCCGGACGCGAAAAAGTCGGATGCGCAAATGTCTTTCGACCAACTGAAAACTCTGGCGGGGTCGTGGGAGGGTCGCGTAAGCACCGTGCCGCCAGCCGCCGAAATAGAAGGCAAGGCCATGCAAGTCACTTTGCGCGTGACGTCGATGGGGAATGCGATCGTGCATGAGATGAGTGGCGCGGGGCGACCCGACCATCCCGTCACCATGCTCTATCTGTCCGGCGGTCAACTGCTGCTGACGCATTATTGCGATGCGGGGAACCGGCCGCGGATGACGGGGAAGATGTCGGCGGATGGGAAGACGGTGGAGTTTGAGTTTCTCGACCTTGACGGGGGGACCCAATATGGTCACATGCACCATGCGGTGTTTACTGTGATCGACGCGAACCACCACGTCGAGGACTGGACGTACATGCAGCCGGGGGACAAGCCGGTGCATGCGCACTTTGATTTGCAGCGGGTGAAGTGAGTGCTGCGGCTGAAGCCGCGCCCTTTCAAATCACGAGCTGAAGCGAATCGTGGGCGAAGCGTAAGACCCGAGTAAGGAAATCTGGGGATCCTGATGGACCGTGAGTTTAATGACAGTCAGCCGATTTACCGCCAGCTTCGCGACCGGGTGGTCGCGATGATCCTGGAGGGCGTGCTGAAGGAGGGCGATCCGCTGCCTTCGGTGCGCACGGTGGCGGCGGAGTATCGCGTGAATCACCTCACGGTCCTGAAGGGATATCAGCAACTGGTGGACGAGGGGCTGGTCGAGAGCAGGCGAGGTCGGGGGATGTTCATCAATCTGGGGGCGCGGGATTTGCTGTTGCAGGGCGAGCGGCAGAAATTTCTGGAGGAAGAATGGCCGCGGGTGCAGGCCACGATTCAGCGGCTCGGACTGAAGGCGGAGGAATTGCTGAACGGGAGTGCGCGGACGGCGACGCCTGACGCGGCGAGCGATGTTGCGAAGCCCGATGCGCCCGCAGCGGAAACTGGAACCGAATCCGAAAGGGAAGAGGAGGAACGCTGACGCCATGGCATGCATCGAGGCACGCGGTCTTCGAAAGGCCTTCGGCGCGAATGTGGCGCTGGACGGGGTCAATTTGCGCGTGGAAGAAGGGCGCATTCTCGGAATCATGGGGCCGAACGGGGCGGGGAAGACGACGGCGCTGAACGCGATTCTGGGGCTTACACCGTATCAGGGAGAACTGCGGGTGCTGGGGCGCGATCCGTGGACGGAGCGTGATCGGCTGATGCGCGACGTTTGTTTTATTTCCGATGTGGCGGTGCTGCCGCGATGGATTCGGGTTGCGCAGTTGCTGGAGTATGTGGCGGGAGTGCATCCGCGATTTGATCGGGCGAAGGCGGATGGTTTTCTGACGAAGACGACGATTCATCGCGCGAGCAAAGTGCGGGAATTGTCGAAGGGGATGGTGGCGCAGCTTCATCTCGCGGTGGTGATGGCGATTGACGCGAGATTGCTGGTGCTGGATGAGCCGACGCTGGGTCTCGACATTCTGTATCGCAAGCAGTTTTACGATTCGCTGCTGAACGACTACTACGACCGCAGCCGCACCATCGTGATAACCACGCATCAGGTGGAGGAGATCCAGAACGTACTCACCGATGTGATGTTCATGGACCGCGGGCGGATCGTGTTCGGCTGCAGCATGGAAGATTTCGAGTCGCGTTATGTGGAAGTGATGGTGAAGCCCGAGCAGGTCGCAGCTGCGCGGGCGCTCAAGCCGTTTCACGAGCGGCAGGCTCTGGGGCGCAGCGTCCTCCTGTTCGATCTAAAACCTGATAGTGCCGATCGCCGGCAACTCAGCGGGCTGGGCGAGGTGCGCACGCCCAGCATTGCTGATCTGTTTGTTGCGGTGGTGGGCAACAGCACTGCGAAAAGCGCAGCGAATCCGGCAGACGCGCCCAAAGGAGTAGTTCGATGAATACGGAATCGAATGCCGTGCCTGAGTCTTCGCTGGACGCGCGGGAGAACGCGCCGACAATAGAGCGCGCCACGCGGCCGTTTTACTGGTCGGTGCGACGTGAGTTGTGGGAGAACCGGGCGATCTATATCGCTCCTCTGGCCGCGGCAGGCGTCTATTTATTTGCCTTCCTGATCGGCATGACCCGGCTGCCGGACAAAATGCGGCAACTCTCCGCGCTCGACCCGATGGAGCAGCAGCACGCCATCATCATGCCGTACGAGTTCGCGGCGGGTCTGATGATGGCGACCACCCTGATCGTGGCGGGGTTCTACTGTCTCGATGCGCTGCACAGCGAGCGCCGTGATCGCAGCATCCTGTTCTGGAAGTCGCTGCCGGTCTCCGACGGGATCACAGTGCTTTCGAAGGCAAGTATTCCGCTGGTGATCCAGCCGTTGCTGACGGTTGCGATCACGGTGGTTACGCAGTTCATCATGCTGCTGCTGAGTTCGGCTGTGCTTGCGGGGCACGGCATGAGTGTGGCGACGTATTGGGCGCAAGTGTCGTTGCTGCAGATGTCGCTGGGGCTGTTTTACCACCTGTTTACGGTGCATGTGCTGATGCACGCACCGTTTTATGCCTGGTTTCTACTAATCTCAGGCTGGGCGCGAGGCGTGGCAATTCTGGTATGGGCCTTCGTGCCACCTCTGGCGATCATCATCGTCGAGATGCTGGTATTCAACACTTCGCATTTCGCCAACATGCTGAGGTCCCAATTGTCGGGTGGGGCTGAGGCCATCCCTTTCCCGGGCAGAATGCCGATTGAACCGGGGATGGAGTTCACTCCCGGTCACTTTCTGCTCAGTCCGCGTCTGTGGATCGGGCTGGCGGTGGGCGCGGCATTTCTCTTTGCGGCGGCGCGGTTCCGCCGTAATCGCGAACCGATCTGATTGGCATGCGGTCTGCTTCAAGGCGAACGCCACTGTTATTTTTTCACATTGTTGCGGGCACGCTGGGAATGCTGTCGGGATTTGTTGCGGTAATTCTGCGCAAGGGATCGCGGCGGCACGGCATCGTGGGCAATATGTTTGTCGTTACGATGTTGTGTCTGTCGTCCTCGGGGACGATTCTGGCGATCATGAAATCGCAGCCGGGGAATATTGTGGGTGGGGCTATCACGTTTTATTTTGTGGCCACGGCCTGGCTCACGGCGCGGCGCAGAGATGGGGCACCCGGCAGATTCGATTGGGGCGCGCTGGTGGCTGTGCTGGGGCTGGCCTCGGTCGAGTTGACGTGGGGATTGCAAGCGGCGCTGAGTCCGACGGGGTTGAAGTATGACTATCCACCGGGGCCGTACTTTTTCATGGGGTCGGTGGCGGCACTGGCGGCGGTGGGAGACATTCGCATGCTGGTGCGCGGGGGCATTTCTGGGACACAGCGGATTGCGCGGCATCTGTGGCGGATGTGTTTTGGGTTGTTTGTGGCCTCAGCGTCGATATTTCTGGCGCGGCAACATTTGTTTCCGGCTTTCATGCGCAAGACTGGAATGCTGCTTCTGCTGAGTTTCCTGCCGCTGATGTTGATGATTTTCTGGCTGGTTCGAGTGCGCTTCACGAAGGCTTATAAGAGGAAGCCGATGACTCGCGCTGGCGAGGTTCAGTCGGTCGCGGCTTAGTCTTGGCTTCGAAGGCCGGCGAGCGTCTTGGTCCGTGATGCCCACCCTTCGCAAAGAACGCGAAGGATGGGGCACCCCGCAACAGTCCCGCGTACGGCCCTAGTGCAGATCGTTGAGTTTCTTTTTCAACTCAGCCTGAAGTTTGGGGGGCAGGGCGGTGTAGCCCTCTTGTTCAGCGAGCGTCTGGCCGTCGGAATAGATCCAAGTCAGGAAGTCGCTCAATGCCGCGGCCCGCGTCGAATCGGATGTCTTGGCACGCAAGTAGATCCAGGTAAAGCTGGTCAAGGGGTAGGAATCGTCACCGCGCGCGTTGACCAGGGATGCGGAGAAATTCCGCCACGCCGGCGCCTCCACTTCCTGGCATGCGGCAGCAAGTCCTTGCGGCGAGGCAGTCACGAACTTGCCGGCAAGGTTTTGCACTGCCGCCTGCCGGATGCTGTCCCGGACCGCATATTCATACTCCACATAGCCAATGGATCCGGGCTGGTGTTTCACTTTGTCGGCCATGTCGGAACTGCGTTCGGCGGATTCGCCGACGGGCCAATTGGGAGACTGGGTGATGCCGATCTGGGCGCGAAATTTCGCGCTCGACTTGGAGAGGAAATCGGTGAAAACGTAATTCGATCCTTTGCCGGCGGGGCGCTGAATCACGTGGATGGGGAAATTGGGCAGGTCAACATCGGGATTGAGTTTCGCGATCTGCGGCGCATTCCAGGTTCTTACCGAGCCGAGAAAAATGTCCGCCAACACTTCCCCCGACAGGCGAAGCTCCTGATGCACTTCGGGGAGGTTGTAGACCGGCACGATGCTGATGAGCACGACCGGCAGTTCAATCAAGCCATCTTCCTTGCGGTGATTTTCGCTGAGCGGGGTCTCGCCGGCGCCAAAGTCGCCCGAGCCATGAGAGATTTGCTTGATCCCTTCCTCGGTCCCGACTGGGAGATACCGCATCTGAATCTTCGAATTGCGCTTTCCGAACTCCTGCCCCCACCGGTTATAAAGTGGAGCCGGTACGGTCGAGCCGGACCCGACAAGAACCAGGACCTGCTGGGCGTAAACCGGGGAAATGAGCAGCGCGAGAACGAGAGAGGGCCGCAACATCCAATTGGACGCAAGCGCCGCGCGGCGAGAACCTGCATTCGAAATATGACGTGCTCCGGGTGCCAGCTTCATTGAGTAGGTCTCCATTTATTGTGAAATGAGTGTTCCCAAAAAAAGTGTCGGTTTTAGAAATTCAGGTTTAAAACTTTATGTCCAGTCCGACCGAGATTCCCATCAGGTTGCCTCCGGTCCAGCAGTGCGGATTGGAAGGAGCGAAGCCTCCGGTCGCATCCGACGCATCGTGGCAATCGGTGGTCACGCCTCGTCCGCCGGCGCCGAGGTCATAGTGGGCCGCGGGGCCGTTGGCGGTGAGAGCCCAATCCACATAAGCGGTCAGACTCTTGCTGAGCTGATTCTTGAGCGCGAAGGTGAACAGGTTGGCGGTGTTGTCGGCGTGGGCCCCGGCGGTGGCGTCGGTAGTAGGATCGCCGCCCGGAGGCACGACCGTCGAATCGTTGTGCTGTCCGGGATCGCCCGGGGTGCGGAAGGCGTGGGCCCAGCCAAAGTGGGCGCTGTAGTTGTGGCCCAGTTTCTGGCTGGCCACGAACCACGTGCCCAGGCGCTGGCGTTCGTTCTGGAATTCGAGGTCCGCGGGGACGTAGCGGTCCAACTTTTCAAAGATTCCACCCACCGTGGTCTTGGTCGGGAACGTGTACATCATCGCGAGCTTGCCGGCATCTTCGTCGGCGATGTCCTGCGCCACAAGCATCTGCGAGTAGGCATTGCCGGAGGCGTAGATTGCGGTGATATCGCTGGAGCGGTTCACGTTGTTATGCCGCTCGTAGGCGCTGGTGATATAAAGAGCGCCTTTTGTATAAGAAAGGCTGACGCTGGTCGCCGTGCCGAACGATCCGTCGCTGCAGGTGATGGGCGTGATGCCGCCGCTGCCGGGGATGTTGCCGCCGGTGCAATCGGATTCGCCGGCGGCGATGTTGTCGCTGTTGTCGGCGCGATTCTGTCCGGGCGAAACCAGCGCGTCGATGACGAAGCCGCGCCAGTTGGGCGATTGATACCAGATGGAGTGATCGAGCCGGGTGCCGAATTCCACCCGGTTGTCGCCGCCGGTGTTGGCCATGATCACCTGATAGTCGCCGATCATGGCGAAAAAGGGATTGAACTTCGCGGTCGAGTTCTTGTAGGGCGGGTCGGTCTTACCGAGCATGAGCGATCCCCAGCGCGGCGAGGAGAGTCCCAGAAAACTGTTGCGCGAGGTAAGACCATCTTTCACGACATTGCTCTGGTTGGAGTTGGTTTCAGCGGTGCCGGAGGTGGCCGCGATATCGATCTGGGTCTCGAGCTGGTAAATGAAGTTGAAGGGCAGCTTCCCCAACGTCTGGAAGCCACGCACTCCGATATAAGAAAGATTGGTGGAGAGGGCGGGCATCCATCCCATGTTGCCGACGGGGGGATTGCCATCCGGGCCAATTTCATTGGCGATGCCTTTGGTCGTGGCGTCGACCGAGACGTCAAGGTTGCCATAGGTGGTGAACTCGCCGCCGGGGACGTAGAAGGTCATGCGATCGCCAGGCTTGCGCTCGAAATAGCCGTGAGTGGCTTTGGAGCTGGCAACGAATTGTGACGGGCCGATAGCCGAGGCCACGGTTTGCGGAGCCGCGGTTGGCGCATCCATGCTTTTCGAAGTCGAAGTTGGCTGGGCCGAGGTTGGCTGGGCCGAAGTTTGCTGAAGAAGATCAGCCTTTTGATCGATCTTCTGCTGCAAGAGCTGAATCTGTTGGGTCAGGGCGGCCGCCTGTTGCTGAAGGGCGTGAACCTGCGCCTTCAGGTCGGCATCGGCATTGGCGTTGGCGTTGTCCTGGGCTAAGCTGGGTGTTGCGGCCAGAGTCGCGCTGAGCAGTGTTAGCGCCAGCACGATCGAATTGTATGTCTTCATGCACCTTTCTCGGGGGAACAGGATTTCGTAAACAGCGTTAACTATTTAACGTATCACTGCGTTTGTGAACAGGTTGCCATTTCGGTCAGCCAGGCATTACCTCGGTAACCGCGGACAGTTTCGCAATGGGAGGTAAATGGTTCAGGAAAGGTACAAGCTACAACAGAATTTCCATGCTTTCGGCTGATGAGATCACCGTGTCGGTTCCTTTCCTCCCGAGCCTTGTTCGATGGAGCGTTTCCGAGTCTGCTCGCCCGCGAGGAGCCGACACGGTTGTCTCATCAGTCATCACAGCGTTGGAATATAATCGTGCGCACCGATGGCGCTCGCTACTGGTACGAAACTCGGGCCGTACGAAATTCAAGCGCCCTTGGGCGCTGGCGGCATGGGTGAGGTGTACCGCGCGCGCGATACCCGCCTGGGTCGAGATGTAGCCATCAAAGTCCTGCCCTCGCACCTTTCTTCCGATCCTGATCTGAAAGCGCGCTTTGAACGCGAGGCCAAAGCGATTTCGGCATTAAGCCACCCGCATATCTGCCATCTCTACGACATCGGCTCGCAGGCGGGAACCGATTATCTGGTCATGGAACTGCTCGAGGGCGAGTCGCTCGCCGATCGCCTGAAAAAGGGGCCGCTGCCACTCAAGCAGGCGTTGCAATACGGGATTGAGATTGCCGAGGCGCTGGACAAGGCCCATACCAACGGCATCGTGCATCGCGATTTGAAACCCGGAAACGTCATGCTGACGAAATCTGGCGCCAAGCTGCTGGATTTCGGATTAGCCAAGCCGGTACAGAACCTAGCGACCGCGGCTTCCGGTTCGATGGCGACCATGAGCAAACCGTTGACCGTGGAAGGCATGATCGTCGGGACATTTCAATACATGGCCCCCGAGCAGTTGCAAGGGCACGATGCGGACGCACGCTCGGATCTGTTTACCCTCGGCACCGTGCTCTACGAAATGATGACGGGCAAGCGGGCGTTCGCGGGCAAGAGCCAGATCAGCGTGATGAGCGCCATCCTGGAGAACGAACCAGAACCGGTTTCGTCGGCGCAGCCGCTGGCATCACCGGCTCTGGATCATGTGATTCAACGGGCGCTGGCCAAAGATCCCAACGACCGTTGGCAAACCTCTCGCGATCTAATACACGAACTGAAGTGGAGTGCCGTGGTCACCGGTCGTGTGCCTCCTGCGAGTCGCCGCCGAGCCAACACTCGAGAGACGCTGGCCTGGCTCATTGCAGGCGCTCTCGTCGTGGTTCTGCTTGCCGGAGCGATCTGGTCGCGAGACTCAAAGCCGCCGGCGGAAACCATGTATTTTCCCGCCCCGCTGCCGTTTCCCGCGACCGACATCGCCATATCTCCGAACGGGCACACCATCGCGGTAGTCGCGTATCAGGAATCGGCGCGAAAGAACATGATCTGGATTTACGAGTTGGGATCGCACGGCGCCAGAAGTCTGACCGGTACTGAGGGCGCCAGCTATCCGTTCTGGTCGGCGGACGGACGATCTGTCGCCTTTTTTGCCGACGCACAATTGAAAAAGCTGGAGGTCGCTGGCGGTCCGGTGCAGACCATCTGCGATGCGCCTCAAGGCCGCGGCGGAACGTGGAACAAAGATGGAGTAATTGTTCTTGCGCCAGAGACGACCGCAGGCCTGTTTCGCGTGCCCGCGTCGGGCGGAACCCCTACGAAGATCAGCACCTTCGATCAGAGTCGTGGAGAGGGCAGTCTCCGTTGGCCCGTGTTTCTACCCGACGGAAAGCATTTCCTGTATCTGGCGGGCAACTTCACCGGGCAGAAAGGGGCCAACGCTATCTACGTGGGCTCGCTGGATTCGAACGAAAAGCGCTTCATCGTGGAAGCGACATCGAATGCGGCCTACGCCGCGCCGGGATACCTGCTGTTTTACCGAGACCGAACTCTACTGGCCCAGCCCTTCGATCTCAAACATCTGGCCCTCACGGGAGAAGCCAGCGTGATTTCACCGGAGATCCAGTATCTTCCGCAAGTCAAGCGGGCAGTGTTTGCGGTGTCCGACCGGGGACTGCTGCTGGCTCAAACCGGCAGCGAGGCCACCTTTTCGCAACTTGCCTGGTTCGACCGCAGGGGCAATGCGGTCGGTGCTGTGGGCAAGCCTGACGTATATGGCAACGTTTTCCTGGCGCCGGATGGAAAGTCGGTGTCCACCGACAAGACCGACATGGCCAGCCTGAACATCGACATCTGGGCGCTGGAATTGCAGCGCGATGGCAGCAAGCGCCTTACCTTCGACCCTGCCATCGATGCGGTGCCCATCTGGAGTCCCGACGCCACCCGGTTGGTGTTTGCTTCGAATCGACAAACCTACTTCGGTCTCTATGTAAAGAACTCCGACGGCGCCAACGACGAGAAAAATATTGTGAAGGAGAACGTCGGCAACTTTCCCAGTGACTGGTCCAGAGACGGAAAGTACATCCTCTATTGTCGAGGCCCGGATCTGTGGTTCCTGACTTACCCGGAACTCAAGAGCAGCCTGTTCCTGAAAGCGCCTTCGGTCTTCAGGAACGGCCAATTCTCGCCCGACGGAAAATGGGTGGCCTACGCTTCCAACGAGAGCGGCAAGTGGGAGATTTACGTGACCTCGTTCCCGGATGCGCGAGGCCGATGGCAGATCTCCTCGGGCGGAGGCGAACAACCCCGCTGGCGCGGCGATGGCAAAGAGTTGTTCTATCTCTCACTGGACGGGAAGATGATGGCGGCTCCGGTCACGACCGGAACTCATTTCGATGCCGGCACGCCCGTCGCACTCTTCCAGAGCACGCCCCGCCAGCCCGTCCTGGTGTATGACTTGTTCGTCTATGACGTCAGCCGCGATGGGCAGCGATTTCTGATTAACACGCAAGTGAAACAGGCCGACAGCGCACCCATGTCCGTGATTCTGAACTGGCCCGCGAAACTGGACAAATGACAGCGGGCGCGGGGCGCTCACTTCAGCACGATCTCCATGCCCTCGGCGGCGGCGCGAACCTTGGGATAGTAGTTGCGGGCGTCGGCGACGACCTTATCGACGATGGCGTCCGTGTGGTCGGGGTCGTGGTGGTAGAGGATTAATTCTTTGGCGCCGCTTTCCATGACCACGTTGACTGCCTCGCGCCAGTGGCTGTGTCCCCAACCGCGGCGGCGGGCTTCGTATTCTTCGGGAAGATATTGCGCGTCGTAGATCAGGATGTCGGCGCCTTCGGCGAGCTTGCGGACGGCTTTGTCGAAGTTGGCGTCGCCGGGTTCGTTGTCGGTGGCATAGACGAGCACGCCTTCCTTGGTTTCCAGACGGAATCCCATGCAGCCCTGGGGATGGTTTAGCCACGCGGTCTTGATGCAGGTGCCGTCGGCCATGGGCAGGTGTCCATTCTCGATGTTGTAGAAATCGAGCTTAGCTTTCATCTGATCAAGGTTGACGGGAAAATAGGGCGAGGCCATCTGCTCGGCCATGACCTGCTCCAGGCCGCGGGTGCGGCCGGAGGAGTGGAAGATGAACTGGCTGTTGGGACTGTCGTAGAGCGGGCGGAAGAAGGGCATGCCCTGAATGTGGTCCCAGTGGAAATGGGAGACAAAAACGTGGGCGGCGAAGGGGCGCTCACCGAATTCGCGGCCGAGTTCGTGGCCGAGCACACGGAAGCCGGTGCCGCAATCGAAGATGTAGATCTGATCTCCGACGCGCACTTCGACGCAGGAGGTGTTGCCTCCGTAGCGCAGATTCTCGGCCTGTGGAGTGGGCGTGGAACCGCGTACGCCCCAAAACTTTACTCGCATAAACTCCGGTGCTGCATCATCTGTGATCTTCGACTACGATAAACTTTCCGCCGATTCGGTTTGCCGGCGCGCTCAGTCTGGTCCGTGAAGTTGGAGAGACACAACTTCGCGGAGACCAAAATGGTCATAATACTCGGGATATCAACGATTCTAGCGGTTGGCGAGAGGGCAACAAGTGACCAAAGTTTTAGGTCTTGGGGAAAACGGATAAATCGCAGCCAGGGGGGAAGATTACTTCACCCGAACTAGGAGAGCAACGGCAAGTCCTGTCAGGAGGGCCAGCAGTCCAATCAGCATGAAAGCTATTTGGCGTTGGTTTGAACTCCTCCCTGGGGCCAAGGCATCATTCTGGCTTTGCGGGGTTGCATACGATTCCAGGTATCCACACTTCGGGCACCGGAACGTTGTGACTGGAATGACTTGATCTTTTTTCTCCACTTTCAGAGCGGTCCAGAAACTCGGCTGCGGTTCGCCCGGAGACCAGTTTTGTCGCTGCAGTCCAGTGTGGGCGTTATCCGGCACCCAGCCGGACTCCATGTGCGCGTGACACCTCGTGCACTCAACCGTTCCTGTCATATTCATCTCCCAAGCGCGTCGGAATTACATTCCGCGAGGGACAGACTAGTCCCCTCGGCGACATTCCGCACTGTCAAAGAATGACGGGGTTGGCCCGGTCATGGCACGAAGGATCACGAAGGGAAGCTGAGTGTCCCCTATAATAAAAATCCGTTGTTCAGGGAGTTGAACGGGTTTTAAACGATGGTGCAACCGGATTTCAAACAGTTTTCCAGACTGGCCCGAGAAGCCACACTAATCCCGGTGGTGAAATCGGTGAGCGCCGATTTGCTGACACCGGTGTCGGCGTTTCTGGCGATCGCGGAAAAAGAGCCGCACGCCTTCCTGCTGGAGTCGGTGGAGCGGGGCGAGCAAATCGGGCGCTACACTTTTCTGGGCGTGCGGCCGTACATGCGGGTGACGGCCCGCGGGGGCAAGGTTGAGATTGAGCGCGGACCACGGCGCGAGGTGGTGCGGGACAACGTTTTCCAGGTGGTGAAGCGGTTGCTGCGCGAGCACCGGCCGGCGAGCGTTCCTGGATTGCCTCCGTTTACAGCGGGAGCGGTGGGATATTTCGCGTACGACGTGGTGCGGCAGCTGGAAAAAATCGGCGAACACGCCAAAGATGATTTGTTGCTGCCGGATGCTGAATTGATGTTCTTTGACCGGCTGCTGGCGTTTGATCACCTGCGGCACCAGATTCATATTGTTGCCGCGGCTGATGTGAAACGCGAGAGTCCGCGACGCGCTTATGACCGGGCACTGCGAGACATTGCGGCGCTGGAGCGGAAACTTGCGGCCGGATTGACTCCGGCGCTGTGGCGCAAATCGGCCAGGGCCAAGGCGGGCAAGCTCAAAGTGCATGCCGGCACGCGGCGGGATACCTTCTTAAAAAATGTAAAGCGCTGCAAGGAGTACATTGCAGCGGGCGATATTTTTCAGGTCGTGTTGTCGCAGCGGCTCGACTTCACGCCCGAGGTCGCGCCGTTTGATTTGTACCGGTCGCTGCGGCAGGTGAATCCGTCGCCGTATCTTTATTTTTTGCGGATGGGGGATACGCACATTCTGGGGTCGTCTCCGGAGATGCTGGTGCGCGTATCGGGACGCAAACTGGAGTACCGGCCGATTGCGGGCACTCATCCGCGGGGGCGCGACGAGGCGGAAGACTTGCGCCTGGAAGTGCAGATGCGCACCGACGAAAAGGAACGCGCCGAGCATGTGATGCTGGTCGACCTGGGGCGCAACGATCTGGGCCGGGTGAGCGAATATGGGTCGGTGAAGGTGAAAGACCTGATGTATGTGGAGCGCTATTCGCACGTGATGCATCTGGTGTCGGCGCTGGAAGGCACGCTGCGCAAGGATCTGGACGCGCTCGACGCGTTTGCCGCATGTTTTCCAGCGGGAACCCTCAGCGGCGCGCCCAAGGTGCGGGCGATGCAGATCATTGAGGAGCTCGAGCCGACGCGGCGCGGAGTTTATGGGGGATCGGTGCTGTATGCGGACTTTGCCGGGAATCTGGATTCGTGCATCGGGATTCGAACGCTGTTGATGCGGGGCAAGAAGGCATATCTGCAGGCGGGTGCGGGGATTGTCGCGGATTCCGATCCGGCTTTGGAGTTTCAGGAGAGCCTGAATAAGGCTCAGGCTGTGTTGCGGGCGGTGGATTTGGCTAGAGGCAGTGGTCAGTGATCAGTGATTAGTGGTCAGTGCCGAATGGGGAAATCCACAGGGTGGTTGTGATGGATGTCACAGCCTATCTTCGGGCTGATATCGCATAGTTGGTTCATGCAAGCCTCCGTGAGCCCCATTATTCAGTCGTATCGCGATCTCATCGTATGGAAAAAATCGATGAGTCTGGTGTTGGATGTTTATCGAAATACTAACGCGTTTCCCAAAGTTGAGACCTACGGTCTGGTTTCGCAATTACGGCGTGCCGCGGTGTCGATTCCGAGTAACATCGCGGAGGGCCAGGCGCGGATTTCTACGGCGGAATTCAAACAGTCTCTCGGGCATGCCCGTGGATCGTTGATGGAAGTTGAGACCTACATTCTGCTGGCACAGGAACTGGGCTACCTGGAACGGGATCAGAGTGAGAAGTTGCTGGCTGAGACGACCGAGGTTGGCAAGATACTGAACGGTCTTCTGAACTCCTTGGCGAGAGTCACTAACCACTGACTCCTAATTCACTGCTTCAAGAAATTCTCCACCAGTTTTTTCCCGGCATCGGTGAGCACGCTTTCGGGATGGAACTGCACGCCCTCGACGGGATACTTGCGGTGGCGCAGTCCCATGATGGTGCGGGAGCCGTCTTTTTCGGTGGTCCAGGCGCTGACTTCCAGTTCGGCGGGCAGATCTTTTTCCTCGACAATGAGCGAATGATAGCGCGTGGCCGTCATGGGCATGGGCAGGCCCTGAAAGACGGTTCGATTGTCGTGAATGACGGCGCTGGTCTTGCCGTGCATGAGATGAGCGGCGCGAACCACGCGTCCCCCGAAGGCTTCGCCGATGGCCTGGTGTCCCAGGCAAACTCCCAGCACCGGAACTTTTCCGGCGAAGTGGCGGATTAGAGCGATGCTGATGCCGGCCTCCTGCGGCGTGCACGGGCCGGGAGAGATGACGATCTTTTCCGGGTGCATGTCCTCGACTGCGCTGACCGCAACCTGGTCGTTGCGGCGAACTTCGACATCGGCACCTAGTTCGCCGATGTATTGCACCAGGTTGTAGGTGAAGGAATCGTAGTTGTCGAGTACGAAGATCAAGGTTGAGGTCCTGACATCAGCTGGCTTATTCAGCTGGCTTATTCAGATTACACCGGAAGGACTTCTGACTTTGATTTTTCCCACCTGAACGGGCCACCTGCTGACCCAAGGGTGGTATTGACCCTGGCACTGTTGCGGCGCATCCTCTTTATTAGTTAACACGCTACTTCACGCCACTTTGGAGGATGTGTATGGCCGAACCCCAGGAAGAAAAACGGGGTGCACGACGTTTTCCGCTTCGCGTACCAGTCACGGTCGATCACGACAACGTTCCTCAACCGGTGCAGTTGCGCGACGTGAGCGCGCGCGGCATCTGTTTCTATCTGGAATCCGCGGTGACGCAAGGATCGCCGATTGGCTTCACTTTGACGCTGCCGCCGGAGATCACTTTGACCGAGAGCATCCGCGTGCAATGCAAAGGCCGGGTAGTGCGGGTGGAGGACGGCCGAGCCGACGGCAAAATGGCGGTGGCCGCAGTGATAGAGGAATACGAATTCTTACCGGAAGCGTGACCGCGGGCGGAGGCGCCCGCTGGACATTGCCGGGACTACGGTACTCCTAACCTCTCTAATCTCTTCTCTCCGATCCGCCGCAGTGATATGTTTCCTTCAAGCCTCCAATGAGGGAATTCTTGCCGCGACCTGCGCTTCAATTTGTGTGTGTGATGATCGTGGCTGCACTCGCTGCCGAGGTTTCGGGCCAGACGTTTGGGCCGCCTCCAGTTGTGACGAGTGTGCGCATTGTTCATGAGCGAGGTGTGCCGGTCGTCGAAATTATTTCCAGCAGCCCGGTGATCCCAGAAATTCAGACGCTCGATTCGCCGCCGCGGCTGGTCATTGATCTGCCCAACTCGCGTCTGGGACTGACGCAAAAGCGGATTCCAGTGCAAAAGGAAAATATCCTGGCCATTCGCGTCGATCAATTCCAACAGAAACCTCCGGTCACGCGCATCGTTCTTGACTTGCAGGCGCCGTATGGCTACTCGTGGGATGGCGCGGGCCATCGCCTGATGGTGCGGCTAAAACCGGCGGGCGATGCGTATGCCATGAGGAAGTCGTCGGCCTACCAGCCGCAGGCGGTGCAGGGATTGTCGCTGGAAGGCGATCCGGCGGTGGTGCCCGTGACCAGCGGTTCAGGGGGGGCGATGGTGAAGGCGAGCCGCATCGGGTCAGGATCGGCGATCACGGCGGGCTCGGAGACGGCGGTGCTGCGGGTCACGGGCGGAGGAGAAATTCATGTGTGTCCGGGAACGACGGTTTCGGTTACGCCGTCGAAGACCGGACGCGATCTGATGCTCGGCATGAGTACGGGCGCGATCGAGACACACTATATGCTGGGGGCATCGGCGGACAGTGTGCTGACTCCGGACTTCCGCATTCTGTTTGCGGGGCCGGGAGAATTTCATTTTGCCGTCAGCGCAGACCCGCATGGCACCACCTGCGTGCGCGCGTTGAAGGGCAACACTTCGTCGGCGATTGTGTCGGAGCTGATGGGGGACCGGATTTATCAGGTCCGGCCGGCCGAGCAGGCGGTGTTTCATTCCGGACAAATCGACAAAGTGAACACCGAGGTTCCGCTGGAGTGTGGATGTCCTGCGCCTACGCAGTTGATGCGGGCGGAGGCGGTGTATGCGCCGAATGTGCCGGACGCGGAATTGCCGGAGCGCGCACTGCCGGAGAAGGTGCGGATCGGCGGGAGTGGGACTCCGGGTGCGCCGGTTGCTTCGGCTACTTCTGCGCCTGCTCCGAACGAAAGTTCCGCCGCGACCGCTTCGGTCGCTTCTTCCGCGTCGGGCATCAGGCTCTCGAACGGGCCGGAGACGGATCCTCTGCCGGCTTCGCAGCCGAACGATATTCATGTGCAGGTGGATGCACCGTTTGTATTCAACGCAAAGGACCGCGCAGCCAAAGCGTTGCCAGCACCCGTACAGGCTGCTAAGAACTTGCCCGTGGAAGAGTCGACGACCCGGCAGGTTCATCTCGACGCTGTGATTCAGTCTCCGCCACCGGAGACGCCGAGCAAGCCGGAGCATCGCGGATTCTTCCGGCGAGTCGGAGGGTTCTTCGCGTCGATCTTTAAATAGGTTTCGTCACGGCGCTCCAATCGACTGACTGCAGAGGGATTCCCAGGTCTCGCATAACCGGCGAGACCTGGGGCACCACACTTTTTCTGGACGGAAATCCTTTTTTGGTGGGGCAGCGTCTTACGAGTCGTTGAGTGATCGACAACTCGTCGGCTGGAGCGCGCTATGACTGCTGCAACTCCCGGACCGGGGCCGAATATTTTCTCGATACTTTCGGCGGAAAACGATGGGCTATACCGCGCCCGGCGCGAGACTTTCTTCTTGTCGCTGCTGGGGCAGGCCGCGATTCTTGGACTGCTGATCTACTTCACGAGCTGTGTGATTCAGCACACGCCCGAAATTACCAAGAGGATCCCTAACCTGAATGAGCTTCCGCTTATCTTTTCGGGACGGAATGGTGGCGGGGGTGGCGGCGGTGATCCGCTTCCGGCCTCGCAGGGCAATTTGCCGCCAGCCTCGCTTGATCCTCAACTTGCGACTCCGACGGTGACTCTGCCGAAAGAAATGCCGAGCCTTCCTGCACCGGAGGCGGTGGTGGTGGCGCCTGACATTCAGTTGCCGCAGGGTGGGCAGATTGGTGATCCGACGTCGCCGTTTTCGAAAGTGTTGTCGAACGGGCCCGGTCGGGACGGCATTGGGCTGGGATGTTGCGGCGGGGTCGGGCCCTCAACCGGGCCGGGAGCGGGTCCGGGTCCGCCGGGAGTTTATCCAGCGGGGAAGACGGGTGTGAGTGTGCCGGAAGTGATTTTCAATCCGGAGCCGAGTTTTTCCGAGGAAGCCCGCAAGGCGAAAGCGCAGGGAATCGTGCTGCTACTGCTCGTGGTGGGGAAAGACGGGCGGCCGTATGACATCCGCGTCGGGCAGAGCCTGGGGATGGGATTAGACGAGAAGGCGGTTGAGGCCGTGAACCTGTGGCGCTTCCGGCCGGGGAAGCTGAACGGGCAGCCGGTGGCAACGCGGATCGCGGTGCAGGTGGATTTCCACTTGTACTGAAAAAGCTGTCGTCAGACCTCAAGACCACGGACCTCAGACGCTCTGTCTTCTTGTGGTCGAAGGTCCGACGTCCGAAGTCTGACGCCACTTCTCCTAGCCGCGGTTGATGACGCGGCGCAGGGGCTCGACTTTTTCGCGCAGGTCGTCGGCCAGATCTACGCCCTTGCTGGCGACATCGCGGACGCGATCGCCGGCTTCGCGGACGCGGTCTTTGGCATCGTCGGCCCAATCGCCAAGAGTGTCTTTGGCGTCTTCGAAGCCGCGCTGCAGGTCGCGGCGCATCTGTTTCCCGGTTTTGGGGGCGAGCAGTAGTCCGGCCATGGCTCCGGCGCCGAGTCCGATCAGGAGGAAGGTAATGGCGGTGCCGATGTTGTTTTCTGAAGATTCGTACCGTCCGATTCGCATGATGAAGACCTCAATTTTTCCGCCCAGGGAAGCGCTTGGGCTATTGGCGAAGCAGCGCCGAAATCCAGCGCCCTCTGATTCTAGTCCTACTCCAGAGGGCCCGGCCAACCCAATCGTGAAGAGTTTATTTCGCCACTCTTCGATGAGTTCGGCGGCGGGAAGGTTTCCTTTCGGGTGCGCCTGAGTGTAAAATAACGTTTTCGCCCTCGTTGCACAGTAAGCTGGCGGCGGAACTTGTTGGAGTGCCCTGTCTTCCGCCGGCTTTGCAAACCGCAATCGAATAAGGAGAGTTTTTCAAGCGATGTCGATCCCTGCCACCCAGCTTCGTCCCGGCATGATCATCAAGCACAACAATGATCTGCACTCCGTGTTCAGCGTGGAACACCGCACCCCCGGCAACCTGCGCGCGTTTATTCAGGCCAAGCTGCGCAACCTGCGCACCGGCGCCATGTTCGAACATCGCTTCCGCTCGCCCGACCCCATCGAGAAGGTCAACGTGGACGAAGTCGAAATGCAGTTTCTGTACGCCGACGGCGATAGCTATTACTTCATGGATACGGCGAATTACGAGCAGACGCATTTAAGCAAGGAAATTCTGGGCGACGCCGTGGATTATCTGATTGCCAATCTCGAAATCAAAGTGGAATTTTTCGACGGCAAGGCGGTCGGCATCGAACTGCCGCAGACGGTGATCCTGACCGTGGTTGAGACTGAACCCGGACTGAAGAGCGCCACTGCTTCCAGCGTGACCAAAGCCGCCAAGACCGAGACGGGGCTGGTGGTGCAGGTGCCTCCGTTCATTAACGAAGGCGAGAAGATTAAAGTGGATACGTCGGAAGGCGCGTACTTGTCGCGCGCGTAACAATTCAGAACGCGTAAGAATTCAGAACGCGTAACAATTCATTTGTCATCCTGAGCGGAGCGAGAACGTCGCGAAGCGAGGTTCTTGCGGAGTCGAAGGATCCCTAGCCTGCGTGGGATCAAGACAGAGCGGCAAGGCATTCTTCTAGAGCATCGATTGGAACTCCTCGCATCGCCCGCAGAAGTTTGAGGTTGCAGGGATCCTTCGACTGCGAATCAGCCTCGCGTTCGCGAGGCTGATTCTTCGCTCAGGATGACATTTTCGGATAATGATTTGCAGAGAATGATTTGATCTGCAGAGAATGTACCGTTTCAGAGAATGGCTCTCACTGAAAAACCCATCGAGGCGCGGCGCTTTCTGGTGCGCGGGCGCGTGCAGGGAGTCGGCTTCCGCTGGTTTGTGGAGCGTGAGGCGCACATACTGGGCATTGCCGGGTGGGTGCGCAACAATCATGATGGCGGCGTGGAAGTTCTCGCCCAGGGGACGCGCGATCAACTCTCTGGCTTGCATGGGCGGCTGTGCGAGGGGCCGCGCGCGGCGCGGGTGGACGCGGTCGAAGTCGCCGATGGCACTCCGGTCGCCGGGATGAGTACATTTCGCATTGAAGGAGCGTGGTAGATGCCGTCGTCGCCGGTCCCGGCTATGAATGCCGATCACCTGAAAAAACTGATTCGTGAGATTCCCGATTTTCCCAAGCCAGGGATTCTGTTTTACGACATCACGACTCTCTTGAAGGATAAGACCGGCTTCGCCACGCTAATCGACAAACTCTCGGAGCATTACATTTCGCAGGACATCGACCTGGTGCTGGGTATGGAAGCGCGCGGATTTATCTTCGCGCCGGCGTTGGCCTATCGGTTGAACGCGGGTTTCGTTCCGGTGCGCAAGCCGGGAAAACTTCCAGCGGCG
>DATHQJ010000244.1:0-8999 GCA_035482825.1 Binatus sp. (SeqCode) | reverse complement strand
TCGGAGTTAGTGGACCGCGGCATCCGCGTCAATGTGGTCAGCCCAGGGCCAATCAGCACGCCCATCTTCGGGCGCACCGGCCTGCCCCAGGCAGTGGTAGACGAGTTTGCCAGCCACGTGAAGTCGCAAGTTCCTATGAAGCGATTCGGCACTCCGGACGAAGTCGGCCACGCCGTCCTATTCCTCGCCAGTCCCGAGGCTTCCTACATTACCGGTGTGGACCTCAACGTAGACGGCGGAATGGGTCAAGTCTAATCCCACGTAGGGGCGGACGCATTCGTCCGCCCCGCTCGCCAACCGACCATCCACATTACTCCGCCAGAATCGTGCGTCCTGGGCCTGCTCGCAACTTCCTGATTGACCTCGGGTTCAACCTGTGATTAGATTCCGCAAATCCCCGCGGCCTCCGCGTCGGAGTCCGGCACAATCCGGGGCGTGCGACCGAGGTGAAGTATGAAGTCCAATATGGTCCATGCGACCCTAGCGGTACTCGTGCTAGGTCTCGTCGTTCTTACGTTGACCTTGAGCGCCAGCGCACGGGACGTCGTCCTGCCCGCCGGTACTCTTCTGCAATGTACCCTCAATGAACCCAACTTTTCCTCGGCCACCGCAGATGTCGGCGACCCCGTCCTCTGTCACCTCCGCGGACTAACCGAATTCGGTCAGCAGGCATTTCCGCGCGGAAGTTATCTCGTCGGCCATCTCGAATCGGCCAAGGATCCCGGCCACTTCTGGGGCAAAGGCAATCTGCAACTCCAGTTCGATCGCATCGGCCTGCCCAGCGGCGACCTGCCCATCGAGGCCAAGGTCATCGCCACCCGCGGCTACAAAGTCGACAAGCAAGGCAGGATCGACGGCAAGGGACACGCCAAACGCGACATCGTCGAATGGATGATCCCACCCCTCTGGCCCTGGAAAGTAATCATGCTGCCCGCCCGCGGCCCGCGTCCCGCCCTGAAAGGCGAGACCGTGCTCAGCATGCGCCTGATGGACGACGTCGACATCCCGCAAGTCGCCCAGACCTACGGCCCCAGCTGGCATTTCTTCGGCCGCTATCAGAACGACTCGCTGCATGGTGGCCGCTCCAACATGCAGATGCAACTTTCCATCCGCCCCTCCAGTTTCGTCGGCGACGGGAATCGCGACAACAATAACGGTGGCTATAATGACAGCGCTCAAACGCAGCCCGCATCGCAAACCCAGCCGCAGGCTTCCTACGCAAGTCTCGTCACTCGCACACCGCCAGCGCAGGCCAGCCTGACTCCGCCCGGCGTCGGTCCCGGCATGCCCGTTTTCGTCCTGACCACCGGCACCATGCTCGCGGTCAGCGGATACGGCTATACCGACAACCGCATCACCTATTCCCTGGCCGGCGGAGGCACCGGCGTCATCAGCACCAACGACGTCGACTGGACCGCCACCACCCAACTCAACGCCCAACGCGGCGTCCGCGTAACCCTCCACAACACCCACGCGACCGCCGCAACGCCTGGGTTTTAAAAATGCTCACGTAGGGGCGGACGCATTCGTCCGCCCCGCGAGCAACGCGAGCGTCTACTCGATCACTCATTCTTGCGACCTTCGCCACGCTGGGCTCATCTCACAATCATTCGTCCACCAGAGCGGATGACCCCATGCACAAAATCAACATCGCCGAAAAATTCTCCAAAATTTCCGAATACTACAAACCCCACATCGCCGGCGAACTCAACGGACAAATGGTCAAGCTGGTCAAAGCCAACACTGAATTCGTCTGGCATCACCACGACCATGAAGACGAAATGTTCCTGGTCGTCAAAGGCCGCTTCCGCATGGAGTACCGTGAAGCCGGTCTTCACGACGGAGACTTTCACCAGCGTCACGAATGGATCGAGCCCGGCGAGTTCATCATCGTCCCTCGCGGCGTTGAACACCGCCCCGTCGCCGAAGAAGAATGCTGGATCGTGCTCTTCGAACCCGCCTCTACCCTGAACACCGGCAACGTCGTCAACGAACGCACCCAGCCCCACCTGGAGCGCGTGTGAGCCGGGAACTGACAACTGACAACTGACCACTGACCACTGACCACTGACCACTGACAACTGCTCCCCAAGCCTGTACGATTGAGAACAACCCATGGAAGTAACCGTCTATTCCGCCGCCTGGTGCCCCGACTGCCGCGAAGCCAAACGCTTCCTCACCACACACAACATCCCGTTCACCGAGATCGACATCGAGACCACCCCCGGCGCCGCCGACGAAGTCATCAAGCGCACCGGCAAGCGTGCCATCCCCCAATTCGTCATCGACGGCGAATGGGTCCAGCCCTACATCCCCGGCAAAGGCTTCCTCTACGAAAAAATGGCCAAACGCCTCGGCATCAAGACGCCCTAGGCCGTTATTTGCCTCCCTCTGTGCCCCCCTGTGTCCCCTGTGTTGAGAGCCTTTGACTTCCCCCTAATCGCACGTACATCGTCTTCAGTACCGTGGTAATCCCGCGCCAGACGGGCGAAGATAACCCTGCCAAGTCCTCAGCCCCGTAAGCCGTTTCGAACTCAAAAGGCTGAAACAGAACGACTTGGACGAGTTCCGAGGCCGCTTCCATCGACCCAAATGCCTGACCCCCAGCGCAACGAGAAAATCGACGAGCCCCCGTCCTCCGAAGCCCAGCCCTCGCAGGAATCGAGCCTTGTGTGCGACAGTTGGCAGCAGATCATGCAGGCCGTCCTCGGAGTCGTTCTGCTCCTCGGCGCACTCGCCATGGTCCACTTCTACGCTCCGACCACCACTCAGGAAGCGCCCCCCAGCGATCTGCAAAAGCAGGTTCACGACTTGACCGCCGAGGTGGAGCAACTTCAGCAGGACCAGGCCATGCCTGCCGTAGTGCTCAACCGCTATCGCAATTCCATCGGCTACATTTATGGCATCTATCAGGTCGGCTTCGCCAACCAGCGTCCCACGATTCGCGCCCGCGTTTCCGGCACAGGATTCCTGGTCGGCAATAATGTTGGTAATAATGTAGGCAACGGCCTGCTCGCCACCAACCGCCACGTGGCCGAACCCTGGTACGGCGACTCCGAGGCCCAAAAGCTAATCGATCAAGGCGCCACCGGGATGCTCGAGAGCCTGGTGGTTTTCTTCCCCGGCTCACCCACGCCCGTAACCCTGTCGCCCGCGTCCGTTTCCAAGACTTCCGATCTCGCGATCCTGCACACTGAAGACTCCAGCGTAGTCCGCGGTCTTGCGGTCCTCCCTCTCGCGAAATCCCCCGGCGCTCCCGGACAACTGGTCACCGTGATCGGCTATCCCATGGGCATCGCCGGCATGGTCGCCAAGTCGCCCAGCGGGATCTACGAACGCATGGCCTACCGTCACAACGACATCAACGCGGCCAGTGAGTTGGCCGCCCTCTCGCTGATTCGTCCCTCCACCACCTGCGGACATCTCGGCGACGTAGTCGGCGATAAACTCATCTACGACGCCCCCACCGCCCACGGCGGCAGCGGCGGCCCCGTCTTCAACAACAAAGGCGAAGTCATCGGCGTGAACTCCGCCTACATGGACGGCTTCACGGGTGGCACCCTCGGAGTCTCCGTCGACTCACTCCGGCCCCTCCTGCAAGAAGCCCAAACCGCTCGCTAGGACACACACACTTTTCGTGACGGACAGGTTGTGGGGATGCGATACTGCTTCTTCACCAATCGGCCTGGGCGTGTCATCGCCGAGGCCCTTCACTCGTCAAGCGCTGGCTTCTACCGGCCATGATTTCGAACGGAGTGTGTCCTTTGAAGATGTTTTCGCTGAGAATGACAGCGCGCTTGCACACGACGCTGATGACAATTGCAGCTCTGTTGTCCGCGCTGCTTGCAATTCCCGCACCCGCACAGCAGTCGATCACCGAGCAGCCCGACAACTACACCTGGCTGGAAGACATCCACGGCGAAAAGCCAATGGCCTGGGTGAACGCAGAGAATGCGCGCACAGCAGCGATTCTGGAGAAGGACACTCACTTTGCGCCCCTGCAAGCCGATGCCCTGAAAGTGCTGGAGTCTCCCGAGCGCCTGCCGGATCCAGAGCTTCGCAATGGCGCGGTGTACAACACCTGGCGCGACGCCGAGCATGTCCGCGGAATCGTACGCCGCACCACGCTCAAGGACTATCTGACCGCCGAGCCGCACTGGGAAACCTTGCTCGACTACGACGCGCTCGCCAAAACCGACAAGCAAAGCTGGGTGGGGAAAGGACTGGATTGCCTGCAGCCAGAGGAGGAGCTTTGCCTGGTGGCGCTGTCCGCGGGCGGCGAGGACGCGGATACCCTCCGCGAGTTCAACCTGAAGACGGGCAAATTTGTGGAGGGCGGTTTTGTTCTGCCGCGCGGCAAGCAGACCGAGACGTGGGTCGACAAAGACACGCTGCTGATTGGCCGCGACTGGGGTCCGGGAACCATGAGCGAGGCCGGCTACCCCATCACCGTACGCCAGTGGAAGCGCGGCCAGCCCCTGGAGAGCTCCACGGAAGTTTTCCGCGGAGATGTCAAAGACAACGGTTACGGCGACTATGCCCAGGCGTTCATCGATGGACAGGGCCACATCGCCAAGATCGTGACGCGCAATCTGAGCACCTTCGCGCATGAGACTTACCTGCTGCTGCCCAGCGGACCAAAAAAACTGGCCATGCCGCAGAAGGCCCGGGTGGAGGGCATGCTCGACGGTCAGTTAATCACAGAACTGGACGAAGATTGGACGCCCGAGGGTCATGCCAAGATTCCTCAGGGATCGGTCGTTGCGCTCGATCTGTCCGCGCTCGAAAAAGATCAGACCCGCATCAACCCCGTCGTCGTGTTCGCCCCAACGTCCCAGGAGTTTGAACAGTGGTTCTCCACTACTAAAAATCACCTGATCCTGACCACGCTCGAACACGTGCAGCAGCGCGCGTATGTATACACCTTCGGAAGCGGTGGCAACTGGACGCGCAAGCCGCTCCCCGTGCCAGACAATCTCACCATCAATAACGGAACCTTCAGCCGCACCGACGACCGCTTTTTTGTCAGCGTCGAGGGTTTCTTAACTCCGCCCGCGTTGTGGCTGGGCGATGCCAGCGACGGCTCATTCGCTCTGGCCAAATCGCAGAAGCCACAGTTTGACGCCAGCGCCGACGTCGTCGAGCAATTGGAAGCAACCTCAAAAGATGGAACCAAGGTCCCGTACTTCGTAGTGCACCGCAAGGACATGCGCTATGACGGCTCGAATCCGACCCTGCTCAACGCCTATGGCGGATTCCAGATCGCGAGCACGCCGCGCTATCGGGCGGTCTCTGGCAAGCTCTGGCTGGAGCATGGCGGCGTGTTCGTCCTGGCCAACATCCGCGGCGGTGGCGAGTTCGGTCCCGCCTGGCATGACGCCGGCCTCAAGACCCACCGCCAGCGCATTTACGACGACTTCTACGCCGTGGCCCAGGATCTGGTCACCCGCAAGATCACCTCGTCGCGCCGGCTCGGCATTATCGGCGGATCGAACGGCGGTCTGCTGATGGGCGTAGAGTTCACCCAGCACCCCGAGATGTGGAACGCAGTCGTGATTCAGGTCCCGCTGCTCGACATGCTGGCCTTCGAGCATCTGTCCGCCGGCGCGTCGTGGGTCGGCGAGTATGGTTCGGTCTCCGTGCCCGAGGAGCGCGCGTTTCTCGCGTCCATCTCGCCCTACAACCAACTCAAACCAAATGCGCTGTATCCCGAGCCGTTGATTTTTACGACCACGAAAGACGATCGCGTCGGCCCGGTTCACGCCCGCAAGTTTGCCGCGCGCCTGGAAGAGTTTCACAAGCCGTTTTTCTACGACGAGATCACCGAAGGCGGGCACGGCGCAGGCGCCGACAAAAAGCAGGAGGCCAGAACCAACGCCGAGACTTTCACCTATCTCACCATGAAGCTCATGGATTGATCGGTCCTGGAAAGCCCGCACACAAACGGTCTCGGAAGTTTCTGGAGACTCTTGAAACGGAGGATCAGCGGAACGTATGTCGCGGTAGAGCCGTACCACTTACATGGCCACCTTGACGAGTTCGCGTTCCGCTACAATAATCATCGCTGGCGCGTGAAGCGCGGGAAGCAGGCTAAACCCAGAACGGGTGAGGAAAAACGACCTACAACCTAAAGGCCCGCTGGCAGGCGGGCCCTTAGTTACATTTCGATTTCTCGGCAAAAGCGTCCGTTCATGCGGACTACCTACCCGAAGTGTATCACTTTGCGAGGTGGGCCATGCCTAAAACATACGCCGAGTTCAAATTAAGCATCACCGGAAAAATTAACGGGCAGGACATAACGCCGCTGACGCTGCCCATGGCGCGATTAGCTGAGTACCTAACCGACTTCGCGACTCTTCTGGGCCATAAAGAATACGTACATTTCACGAACGTTGAAGAAGGCAGCGCTGCACCTGTCGCCTTAGTCGAAATTGAAAAACATACGCAGGTTCGGGATCGTATCAAACAGGCTGCTAGCGGCACCGGCCTATCCGATGCGCCCAGCATCTATGCGAAACTCAACACACGGTTCACTGAGGACGAAGGTTATGGGGCGATCCTCGAAAAAATCGGCGACAAGGAAGTCGGAGTAATAGAATTTCCCGGCAAAAAAAGGCGCCTCAGTCCAATCTACGGTCCAATCAAAGAAAGTGCATTCGTTCAAGGAGAATTGAAACGAGTGGGCGGCCAAGAACCAACCATCCCGGTACATGTTCAGGATTCAGACGGAAAATGGTATTACTGCTGGACGAGAAAGCCCATCGCGGTGCAGCTTGCGTCATTCCTGTTTCAGGAAGTACGGTTGAACGGAATTGCTACGTGGCAGAGGGATGAAAACTCAACATGGACCCCGCTCGATTTCGAGGTCCAGAGTTTTATCGCTCCGCTTGGACATGAAGCACCGAGCACGATTTTGTCCGAACTGCGCGCGATGCCAGGTAACGACTGGAATGAACTCGATGACCCTCTCGGTGAATTGCGCCGACTACGGCACGGAGAAGATGATCTACAGTGACTCTCTTTGACACAACGTTCGTGATAGTGCTCTTGGAAGACAAGGAGCACTCAATCACCGACCGCGAAAACAAGCCAGTCACCAAAATCCATGAACGAGTTCGGCATCTTGCCCACAAGCTTTCTGAGAGCAATTCGATCATCTGTGTTCCAACCCCCGTACTCGCGGAGTTTCTTGTGAGGGCTGGGAGCGTAGGCCCAGAGTTGTTGAAACGACTGAGCAGTACGTCCAGATTTAATCTTGCGTCATTCGGCGTCAAAGCGGCGGTAGAAGCGGCAGACCTAATCCGTGCGGTCAAGAACGAGCAGAAGGGGCAACCGATAGATAGATGGGCCAAAGTCAAATTCGATATTCAAATCGTCGCTATCGCAAAGGCCGAAGGTGTCTCGGTGATCTATTCAGAAGACCCGCACATAGAGGCCCTTGCTAAGAGAGTCGGCATCGATGTTCGGAAAATATGCGATCTCGCCTTGCCAGATGAGCAAGAGGACACTTTATTCAGCAAACTGCCTAGTGAGGAAGTGGAATAAAGCCATTGCCAGCACCGAACGTTCCCCAGCACGACGGAGTTTCAGCGATCCGACACCGAATCGTCGTTCAACCAGGTTCGCCAGATTAGAAACCAGGAAGATGCATGTACGCACTCACGCACGATCTCCGCTTCGCCTTCCGCCAGCTGCGCAAATCCCCCGGCTTCGCCCTCACGGTCGTCCTCACCCTGGCTCTCGGCATCGGCGCCACCACCGCGATCTTCTCGCTCGTCGAAGGCATCCTCCTGCGCCCGCTGCCGTTCAGCAATCCCGACCGCCTCGTTCTATTGGGCGATCACATCGGCGGTGGCCCCAACACTCCCGTCACCGCCCGCGAAATCGCCACCTACTCCAACGCCACCAGCGCCTTCTCCTCCCTTGGCGCCTACACCGGCGCCAGCTATGAACTTTCCGGGGGCACAACTCCGGAGGAGGTCGACGGCGCCCGGTTCACTGCAGGCGTGTTCCCAACTCTCGGCGTTCCCCCAATTCTCGGCCGCGTCTTCACCCAACAGGAAGAGGACGCTCATCAGCCGCTCGCCGTCATCAGTTATGCGCTGTGGCTGAATCGCTATCACCGCGATCTTCACATCCTCGGCAGTCCCATCGACCTCGACCGCAAAACGTATACCATCATCGGCGTGATGCCGCGCGGTTTCGATTTTCCTCTGTCAGACGGACAACTCGACCAGACCCAGCTCTGGGTGCCGATGAGCCTGACCCCCGGCGAGTTGTCCGATGAGCACGAGGGCTATTGGGGATACCGCATGGTCGGCCGAGTCAAAGACGGCGTCACTCTGGCGCAGGCAGCGCAGGATGTCGACCGAGTCACCCGGCAAGTCATGCGCAATTTTCCCGCACGCATGGCCGCGATCCAAATTCAGGGTGACGTCAAGCTGCTGCGCGAGTCCGCCGTCGGGGACGTCCGCCCCCTGCTGCGCACCTTGTTCTTGTCCGTCTCCATTGTCCTCGTGATCGCCTGCGTCAATGTCGCAGGATTGCTGCTGGTCCGTGCCATCCGCCGTCGTCGCGAATACGCTGTTCGCCTGGCCCTGGGTGCGCGTTCCAGAGTCATCCTTCGAGAATCGATCGTCGAAGGCCTCCTGCTCAGTCTGGCCGGTGGCCTGCTCGGCCTGGCATTTGCCGCCATCGCCATCCGCACCGCCCTGCATATTCTGCCCGACTCCATGCCGCGCGTCGACTCCATTTCCATCGATGCCACCGTCGCCGCCTTCGCCCTGCTGCTCTCCCTGGCGACCGGCGCGCTGTGTAGCCTTGCCCCCGCCTTCGCTGCCCTGCGCACCAATCTCACCGAAAGTCTCAAAGACGGCGACCGCAGCGGCACTGGCGCTTCCAGCCATACCTGGCTGCGCTCATCTCTCGTCGTCTTTGAGATCGCCATCGCCCTGGTGCTGCTCACTGTCTCCGGCGCATTCCTGCGCAGCTTCCAGAAG
>DATHQJ010000243.1:0-12783 GCA_035482825.1 Binatus sp. (SeqCode) | reverse complement strand
CCATCGGCTCGCGCCTGTTGCGCACTCTTGCGCGTTGGGTCGAGGCCAACGATCACTTTGAAGCCGCTATCGCGCAGATTCTGCGCCTGCGCGTGTCCCTGGCTGCCGTAACCAATAATGGCGATCGTCTTGCCCTTCAGCGCCTCAGGCTTGGCGTCGCGTTCATAAAAAATAGTAACCACCGAGTGCTCCTCTCGATTACGTATTGCGATACACAAGGGAAGAAAGAACCCCTTGTGGTGCGTCTTAAACGGCAAACCGACCGGTCGGTCGGTACTCTGAAATGCTACCTGTCAGGCCCCGAGGGTGTCAAGAGAGAACTCTGATGCGCGAAACTGTATAAATCACCTAGGGGGACGAATTCGTCCGCCTGACCATGCGCAGACGAATAAAATTCGCCCTCCTCGCCGGCGTGGCCGCCATGGTCTTGATCTTCAGCGCCGCCATTCTCGCCCGGCGCGTGATTCCTCTCCATATTCACGACGACTTCGAATCCAGCTCTCTCACTTGGCGCTGGACGACCCTCCGCCTGGATCCCGGCGCCGCTCAACTGGAGCGCCAGATCGTCCGCTCCGGGCATCAAGCCATCGCCATCACGGTGCACGATGGAGATCGTTACGAAGCCGCCAGCGATTCCGGTGCGGCGACCGAACGCGACGAACTGATGGAGAACTGGCCGCTTTTTTCGCGCACCGGCCACACTTACGTTTATTCGTTCAGCCTCCTCCTGCCCAATGATCTGCCGTCCACAGCCCAGCGACTCGTGATTGCGCAATGGCGCCAGCTTTGCGAAGCGCGGCATTGCAGCCCCGACTATCCCATTCTCGCGATTCGTTATCAGCAGGGCCTGCTCGAAATTACCCGGCAGGACGGCCAGGGCCGTCATGTTCTCTATCAAAGCAACAAGAACTACAAAGGCCATTGGCTGGACTTTCGCTTCGTAATCAAGTTTGACGCCGCTCACGGCAGCGTGCGCGCCACGCTCAACCGAGCGCCCATCGTGGATTACGCCGGGCCCACTCTTTTCGCCCATCAACCAGGTTATCCGGCCGCCGGCTCCGTGTATTTCAAGACCGGCCTCTATCGCGACGCCCAGCATGATCCGGCCTGGACCATTTACGTGGACGACTATCGCAAGGACCAATGTCTAGACTCCGGCTGCGAGTGACCGGGTCGCGAACAACGTTCCCCTGATTTGGTACCATGTCCCCCGATGCCCCGCGAAGCCGTCGTCGATTCCCGGCAGGAAATTCTGCGCACCGCCGCTCGCCTCTTCCAGCAGCGCGGGTACGACGCCACCTCCATGAACGACGTAGCCGCTGCGCTCAAACTCAGCAAAGGCGGCCTCTACCATCACTTTCAGAGCAAAGACGAGATCCTGTTCGAGATCATGAACCACGCCATGGAAATCACTGAGGAGCGCGTGCTGGCCCCGGTACGCGGCATCGCTGATTCCAAAGAACGCCTGCGCGCCCTGATCCGCCTGCACATCGAGGTCGTGCTCAGCCCGCGCGATCGCGAAATCACGGTCATGCTGCACGAAAATCATCCCCTGCCGCCCGCGCTCCGCAAGCGCATCAACTCCCGCAAGAAGGAATACATTCACTTCGTCGAAAGCCTGATTGCCGACGTTCAAAAGGAAGCCCAGAAAGAAGCTCAAGCGCAGCGAACCGGCACGGCAAGATCCACCGTGAGCCCACGCGCCGCCGCCTTCGCCCTGCTGGGCATGATCAACTGGATTTACCAGTGGTACAAACCGGAAGGCGATCTGCAAACCCACAATCTGGTTCCGCAATTCACCGAACTGGTCTTCGGAGGCATCCTCCCGTGAAGGCCACGTTCGCGAAGCTCGGCGAAATCGATCAGCAGCGAACTCAACGCGGAAAGCTGTATTACGAATTTCTCCGTGAGCCGTCCATGAGCGCGGGCCTCTACGTGCTCGCCGCCGGAGCCACTGACGCGCAACTCCCGCATCATGAAGATGAAATTTACTACGTGGTCCGCGGTCGCGCGCGCTTCCGGGCAGGCGATGAGGACCAGGAAATCTCAGCCGGCAGCGTGCTGTTCGTCGCAGCCGAAGTCGAGCACCGTTTCCACGACATCGTCGAGGAACTGGCACTCTTGGTTTTCTTCGCGCCCGCGGAAAGCTAATTCCGGCCAATCGGTTTATGAATTATCCGATCTTGCCCATGCCTCCGGAACTCTGGCCCGCGGTTCGCGAGATCTACGCCCAAGGCATTGCAACCGGAAACGCCACGTTCGAGACGGAATTTCCTGATTGGGAGAAGTGGGACGCCGGCCATCGCAAAGACTGCCGGCTGGTCGCGCTCGAACCATTCGAACAGAACGCTGAACTCGTGGTTCCTCTCGAGAAACTTACTGTGCTCGGCTGGGCCGCGCTAAGCCCGGTCTCAGCCCGCCGCGTTTATGCCGGTGTGGCGGAGGTATCTGTCTACGTGGCTACCGCCGCGCGCGGCCGAGGCGTGGGCAAAGCGCTTCTGCAGACGCTGGTACACGAGTCAGAGGCGAACGGAATCTGGACACTTCAGGCAGGAATCTTTCCGGAGAACGTGGCCAGCATCTCACTGCACCAGTCCTGCGGATTCCGCGAAGTCGGCCGTCGGCGCCACATCGGACAACTTCGTGAGCTTTGGAGAGATGTGCTGCTGCTGGAGCGCCGCAGTTCAACTATCGGAACCTGAGCACAGTTCGTCTCGGTACTCGCTACATGCGACTCGGTACACTTCGCCCTACTTCGCCGGTATCCAGTAAATCTCTTCCTTCACCGATCCCTTGTCGACAAACCCCCGCCGTTTCAAGATCGCTTTGCTGTGCTCGATCATTTCCGGATGTCCGCACAAGTACGCCATGGTGTTGCTCGCATCCAGTTCCCAATGGTCGGCATACTTGCGCAGAATGTCGTCGGCGCGGCCGATTTCCCCCGACCAGTCTGCGTGATCCCACGGACGGCTCACCGTCGGCACATACTTAAACCACGGCAGGTCCTTGTCGAATTGATTCAGTTCGTCGAGGTATCCAAACTCCCACGGCCGGCTCGCGCCATTCAACAGGAAGAGTTTGTGAGCCCCGTCAAAGCGCCCTTCCTTCCAGTCTTTGGAGAGCGCGCGGACCATGCTCACGAACGGAGCCACACCCGTGACGGTCGAGATCAGCAAATGATTCGTGCGGCCATTCTGCGTGTCCAGCGTGAATCGTCCCTTGGGAACTTTGCGCATCAGCAACTGATTGCCGGGCTGCAATTTGTGCAGCAGCGGCGTCAGCGCGCCCTCTGGCACCAGCTCAAAGAAAAATTCGATTTCATCCTCCGCCGGCGACGACGCGATCGAATACGGCCGCTCGACGCGCTTCCCGTTCACCTCGACTCCCAGCGTTGCATACTGACCCGGGACAAACTTGAACTCTCCTCCACTGCGGATGCGGAACATCCACAAATCGGGGGCAAAATCGACGCGTCGGGTCACCTCCGCGTGGTAGAACTTGTCATCGGAACTCGTCATCTCACCTCACCGCTCAAAAAATTCATTGAGAGAACTGGACTGGCAACTCTCGATTCAGGCAAGCAGTTTCCTCCAACCGAACGGTCGTACGGTCACGTTGAATTGCGATATCCTAGCGGGAATCTGCAGGTTTGTGAAGGTCCATCATCCCAAACTTTGCCGGAATCACTTCGATGTACCTTCAGGAATGAGCGAAAACAGCGGCTGAACAATTAGCCCCGCTGCGCCTGCGCCGAAACACACCAGCGCAAACGAGCAGGGCTCCGAAAAACTGACACGCCTATTTCCCCACGACCAACACCACAAAGCTATCCGGAAGAATCGCGGGCCGCGGATGAGGATTATCCGCCGTCGCCGCGGGCCTGGGACCGAACTGCGCCGTGACCACGAACACGTTGTGCGTCTTGGCATCGAGCGCCAGCGTGCGCGCGCCCTTCTGGGTGGGAACGTTCTCTGCCGTAAACTTGCCCGGCGATTCTTCTTTCACCACCGTGAGCACGCCATCGGCCCCGCAGGAAGCAAAAGCCAGCCCGGTTTCGGCATCGAATGTGGTTGCGTCTACACCGTCGCCAATCGCCGGAGTAGCCAGCACCTTGCCGCTGTCGGCGTCCACCACCGCCATCATTTTGTTGTCGCAGCCCACAAACAGGCGGCGGTGCTTGCGGTCGATCGACAGTCCGCTCGGCTCCGTGCACGGCGCCAGTGGCCACTTCGCCTTCACTTCCAGCTTGTTCGGATCGATCGCCACCAGTTCACTCTTATCTTCGATGTTGACGAAGATCTCGCCCTTCGCATCGCTGGCTGCAAACTCCGGCTTGCCATCGAGCTTAATCGTGCCCAGCACTTTTCCGGTGGCGGCATCAATCGCGGTCGAATCCTGGCTGCGCCCGTTGAATGTGAAAACCCTTTTGGTGGCGGGATCGTAGAGAATGGCGTCGGGATTGTCGCCCACTTTTACTTTGCTGCTCGTCGCCAGTGTCTTGATATCGAAAATGCTGACCGTCCCTTCACGGCCGTTACTGGTGAATCCGCGTCCCAGTTCCGGCGCCAGCGCGATGCCGTGCACGCCCTGTGTGTCGGCGATGTCGCCCACGCTCTTGCCCGAATCTGCATCGACCACCATGACATGAGTGCCGCGAGAAATAAAGATTCGTCGCGCGTCAGAATCGGTGGTCAGATAGTCCCACCCTCCGTCGCCGCCCACTTTGTAAGTCGTCACGACGTGGTATCCCGAACCAGCCGCCGTCGCCGCCCATGCCACTGCCGCCAGGGACAAACTGATCATGGGTACCAACCACTTCGATTTCGTTCGCATCACTTCCTCCTCGATTGACGTAACTCCTTGGAATCGCGGGCGCCATGTTCGGGGGACGCCTACCGAAAGTCGCGCGACCGCGTTGTTGCATCAAACCCGGTGGGGTTCGAACCGAAGTAACTTTACCTTATTTCGACGCGCATCCTAGACTCTTCATTATATGGACATTCCCCAGTCACGTTTTTCGGGACAAGGCCTGCAGCCGGAACCCGCACCAATAGCGGATCCGCGCCTGCAGCCAACGCCGGACTACGGCGCGCTGGGCGCAGGTTCAGAGCCTTCTACGAACGGACCGATAACCATCCCCGTCCGCCGGCCGCTGAACGCAAAACACTTCGCCCCGGTCTTTGCCGCGGCGATCGGAGTACTGGTCGCGGTTCTGACAGCGAATGCCGGCCCTGCCCGCGCCGCCTGGGCGAGTTTTGCCAATCTGTTCGGGGTGCACGAGAATGTGCGCGAGAATGCGCCAGCCTCCGCGAAAGACTCCCGCCAACTCGATCGCATGAAACCGCAGAAGCAGGCCGAGGCTCTGCTCGAACTCGCCGTCAGTCACAACGACGGCGCTGTAGATCAGATTTCCTCCCGGGTTGACCGCTGGCAGGGGAAAGTAAAGTGGGATTCGCAGATCGCGACCCTCACCACCGCCGCGCTCAACTCCAATGATATGCGGGTGCGTGAGTCAGGCATCGAAGTTGAACTCGCAGCCTATGGATTGGCCAAGAATTCCGCCAGCCTCGATGATCTGCTTCGGACCGCTGCGTCTGCCGATCACGCCCGCAAGATTTGGGCGCTCTGGGCACTCGGCCTGATGGCCAACCGCGGCGTCGAAACCGACCGCGTCGTGCAAGTACTAACCGCTCATCTGAAGGATGCCAGGGAAGACGAAGACTCCCGGCGCTGGGCGGTCGAAGGCCTTTCTCTGGCCGGCTCTGCCCAAACCATAGAGCCTCTATTGATAGCGATGCACGACGATCCCTCCGCGATGGTGCGCGAGAGTGCCGCATGCAGTCTCGCGGAGGCAGGCATGTTCACCCACGAGCAGCGCCTCTCCGTTGTCCCGCAATTGTTGAGCTTTACCAACGATCCCTCGCTCGATGCGCAGACGCATGCCTGGGCCTTCAAAGCACTGAGCGACATCACCGGCCAGCGGTTGCCCAACGACTCCAACGCATGGCGGGCTTGGTACGATTCAACCAAACCAGACTGAAAACAAACTTATCTCACATAAGTATTCAACTTTGGTCCGTACCGAAGAAGTTGTTTCTAAACCAGAATCGTCTGTGAAACAATCCAGCACGAGGGGGAACTCCACGTCGAGACTCCATGGAAAAACTGAATGTAGTTGTTGCTCTCACCACTCGAGAGAACGATTACCAGGCTGAACAGGCAGCCGCTGTGACCGAAATGGCCACCCGGCTCGGCGTCAAGATGCAACTCATCTACGCCGACAACGACGCCGTCAACCAGACCCAGCAACTCATCAAGATCATTCAGGACCCGTCGCAACGGCCGACCGCCATTCTCGTCGAGCCCGTCGGCACTGGCATGCCTCAGGTCGCGAAGGCGGCCGTTGCCGCTGGCATTGGGTGGGGAATCATTAACAGCGATCCCGACTACATCGCCGAACTTCGCCGCAGTGGCGCCGTTCCGGTCTTTTCGGTCAGCACCGACCAGTCCGAAGTTGGCCGCATTCAGGGCAAGCAAATGAGCGTGCTGGTTCCGGCGGGCAACGTGCTCTATGTTGAGGGCCCCTTCAACAGTACGGCGACGCAACTCCGGACGAAAGGGATGATTTCCACCAAGCCGGCTGCCGTCGAACTGAAAGTGCTCAAAGGCGACTGGACCGAGCGCAGCGCGCACAACGCCGCCAAATCCTGGTTGTCGCTTGGTTCCTCACGCGGGCTGCAGATTCGAGGAGTCATTTGCCAGAACGATTCCATGGCCATGGGCGCGAGAAAAGCCTTCGTCGACTTGACCGAAAAGGATCGCGAGCAGTGGCTGAGCATTCCCTTCACCGGTTGCGACGGCGTCACCAGGACAGGGCAGGACTGGGTGCGCCGCGGTCTGTTGAAGGCCACCATCATCACCGCACCCGCAGCTGGGACCGCGCTTGAGATCCTGGCGAAGGCCGTCAACTCCGGTTCCATGCCGCCGGACCGCACCTTGATCCCGCCCCGGTCTTTCCCCGCAATCGAAGACTTGGGAGGCAAGAAAAAAGCCAGTTATTGACTGCCCCCTACCCACTGACCCCTGGCCACTGTTTTTTAATCTGCCATCTTGGCAACGTGCACCTCGAACCCCGTCTTCGGAAGCAGCGATGTCAGTGAAAACGCCTTGAATCCGTCGCCGCTGATTTCCGTGTGACGGTAAATCCCCGGCTCGCTCTCGATCGTCTCCCGCCGTCCTTCCATGTCGGCGAGGAAAGCATGCGCCTGGCTCACCCCAACTTCCACTTCTTTCGCCCGCGTGACCACCGCCTCGGACGCGTACGACCGCACCAGCTTCGGCCAGTATTTTTCCAGCAGCTCGGTGCTGGCAAAAACATCCGCCCAGATGATGCGCCCGTTCACCGCTACCACGACTCCGACTGCGTTGCGATCGCGCAATTGCCGGATCAGGCTCTGATAATTCTGCTCGATGGGCCTGGCGACCGCGTCCACCTGTTTCTTGACTTCCTCGTTTTCATTCACCTTGGCGTAGGAAGAAGTATTCGCAATCTCCGTTGCCACAGGGGCCGCACCGGCCGACACCTCAACCGTCTCCATCTCCGCCTGCTGCTTGCGCACCTCTGCCCAAACCTGCCCCTGATCCTTGTCGGCCATAGCCTTGGCGCGCACTGACGGCTGCACCATCATCGCCATGGGAGTGTTCCCATGAATCGCACCGCCGATGTTTTTGCCATACATCGACTCCGACGCTCCAAAATGCTCGCTGGTCGCGACCCACCGCCCCGGCTCCACGCAGAACACACTCAGGTCCACCGGATCGCTCTCGGCAGGAACAATGCGGTCCTTGCCAATCACGCGATCCTGCTTGCCTCCGCTGACCACTTCACCCGCTAGCAACAGCAGCGGACGTTTCGAATTGTTGACCAGCACCAGCCGGTTGACCTCCGCCCCATCGTGACGAACTTCGTTGCGAACCAGCGGCGTGGGATGCCGCCGAATCAGCCCCTGCACATTCCCCGCTTCCGTCACAACCACGTCACCCGACCGCAGCCCTTCGTCGAGAGTCATGAATTCCCCAGTCGGATAACTCTTGGCCGCGACCACGGGAAACACCGTCAAATTGCCGTGCCGGATCGGCTCCAGCACCTTGTAGCCCGGCGCCGAGGCCGCTTCACCCGCCTGCACATCACGCTGATCCAAGAACACGATCCCAGCCGCCATTGCCACCACCGCCAACACCAGAAAAATCTTCGGACTCGCATTCGTTTGCATAGACGCTCCCTCCCAGCCGGACGAGCGCGCAACCATCCCAAATGCGGGTGCCCCATTTTCTCGCGTTCTTTGCGAGAAGTGGGAATTCCACCTCTCCACGCCCATCTCGACTCCGTGGAAAGAACGACCACACCACCGTACCTTGCGCGCAAAATAAGTGTGGGGCAGACACTCCTGTCCGCCCCACTTATTCCCCTGCGAAATCGAACCAGCGACCCTCGAGCCACTTCCGCACTGTCCTTTCTCGACTCGACTCAACTCAACCAAAGTAGTGCGACGCTAATGGAAAGTCTTGCGCAGGAAATCGATCCCTCATGGCTGTAGGGGGGCTGGAGATTGCCGTTGACGGTTGGCTCGCCGGCTCGTACATTCCCCCAGTGGCTCAAATCAAGAACGACGGTGCGTGGATTTGGTCGTCGGGGGAGTTTGGCGGAGAAGCGCTCGGATAGGCCCTGTCGGGTGTACTGACCCTGGGCTCATCTCCTATGCAATTGCAGGGAGGCACAAAAGTGCGAAACCTGAATCGATTCGGTCTTGTTTTCTTCTTAGTTAGCTCCTTTGTGTTCGCTCTCGAAGCGTCACAGACGCATCCGAAACAAAATGAGTCACCTTCTGACTTGGTCAAAGAGGCGACTGGCAAAAAAGCCGTTGATCCAGCAAACTCCAGCGAGACGCATCGCTTATGTCGGACTGTGCTGGGTGATATGCTGGCCATGCGGAAGGCACACGATGCGCAAGTGGCGAAGTTCATCAACGATCTAAGTAATATCTACTCGGCCGAATCACTCTCCAATCGAGTATCCATGCAACGATCAATCGATGCGGTTCAAGGCACTCTGCAGGCCGACGAGGATTTTTCGCATCAGTTTCAGGCCTGGCGCGACCACCTCAAGGAGAAAGTGGATCATTCGTCATTGTCGGAGGCCGACAAAGAAGGATTCATCGAAGGCGTTGAGAAAGCAATCGGAGGCTCCGACATTTTGAAAGTTCGCGATCAAATCGTGGGGGCTGAAGAAAAGTGGGCTGCAGCCACGAAAGACCTGTACGCCTATGCCCTGGCGAACGACCAGAAGATCAAGGTCAAAGGGTCGGAGCTACTGATCGATGACGAGAAAGTACAGTCTGATTTCAATCGTCAACTGAAGGATTGCAGGGATCTGCGCAGCAACATGCGATCTCTCAACTCCCAACTGAACGAACTGCAGGAACAGCGGATGAAAAAAATCGGAGTCACCCGCGACGATCTGGGCCTCGGCCAGAGCCAGTCTGCTCCGCAGTAACTCTCGATCCCCTGTAAAATTGAATCAGCGACCCCGGAGCCACGTCCGCATTGTCTTTTCTCGATCAACTCAACCCGCAGCAGCGCGAAGCCGTCGAAACTACCGAAGGCCCGGTGCTGATCCTCGCCGGCGCCGGCAGCGGCAAAACGCGCGTCATCACCTACCGCATCGCCCATCTGATCGAGCACAAAGGCGTGATGCCCGAATCCATTCTGGCGATGACCTTCACCAACAAGGCCGCCGCCGAAATGGGCGAGCGCGTCGAAAAATTGGTCGGCGGACTCAGCATTGCCAAGCCCGTTATCTCCACTTTCCATTCGTTCTGCGTGCGCGTGCTGCGGCGCGATATTGAAGCCATGCGCATTCCGTCGGCCACGCCGGGACAGCCGCCCATCGGGCACACGAAAAACTTCGTAATCTACGACGAGAACGATCAGCAGTCCGTCGTCAAAAGCGTGATGAAACGCCTCGGCCTCGACGACAAGCAACTCACCCCGCGCACCGTTCTCGGCCGCATCTCCTGGGCAAAGAACCACATGCTCGATCCCCAGGAACTCTACCTGCAGTCAGCCGATCCCAAGACGGAAAAGATCGCGCATCTCTACGAGGAGTATCGAAAAGAGCTGCGCAAAGCCAACGCCCTCGACTTCGACGACCTGCTGCTCGAAGCCGTGCGCCTGCTGAAATCCGCAGCGCAGGTGCGCGAGTACTACAACCGCCGCTTTCAATATTTGCTGATCGACGAATATCAGGACACCAACCGCCCCCAGTACGAATTGATGCGCATGCTGGCGGGAGACCGTCACAACGTCTGTGCCGTCGGCGACGAAGACCAGTCGATTTATTCCTGGCGCGGCGCCGACATCCGCAACATCCTCGAATTCGAGCAGGATTTCCCCGAGGCCAAGATCATCCGCCTCGAACAGAACTATCGCTCTACACAAAATATTCTGCAGGCGGCGTCGGCAGTCGTCGCGAACAACGTCCGCCGCAAAGGCAAGAACCTTTGGACCGAGCGCCAGGGCGGCACCAAGATCGGATACTACGAAGCCCCCGACGGCGAGAACGAAGCCCTGTTCGCCGCCGACCACATCGCCAAATATCTGCGCGAAGCCAGCCGTGCTGAAAATTCCGGCGGCGAAACTCCCCGCGCAGCCGTGCTCTACCGCACCAACTCGCAGTCGCGATTGTTTGAAGAAGCCATGCGCCGCTACGGCCTGAAATATAAAGTGGTCGGCGGATTTTCGTTCTACGAGCGCTCCGAAATCAAAGACCTGATTTCCTATCTCAAAGTCATCCTCAATCCCGACGACTCCATCTCGCTGCTGCGTGTCATCAACACCCCCACCCGCGGCATCGGGAAAGGCACTATCGACACGCTGGAAAATCTTGCGCTCGAAACCGGCCTGTCGCTATGGGGCGCGCTGGGTGAAGCCATCCGCCGCCAGTTGCTGCCGCAGCGCGCGTTGTTGTCGCTGAAGAATTTTCAGCAGTTGATCGAAGACGCAAGAGCCATGCTGGCCGGATCGTTCCAGGAGCAACTTGATCAAAATGTGGCGCGGGCGCCCTCGCCCGCGCAAATACCGGAAGCCCCGCAGCCCTCCGGTGAAGCCAATGAAACCACGGATGACGCCACCGCCTTTGACCCCACCGAATTTGGAAACTTCTCCTTCGACTTCGGTGCCGCCGATTCCAAACTTCCAACGTCTGATTCTGAACTTGCGGCGTCTGATGTTGATCCGGCGGTGGAGGCGGGACGCCTCCACGACAGCCGGCGGGACGCCGGCGCTACGGGCGCGGACGCAGGCGCACCGCCAGAACCGCAGATCGGTTCAACCCCCAGTGAATTCCCAACTTCCACCGTCTCCACCGCCGACCTCCTGAAATTCCTCATCGACCGCACCGGCTACATCAAACTGCTCGAAGAAGAGGACACGCCCGAAGCTCTCTCCCGCATCGAAAACCTGCGTGAACTGGTCAACGCCGCCATGGACTCGCGCGACCGCGGAGAATCTCTGGACGAGTTCCTCGATCACGCGGCGCTGGTCGCCGATGCCGACGACTATGACGCCCGCGCGCAGATAACGCTGATGAGCCTCCACGCCGCCAAGGGCCTGGAATTTCCGCTCGTCTTTCTAAGCGGCCTTGAAGAAGGACTCTTCCCGCACTCCCGCACCATGCTCGTCCCCGAGGACATTGAAGAAGAGCGCCGCCTCGCCTACGTCGGCATGACTCGCGCCATGGACCAGCTCATCCTGACTCGCGCCGTCTACCGCCGCCGCTACGGCACCGACCTCCCCGAAGCCAGCGTCCCTTCAAGATTCCTCGAAGAAGTTCCCGCCCCGCTGCTGGAAGAATTAGGCACGCAGCGCGCAAGCAGGAGCTATGTGGGAACGGGGACGTCCGGCCGTTCGGCGGGACGAAGCCCCGCAGCCGAATCCACCCACTACTCCTACGAAGACGAAGACCAAAGCCCAACCTGGCACGACCAACGTAGCGACGGACGCATTCGTCCGTCGGCCGGACCCAAGCCCACAGCTCCCGCCCGCCCCTACAACTCCATCGAGAACATCGCCGAGTTCTTCGCCAGCCGCGGCAAGAAGTTCAACATCCCCAAGACGAAGGTCGAAGAGCCCACCGGCAAGCGCGGATTCCGCCCCGGCCAGAAGGTCCGCCATCCCAAATATGGCGAAGGAACGGTCTACCAGCGCGAAGGAGAAGGCGAAGATGCCAAGATTACGGTACAATTTCCTCGCTTCGGCTTGAAGAAGCTGGTTGAGAAGTATGCCCAGCTGGAGCGAGCCTGAAAACCATTGAGTAATTGGGTGATTTAGTGATTTAGTGATTGAGTAATTTGCCCGAATTGAGCCTCATAGGTTTTTCAATTACCCAATTTCTCAATTACCAAATTACTCAATTCCAAAGGAATCATGGCAAATACATCAAAGCTGACCAAAGACGAACGCAAGAAAGCCAAACGCACCGCCCGCAAGAAACGCAAGGCGGAAAATCCGCTCAAGCCCCGCGATTACGCTCGCGGATCGAAAAAGCCCAAGGTCAAGAAACTGGCCCGCGGCCAGGCCAAGCGGTAAAAGAAGCACTTGGCATTCAGCGCTTGGCATTTAGCCGGGTCGCGGTTCCTGGAGCTAACCGGAACCCAGACTGGCAAAATGCCAAGTGCTAATGGCTAAGAGCGAGTTTTCCAGGAGCCCCCAACCGCTTGTCACAAC
>DATHQJ010000242.1:0-3114 GCA_035482825.1 Binatus sp. (SeqCode) | reverse complement strand
CATCACGATGTCGGTCAGCAGCACATCGATGGTGCCTTTGTACTGCTCCGCTAGGGCGACCGCATCGCCGCCGTCTTTGGCCTCGAGCACCGAGTAGCCGAGTTCCTGCAGGAACTGGCAGATCATCCAGCGCAGGTCGGGTTGATCTTCCGCCACCAGGACGGTCTCCATGCCGGAACGGACGGCCTTGACTGGAGGCGCCACGGGCTGCGGTTTCGCCGCCGCCGCCACGCGCGGGAAAAAGATTTGCAGAGTTGCTCCTTGCCCCACTTCACTGTTCACGCGGACATGGCCGCCGCTCGCCCGCACGATGTTGTACACCACCGACAACCCAAGACCCGTTCCTTCCTCCTTGCGCTTGGTGGAGAAGAACGGTTCGAAGATTCTGCTCTGCGTCTCCGCATCCATGCCGATACCGGTATCCGCCACGGCCAGCATGACGTAATCGCCGGGCGGAAGCGCGGTTGGCTCCGCAGCCGCCGTCTCGGCAGCGGCTGGCTCTGCAGCGGCTGGCTTGGCAGTGGAAAGATGCGCGCGAGCCGTATCCGCAACCACGCGGGCGGTTTCCAGCGTGAGTTTTCCTCCCTGCGGCATGGCATCGCGGGCGTTGACCACAAGGTTCATGATGACTTGCTCGATCTGTCCGGGATCGGCGCTGACGCAACCGGCGTTGGGATCGAGCTTGACTACGAATTCCATCTCGTCGCGCAGCAAACCGAGGAGCATCTCGCTCATCCGGCTCACCAGCGAGTTGAGATCCAGAACCTCCTGGCTGAATACATGCTTGCGGCTGAAGGAAAGCAACTGCCGCGTCAGGTTGGCCGCACTCGCAGTGGTGCGGAGGATGGTTTCCACGCTCTTGCGCACCGCAGGACTGGCGCTTTCTTCCCCCAGCACAATTTCGGCGTAGCCTTGAATCACCATCAGCAGATTATTAAAGTCGTGGGCAATTCCGCCGGCCAGTCGTCCGACCGCCTCCATCTTCTGAGCTTGCCGAACCTGCTCCTCCAGCCCGCGCCGGCCAGTAACATCGCGTGAGGTCACTACGATGCCGCCCACCGCAACGTCGTTCAGCAGATTGTTTCCCACGGATTCCAGCCACACCCAGGAGCCATCTTTGTGGCGAAAGCGAAACTCGGGAGGAGCGGCGCTGCCCGCCTTCAGGGTCACGCGCTCCAGCGCGGCGCGCACCGCGGGCTCGTCCTCGGGATGAAGCAACGCGAGCAGGCTTCTCCCCAGGAGTTCCGCCGGCCGGTAGCCGGTGACGCGTTCGATCGAAGGGCTGTGATAAATCATGGTGCCATCGACGGCGACCACGGTGATCACGTCCGAGAGGTTCTGAATCAGATAGCTGAAGCGGTCTTCACTGCGGCGCAGAATGGCGGCGGCGTCCAGACGATCCCGGATATCGCGGAAGATGCCGAGAACGGCGGGTCGTCCGCCCAACTCGGTAGCACTGGCGCTGACCTCGACGGGCACTACGGTTCCGTCGGCCCGCAGCAGTTCCAGTTCCTGACTGCGATTTCTTCCGGGCGCGGCCGCGGTGATCGGATCGGTGATCGGAGCGGCGATCGGAGCGAGCGGTTCGCGGCCCGGCGCGTTTCCTGTGGAGGGATACAGGCGAGATTCCGGCAGGCCTACGAGCTGCCGCTCGGGCATGCCGAGCATCTCACCGGCGCGGTTGTTAGCTTCCAGAATGAGGCGGGTCTCGGCATCGATCACGAGAATGCCGTCATTCGCAGTATTGATCAGGTTGCGATATTTTTCTTCCGAGTTGCGGATCTGGGTGAGCACAGCCGAAGACAGGCCAATGCCGATCAGCAACAACACCCCGCTGGCGATCAGCGTGACCATGGAGAGCACGCGGTCGATCCAGCGCGCGCCCTCGCTGAGCGTGGACGAAAATTCATCTTCCAGCGGAGTGACGCCGGCATCGACGCTGGCAACCTGATCGGTAATCTGCTGGATCTTCTGCGCGTCAGGGTGGGGGGAATTCACTTCCCGGTGCAGGTCGTCGGCCAGGGAGCGCAACTGGTCAATGTATCGGTCACCCTCGGTCCAGACCGCGATGGCTCGCGCCATGTAGCCAAAGCTTCCGAATCGCCGGAAGAGCATCGACATGTTGTCGACATCCGCGGGACTGTTGCGCCCCTGCACGAAGCCGCGCCGAACCACTGCCAGGTCGGGCGAGAGTCGCTCCAACTGCAGGCGGGCCTGCTTGTCGCCCGCGGGAACCGCGATCTCCACGAGATACTGCTGATAGTCGCTCTCAGCATGGCTGGAAGAATACTTGGTCAAACTAAGGACAGCTCGCTTTTCGGCCTTCGACCACAGGCCCTCACCACCCACGTAGGCGCGAACCCCGGAAAGAATCTCGGAGCGCAGCGCGCCCAGACAAAAGACACAGACCACGATGGCGACGAAGACACCAACAATGATCTGCAACTTCCTGCCGATGGGAAGGCGGTGGAACATTTTTTACGAAACCCTCATGCTGACGTCTTGCGTCTGAGTTGAACCTGATGTATCCAGGCTGATCTACGGAGCCGGGGACCGAGAGACGGCGGAGCGCGCTACTTCCGCTTGAGAAAAAATACGGAAGGTGCGATTCACAGCGGAACCACTACCGCGTGGCCTGATCGCGGCGCGAACCTGAATCGTCCGGCTTTCGGAAGCGTCGAATCGCATTTACAGCATATCGTGCTTCGGGGACGACCCTCAAGCCAAAATTGATTGAGGAATGCCGCCGGAGAACCGGTGTGTTACTGGGTGTCAACGCAACGCCTGATAGCGGAAGCAGTCCACCACGTGATCGTTAACCAGACCCACGGCCTGCATGAAGGCGTAGCAGATAGTTGATCCGACGAAGTTGAAGCCGCGCTTCTTGAGATCTTTGCTCATCGCGTCCGATTCGGGCGTGCTCGCCGGAAGCTGCTTCATTGACTTAGGCGAGTTCACGCGCGGCTTGCCGCCGACGAACTGCCAGATGTAGGCGTCGAAGCTGCCGAATTCTTTTTGCACGCGCAGAAAGGCCTTGGCGTTTTCAATCGCTGAGGCGATCTTCAAGCGGTTGCGAACAATTCCCGCATTGCCCAGCAGCCGCGCGACGTCCTT
>DATHQJ010000241.1:0-4523 GCA_035482825.1 Binatus sp. (SeqCode) | reverse complement strand
CATCGAAGTCGAGAATCCCGGGATGATGCGGCTCGGCATGTTCGCGAAGGCCACATTCCGTGGTCAAACCACGGAGATGCACACCATTGTCCCAGCATCCTCCGTGCTGCGCATGCACGATCGCGATTTTGTTTTCGTTCCGGCGCCCGATAAGAAGTTTCGCCGTGTGGAAGTCGTCAGCGGCGACGTGCTGACCGAGAACACGACCTTGCAGGAAATCAAATCCGGCCTCAAGCCAGGGCAGCAGGTGGTTACCAACGCTCTGGTTTTGGATCACGTGCTCGCTCAATAACGAATAACGGATGACGAAAGCACCTTCGGCCTCGCGGGTACGGCTCACGACGGACATTCCAGATCAGCGGCCGTCTAGAGCGGTTGAGCGGGCGCATCGGAAAGCGACGAAGGACAAGGAATGATTCGGGCACTGGTCGATTTTGCGCTGAACAACAAATTCGTGGTTCTGGCCATTGCCGTCCTGCTGGCCGGCTGGGGAGCCATCTCGTTCCACAATCTTCCCGTCGAAGCCTATCCGGATATTGCCGACAACTACGTGACGGTCATTACGCAATGGCCGGGCCGCTCCGCGGAGGAGGTGGAACAGCAGGTCACGATCCCGATCGAAATTCAAATGTCGGGAATGCCGCACATGACCTTTCTGCGCTCCGAGTCAATTTTTGGTCTGTCGTTCGTGATCATGATTTTCGATGACAGCTCGGTCAACGACTGGAACCGCCAGAAAGTCCTGGAGAGGTTAACTCAGGTTAACCTTCCACCAGGTCAAAACCTTCAACCACAAATCGGCACGGACTGGAGCACAACCGGCCAAATTTATTGGTACACGCTGCGAAGTACGAATCCTCGCTACGACCTGATGGAACTCAGGTCGATCGAAGACTGGGTTCTGCTCAAGCAATTCAAATCCGTTCCGAATGTCGTGGACGTTTCCGATTTCGGAGGCACGGTACGCGAGTATCAGGTGCGCATCGACCCCAACAAGCTCGTCTCCTACGGATTGAGCATTGGCCAGGTGGAGCAGCAACTCGCCAACAACAATATCAATGCCGGCGGAAGCTTCGTTGAAGTCGGGATGCAGCAGATGAATGTTCGCGCGCTCGGGCTTTTTACCCGCGTGCGTGACATTGAGGACACCGTCCTAAAAACTCAAACCGGAACTGCCCTGCGGGTCAGAGACATCGCCGAAGTCACACAGGGTCCGAAAATCCGGCTGGGGCATATGGCGCGAGCCAATCACATGGAGGACGGGCGCATCATCGACGAGCCCGATGTGATTCAGGGTGCGGTGCTGATGCGCAAAGGTGCCGAAGAACAGCCCACGCTCGATGCCATTCACAGGAAAGTGGACGAACTCAATAACGGCCTCCTGCCACCGGGCGTGAAGGTCGTTCCCATGCTCGACCGCAGCGATCTGCTCTATTTCACGCTGCACACGGTCATGCACAACCTGGCCGAGGGCATGATCCTGGTCAGCGTGATTCTGTTTCTGTTTCTGCTGAACGTGCGTGCCGCTCTCATCGTTGCGCTCACGATTCCGTTTTCTCTGCTCTTTGCTTCGATCTGGCTGGACTTGAGCCATATTCCTGCGAATCTTCTTTCTCTGGGCGCGCTCGATTTCGGAATGGTGGTAGACGGCGCGGTCGTCATGGTCGAAAACATCGTCCGGCACATGACCCGTCTGAACAACGGACATGGATCACCGACCAGAAAAACCCCGGCGGAAACAATTCGTGAAGCCGCGCATGAAGTGCAGCGGCCGGTCTTCTACGCGATCGCCATCATCATCACCGCGTACTTGCCAATCTTCACGCTGCAACGCGTGGAGGGCCGGCTCTTCCGGCCCATGGCTTGGACGGTCGCACTCGCGCTGCTGGGCGCGATGACATTCTCCGTTCTCGTCGCACCGGTGCTCGCTGGCATATTTTTTCGCAAAGGCGTCCATGAACGGCGCAACCACGTGCTCGATTATTTGACGGAGCGCTACCGCGAGCGGCTGCGCTGGGCGGTTCACCACCGCTGGGCCGTAGCTGGCGTGGGCATTGCGGCTCTGGCCGGAACGCTGTACCTGGGTTTTGGCGGCGTGATCGGCGCGGAGTTCTTGCCTCACCTTGACGAGGGCGCGATCTGGGCGCGCGGCACTCTCGCCAACAGCACGAGCCTTTCGGAGGGAGAAAAGTTCACCACCAACTGCCGTTATGTGTTCGCTTCTTTTCCCGAGGTCAAGACCGTCGTATCTGAGGTTGGCCGCCCCGACGATGGCACCGACACGGGCGGATTCGGCAACACCGAATACTTCGTCGACCTGAAGCCGCATGATCAATGGCGCCCGGTATTTCACAAGAGCAAAGAAGAACTGATCGCCGCCATGAACCGCGCGCTGGAAAAATATCCAGGCGCGATCTGGAACTTCTCCCAGCCCATCGAAGACAACGTCGGCGAAACCATGACGGGCACAAAGGGCTCGCTAGCGCTCAAGATATTTGGGGAGGACCTGAAACTTCTCGAGCAGAAGGGAGAGGAAGTCACAGCCGTCATGTCGGACATCCGGGGCATGCATGACGTCAAACTGTTACGCGATTTCGGCCAGCCGAATCTTGACTTGACCATCGACCGCCGCCAGGCCGCCCGCTTCGGGATCAATGTCACGGACATTCAGGACGCCGTCCAAACCGCGGTAGGGGGCAATGCGGTGAGCCAGGTGCTGATCGGCGAGCAGCGCTATGACGTAGTGGTTCGATACGAGGCTCCGTATCGCAATACGCAACAAGCGATCGAAAGAGTTCGCCTGCTCTCTCCCACGGGCGAACGCGTATCCCTGGCGCAGCTCACCAGCGTGGAAGTCAAAGACGGCGCATACGACATCTTCCGCGAGGGTAACACCCGCTACGTGGCCGTCACGTTCAACGTGAGAGGCCGCGATTTGGGCACCACGGTCGAAGATGCGATCAAGCAGATTGGCCAAAAAGTGAAACTTCCACCCGGCTACAGCCTCGCCTGGTCCGGCGAATACGAGAGTGAAAAGCGCGCCGAGGCCCGCCTGGCCTTGATCGTTCCCCTGACGATCCTCGTTATCTTCATCATTCTCTACACCATGTTTCGCTCCTACAAATGGGCGTTGCTGATTTTGTTGAACGTCGGGTTGGCGCGCATCGGCGGCTTCCTGGCCTTGCTGGTGACGGGCACTTACCTTAGCGTGTCCTCGGGCGTAGGCATGCTGGCGCTGTTCGGCGTCTCCGTGCAAACCGGTGTGATCATGCTCGAATACATCAACCAGCTTCGCGCTCGAGGCTACTCAATCCCAGACGCCGCGGTCGAAGGCGCGGTCCTGCGGCTTCGCCCCATCATGATGACGATGTTGGTGGCCACACTTGGATTGCTGCCCGCGGCGCTGTCGCATGACATCGGATCGGATTCGCAAAGGCCCTTCGCAATCGTGATCGTCGGCGGCCTGATCTCCGACTTGCTGCTCAGCATTTTCTTGTTGCCGACGTTTTATGTCTGGATCGCGAGAGATGGCGATCAACTTCCGGTCCCGGAGGCGGCCCTTGAATAGTCCTCAACTGTTCGGGAAGATCGGCGCCAAGGCTATCATCGCAACGCTGGTGTGGGTGCTCGCCAGTCCAGTGTTTGCCCAAAGCACTGGACCCACCAGCATCACGCTCGACGAAGCCATCCAAATGGCGCTGCAGCACAACCACAATATGCTGGCGATGATGACAACGATCCAGCAGGCCGAAGCCGAAGAGACGACGGCAAATCTGCGGCCTAACCCGACTCTGTTTGCTGACTGGGAATACCTGCCGCTCGACCGCTCCGCACAGAACGCTCAGTATCTGCACGACTCAACCGAAGGCGATCTCGGTCTCAGCTATTTGCTGGAGCGCGGAAGAAAACGTCAGCATCGGCTGGCGGCGGCCAAGGACATTACCGCACAGACGCGTTCTCTGGTCGCCGACAATGCGCGCAGCCTCAGCTTTAACACAGCTTCGCTATTTGTAAACGTCCAGCTTGCTGAATCGACACTCGAACTCGCCGACAAGGACTTGAAGAGTTTTCAGAAAACAGTCGACCTCAGCCAATTGCGTTACGACAAAGGCGCGATCAGCGAGGACGACTACCTGAAGATCAAACTTCAGTTGCTGCAGTTCGAGACCGATTATCAGCAGGCCGAGCTGGCCAAGGTCCAGGCGCTGTCTGACCTGAGACAGTTGCTCGGCTATGAATCTGTTTCCGCGGACTACGACGTCGCGGGCCCCTTTGACTATCAGTCGCTAAAGGGAAATCTGGAAGACTTTCAATTGAAAGCTTTGCAGAACCGTCCCGATCTACGTGCTGCTCAGCAAGGCATAACCGCAGCCACCAGCCAGTACGAACTGCAGAAGGCGATTGGCAAACAGGACGTCACCGTGCAGGGCAACTATTCCCACGTCAACGGGATCAACGCTGCCAGCTTCTACGGAAGCATCCCACTCGCGATCTTCAATCGCAATCAGGGAGAAATCGCGCGC
>DATHQJ010000240.1:0-13223 GCA_035482825.1 Binatus sp. (SeqCode) | reverse complement strand
TCCAGAGTCGTCAGCGCGTGCGCCCGCCATGGCCCGCCAGTGGCGGAATCCGACTCGTCACCCTGTTTCCGCATTCGTCACTACCGCATCAAACTAACCAACACGCGCCCTCGCGTTGAGGATTTCCCGCATGTTACCCTCATCTTGCTCTGCGATCTGGCTCCCACTTCGTCCGTGGCGATTCAGACCCAAAATTTAAGGCGGTTGCTGCACACAGTTGAGGCGCTTTCCGAGCTCGGTCCCGCTCTCACGGCGGAGCGCGAGTTCTCGGAAACTTCGCGGCTGATGCTGTCGGCCATCATGGAAGCCGCGGGCGCGCGCGAAGGTGCGCTCCTGCTGTTCAACGATAAGCCGGCCATGCTGACCTCCGCGTCGGCTCAAGGGTTCGCGCTCATGCCCGACCCTGCCTTCATTCCTCTCCTGCCCAAACATGTGCACGCACTCACAGCCGCGCGCGGTCCGATTGTTCTGAACTCGTCAACCTACTCGGTCTTTCTCAGCTCCAACGGCAACGTCGCGCCGGAATTATTCAAGTGCCTCGCCCCGCTGAAAGCCGCAGGCCGCCTCGCCGGTGTGGTCGCTTTGGGCCGCCGTCCCGGCGATGCCCAGTATGAAGACAGCGAACTTGATGCGCTGAATCTTCTGTGCAGCTACGTCGCCCTGGCGGTTCAGAATCATGCCTTGACCCAGAGCATCGCGCAGCGGGTCTCCGAAAATCTGCGCCTGATGGCCTCGCTGCACGGTTTCTACGACAACGCGCTCGAAGCCTTCGCCACCGCCATCGACGTGAAGCACGTCAACATTCACGGCCACTCTCTGCGCGTAGGCCGTTACGCCGCCGCCATCGGCGAAGCCATGGGCATGGAGTCCAGCGAGATCGCCGCTCTGCGCAGCGCGGGATATCTCCACGACATCGGAAAAGTTGCCGTCGATCGCCGCCTGTTCAGCAAGCCCGGAGCGCTCGACGCCGACGAGGTTCGCGAGATGGCCGACCACACCACCGTCGGTCACCAGATCGTCAGCAGCGTGCAGTTTCCCTGGCCAAAAATTCCCGAGGCGGTCCGCTGGCACCACGAGCGCAGCGACGGCTCCGGCTATCCCGACAAGCTCGGTCAGGACGATTTGCCGATGGCGGTGCGCATCATCGGCTTAGCCGATTCGTTCGACGCCATGACCAGCGCGCGTCCCTACCGCGCGCCGCTCTCGGTGGGCAGCGCGCTCAGCGATCTGGTGCGCATGGCCCCGGATAAATATGATCCCAACGTGGTGCAGGGCCTGCTGATTCAAGTGCGCCGCGACGCCGTCGGTAGCAACCGCACTCCGCTGCTCGACAGCATGACGGTGAACATAGCGGCCGCCGACATCGATCAACTCGCCGCCACCCTGCAGCACAAAGTTTCCCGTGGGAGAATGTATCTCACCAAGGAAAGCGGCCACTAGTCTCGCACTGTGGTGCTGGATTGCTTTGAACGAGGCGCGCAGCCTCTTACCTGCTAACCACGGCGTAGTCACCCGCAGTGATGCGCCGGAGCACGACGCCGAGGGACTCGTGGTAAATGATGCAACCGCTTTGTGTCACAACTTCTTCAGTCGAGTCGCGTAAGGGACCAGAGACTTTTTTGAAGCGGCTGGGATCAAGTGCGCGGATTCCTACGAGCGCATAGGACTTGCCCTGCGGATTGCCGACCGCGAACAACTTCTCGCAATCCGCCTCGGCCGATGGGCGAGACAGAATGAGTCGATAGTCTGTTTCTCCCTTTGACGTTACTCCCGCAAAGCCGGTTCCCCCAAAAGCGAACCGGTCGACCTTGGCAAGGCGATCTAAGACCGAATCGACGGAGTCTCCGGCGTGGGCGAGGCTCACGAGAATTAGCGAAACCGCCAGAATCCAAGTCCTCATCTTGTACCCTAAGGGGAAAACGCACGCGACCCAGAGTCTTGCTCAGAAAGAATCAAAGAAATGTGACCTCTAGGCCGCCCAATTCTGTATCTTCAGCCCGCGCACGCGGCGGAATTCTCTTTCGTCATTGGTTACCAGGGTTAGTCCTAAAGCTAGGGCGTGAGCTGCGATCCAGAGGTCATTGGGCTCGACCATCTCGCCCCGGCCTTCGAGTTCCGCGCGGATAAACCCGTACGTCTCGGCTGCATCCTCGGGCAAGGGCAATGGAGGCACGATTCGTACGAACTCTTGCACAGTCGCCAGCGAACGCGCACGCTGCGCGCTCTTATTAGCTCCGTAGAGCAATTCTCCATAAGTAATGACCGAAATAGCCACTTCTCCCGAACCCACTTTGCGGAAGCGCTCCGAGACTCGTTCCGGCTTCTTCTTGCGAATGTAAATGCAGATGTTCGTGTCGAGCAGGTAGCGGAAATCAACGGCCATCACAGTCCCTTGCGCTTCTGGAGCTTTTCGTTCTCACGTCCAGGCAGATCAAAGTCGTCCGGCAAGGAGGCGAGCAGGTCGAAGGCGCGCGCGAGATTGGCGGGCTTTTCCCGCAAGACCACTTCATCGCCACGGCGGAACACTTCGACCTCCTTTGCCTTGAAGCGGAACTCTTTGGGTAGCCGGACTGCCTGGCTGTTGCCGGAGCGGAATACTTTGGCGGTGGTCATCGGAATACCTCGTATATACATGTAGTATATACATCGATAGGGCTTTTCGACAAGATGAGATTTTGCTGGGCAGCCCGCTCAGTCGTATTGATAACTGTGCTCGACAGCGACGAATGGGAGACCGTTCTTGCTATATTGGGCTTGCTTACTTGAGGAGACTGCGACTATGGCCATCGCAACCATTAATCCCGCTACCGGCGAAGTCATCAAGACATTTCAGCCACTGACCGAAGCTGAGATCGAGAAGAAGCTGCAATTGGCAGTAAGCACGTTCAAGGCGGAGCGCACGACGCCGTTCACCGTGCGCGCCAGGCGCATGCTGAAGGCGGCCGAGATCCTGGAACGCGACAAGGAGAAGTTCGCCAACTTGATGACACTCGAAATGGGCAAGCCTTATAAGGCCGCCGTGGCCGAGGCGGTGAAGTGCACGACCGCTTGCCGCTACTATGCCGAGAACACCGAGCGCTTTATGGCCGACGAACCGGTCGAGACGGGGGCGAAGAAGAGTTTCATTCGTTATCTGCCGATTGGACCGATTCTGGCGGTGATGCCGTGGAATTTTCCGTTCTGGCAAGTGATCCGCTTCGCGGCGCCGGCGCTGATGGCGGGCAATGTCGGATTGTTGAAGCATGCTTCGAACGTGCCGCAGTGCGCGCTCGCGATTGAGGAACTCTTTCTGGAGGCGGGATTTCCGGCGGGCGTATTTCAGACTTTGCTGATCGGGTCCGGGCAAGTGGACGCGCTGTTGAATGATCCGCGCGTAGTGGCGGCGACTTTGACTGGCAGCGAGCAGGCCGGCATTCAGGTCGGCATTGGAGCGGCCAAGCGGATCAAGAAAGTGGTGCTGGAGTTGGGCGGAAGTGATCCGTTCATCGTGATGCCGTCGGCCGATCTCGACCTGGCGGTGAAGACGGCAGTCGAGGCGCGCATCCTGAACAACGGCCAGTCGTGCATTGCGGCGAAACGCTTCATCGTCGCCGAGTCGATCGCTGCCGAGTTTGAAAAGAAGTTTGTGGCGCGCATGGAAAGTCTGCGCATTGGGGATCCGTTTGACGAGCAGACTGAATTGGGGCCGCTGGCGACGGCCGACGCAGTATCTACGCTCGATGCCGATGTGCAGAAATCGGTGAACGCGGGGGCGACGCTGCTGACGGGCGGGCATCCGATCAAGGGGAAGGGAAATTATTATGCGCCGACGGTGCTGACCAACATTCCGAAAGATTCGCCGGCGTATGGCGAGGAATTTTTTGGGCCGGTGGCGTCGATCTTTCGGGTGAAGGATCAGGGTGAAGCGATCCGCATTGCCAACGACGTGCGCTTCGGGCTGGGCGCGAGCGCCTGGACGAACGATGATAAAGAACGCGAGCGCTTCATCAACGAACTGGAAGCGGGGATGGTGTTCATCAACAAGATGGTGGCGTCGGATCCGCGGATTCCGTTTGGCGGGGTGAAGCAGTCGGGGCACGGGCGAGAACTAGGCGCGGTGGGGATTCGGGAGTTCCTCAACGCTAAGACAGTGTGGGTGGCGTAAAGCAGTTGCCAGCTGCCGGTTGCCAGTGCTTGGGGGACAGCGTTCGATTGCGCCCACTCAATCCAAAATCGGGATGAATGGGGCGACCCATCACCCGACTATTGTCGCAGCGTCAGAGTTTTCAGCACAGACTGCTGCTTGGCGATGAGGGACTGCACGCCTTGTTTGGCGAAGGCAATCATCTTTGCCAATTGGGCGTCGTCGAACACTTGATGCTCGGCCGTCGCTTGCACTTCGACCATTTTGTGACCGGCCGTCATGACGAAGTTCATGTCCACGTCAGCGCGGGAATCCTCTTCGTAGGCCAGGTCGAGCAGGATTTCTCCATCCACTATTCCTACGCTCACTGCTGCTACAAAATCCTTGAGCGGAACTGAGGTTAGGGTTCCCGCGTCGACCAATTTTTCGAGCGCAATACCCAGAGCCACGAATGCGCCGGTGATGGAGGCGGTGCGGGTGCCGCCGTCGGCCTGGATGACGTCGCAGTCGATCCAGATGGTACGCTCGCCGAGGCGCGTGAGGTCGGTAACGGCGCGCAGGCTGCGGCCGATCAGGCGCTGGATTTCGTGAGTGCGTCCGCTCTGTCGGCCTTTGGAGACTTCGCGGGGGGTGCGAGTCAGGGTGGAGCGCGGGAGCATGCTGTATTCGCTGGAGATCCAGCCTTTGCCGGAGTTGCGCATGAACGATGGGACGGATTCTTCGATCGAGGCGGTGCAGATGACGCGCGTGTTGCCCACTTCGATCAGGACGGAACCTTCGGCCGTGGTGATGAAGTCCGGGGTGAGGACGACGGGGCGGAGCTGGTCGGGGGAGCGATTGTCGGAGCGATAGAACATGCAGTGGGGATTGTAAATGAAGGGGCTTCCGGCGCTCGGCTTTCGGCTTCCGGAAAATCGAGTACTCGCGGGTGAGTCAGGGAAGAGGGAATGTTTGACTTGACAACAGATATATCTATAGATATACATAAAGCATGATTGATAGTTATACCGACGGATTGCTGCTGGAGGGACTACAAAGCCGATTCGAGTTTCGGACGGCAGTTCTCGACAGTGAAACCGAGGTCTATCGACTTAAAGGAGTGTCAAGTATGTACGGACGATGTGGAAGTTGGTGGCGTGGAGGATTTGCGACGCCGTTTATGGGGGGAGGATTCCCCTGGGGACGTGGCGGACGGTGGGGGCGGTTCTTTGGGCCGGGAGAAATCCGGCTGGCGTTGCTCTCGATGCTGGAAGGTGGATCAAAGCACGGCTACGAGCTGATGAAGGAACTGGAGACGAAGTCGGGCGGGATTTACAAGGCGAGTGCGGGGGCGATTTATCCGGCGCTGCAGCAATTGGAAGATGAGGGGATGGTGACTTCGGACACTGCGGGGGGAAAGCGGACTTATTCGCTGACCGATCCCGGCAAGGCAGAGTTGCAGCGTGAGGCCGAGACGGTGAAGAAGATCTGGCATCGGGCGGAGCAGGCCGGAGACTGGGCGCCGTGGATGGGGATGGAGGGCGCGGAGATGATGCGTCCTGCGGCCGAGTTGATGAAGACGGCGCTGAAGGCGGCGACCCGAGGGTCGCACGATTCGGCGAAGATTGCGAAGATTCGCGAGATTCTGGAGCGGGCGAAGCGTGAGATTGAGGGGCTGGAGAAGGCGGCATAGGAACTCGGACTTCCCGGACCCTGCTGCCGGGCCTGAGGTGTCGGACTCAGGCGCCAAACCCTCGAACCTTGATCGTTGGGGACGATACGTGGGGACGATACGTTGGGACAGTAGTTGCCGGCTTCCGCTTGCAGCGGGCAGGCAAGTAAGGCTAACATCGAGACATGGCACGATGTCGTTCAATCGCAGTGTTGGGTTTGCTTGCCCTTTGGGTGGCAATCCCCGCGCTTGCGTGCCTGCCAAATCCGCGGATGACGGCTGCGGAGATGGCGTGCTGCAAGAGGATGGCAGGCGACTGCCACATGGGAACGGCGCAGCACTCTTGCTGCAAGACCGCCGCCAACGCCCCGCAGGCCGCGTCAATCCAGTCTAGTTTGCGGATTCAACCATCGGTCTCGGTCGTTGCTGCGATAGAAATTGTTCCACTGTTGCGAGTACCCGAGACTGATTCGGTCCATGTACGTCTCGGCCTGCCGCCGCCGGCCCCGCCTGGTCCGAACTCAATCCTGAGAATCTGAACTCCGCTTTGTTGCTTTCGCACACAAGGTAACACCTACGTGTGTCAGCGCATCGCGGAGGAAACATGAGACGTGCAGTAGTGTTCTTGGTTGTTCTTGGATTGCCCCTGTTTTCTGGTGCTGCGGAGCATGGACCAGTCTTCGCCTTGGCAACACCCACAAATTCTCAAGGCGAGTGGAGCTTCGACGAAGGAGTATTCGGGCGCAACACGAGCCTGGGTTCGCAAGCATCGGTGCGAGAACTGATGGCGTATGGCTTCACGCCGCACCTGACGCTTTCCTTCACGCTGCCCGTCGTCGTGGGAAATACTGCCCTTCCGCCGACCAGAATCCAGCCGGGCGACGACTTTGAGTCAACGCTGTCGTGGCGATTCCAGCACAGGGCGACGAAGGTCGGCACCCGTTTTGAGAGCACGGCCTTCGCTGGAGTTGCCGCCCCGGGTCCGCAGTCAGGTTTCGCGGGAATCGCTCACACCACGAACGTTCCCGGCACGATGTTCGGGGTGGTCAGTGGCATGGCGTCCCTCAGCAACTATGTTTGGCTGGGAAGCACGTACACGAAGTTTTACGAGCACAACGGGGACAGGCGCCCCGACGTGCTCGACTACAGTCTGGTCTACGGATATCGTCCCCTGAAATGGCGCAGACCGCCAGATAAATGGGATTGGAGGCTATTCGGCGAACTGGTCGGAGAGCGGTCTGACAGATTCCTGCAGGCGAACTCCACCGTGGCGAATACGCAAGCGCACCAGGTCTTTCTTGGTCCCACAGCGCTGGGGATTTTTCACAACTACACGGTCAGCTTCGGGGCTCAGCTTCCTGTGTACCAGGATTTGGGGGCCGCATTTGCGAAGGAACATGTTCGTTTTGCGGTGAATTTCAGCTATCTGCTTTTTCAACACGGAAACTCACACTAGGAGGCTCTATGAGGAAACTACCCGCTGTACTCGCGTCATGTTTGATACTGGCATCTTCTGCCCTGGCGGAAATCAAGTCCATCGACATCAAGATCTTCGGCATGGATTGAGAAGTGTGTGCACACGCCGTGCGCGTGTCATTGAAATCAGTATCGGGCGTGGATACGGTTGACGTCAGTCTCGAAAAGGGGCTGGCGGTGGTGAAGATGAAACCGGGCAACACGGCCACGCTCAAGCAACTGAATGAAGCCATCACCAAGAACGGATTCACGATGAAAGATTCCACGGCAACCGTCGCTGGTACGGTGATCGCGACGGACGGCAAGGCTGCATTGCGTGTGTCGGGCTCCAACGACGTGCTGCAGCTTGTGCCTCAGTCTGCCGCCACGCCGAACGTAGCCTCAATGGTAGGCAAGACTGTTGTGGTGGAAGGCACGATTCCCGAAGAAATGAAGGGCAAGACGCCGGATTCCATCCGGTATCAATCAATGATGGAAGAAAAATCACAATGAGTACCGTCACGACGAGCAAACGGTCAGCCGTGCTCAACTACTTCTCTCTGTTCACTTCGCTCAGCACTCTGTTGTGCTGTGCGCTGCCCTCTTTGCTTGTGCTTTTCGGCCTGGGTGCTTCAGTTGCGTCGATGCTCTCGTTCATGCCCTGGCTTGTGACACTTTCGCAGCACAAGCAGTGGACGTTTGCCGTATCCGGCACTCTGATTGCGATGAGCTTCGTTAACGCATATTACATCGCGCCCCGTATCCGGGCCAGGCAATGCAGCGCGGACGACCCTTCTGCTTGTGAGGAGGCGACGAAGCTCAGCAGAGTTCTTCTGTGGGTCTCGGCAGCTATTTACGGGGTCGGGATCTTCGTGGCCTACGTACTCGGACCAATCCTGGCGAGGTTGGACAATGCCTGATTCTTGGCGCTACCCCGACGGATCTGAATTGGGGCTCCAGGAGGAACGGCTAGTGCCCCAGATCAACGCTAAAGTCGTTGGTGCTACTGCGCGGGCTGGAGTTGCGTGGCGAGCTGATTCACGGCGGTTACGTCGTAGAACGAAGAAAGGTCGGCGTGGCCGGCGAGGGTTTCGCGTTCTTTGCCGTCGACCAGGATTTTCACTTTCAGAATGCCGGGGGTGTTGGCGGAGATGGTGTGGATGAGCGAGGTGACGGTCAGTTCCTCGACCAGGACGCCGGAGCGGTGGGTGTCGGCGAAGGCGGAGTTGAGGTCGATGACGGCGACTCCGGGATCGACCAGGAAGACGGTGCGGACGTCGGCGCCGGAACCGAGCACGTGGGGGGAGGACTTGTCGAGGTAGATGGACAATACGGCGCGCAGAAGTTCTTCGGCGCGCTGCTGGCGTCCGGAGGGCAGGGGGATCAGGGCAGGCTGGGCGCGCAGGCTGCCGTCGGCATCATAGGCGACGTAGAGGGTGACGCGCTCGGTGGGTCCGGCTACGGGAGGGGCGAGCGGGCGGGTATCGGTAGATGCGATGGGCACGGAGGCAACGGTGCTTCGCATGTGCCAGGCGTAGAGGCTTAGGCCGAGAGCGGCGGCCAGCAGGACTGTCATCCCGATCAGGAGGTGGCGGGGAATCATTGGGCGGCTCCCAGTTGGTCGCGGGTGGCGGCGATGGCGGTGGCTACGGCGCTGGTGACCAGTTGCTGATAGTCGGGGGCGGTGAGTTGGGATGAGTCGGAGCCCAGGGGCGCGACTTCGACGGCGATGGCGGGGCCAAGAACGTTATTCAGGGGACGCAACGGCGCGGTCAGGGTGCGAACCGGAATTTGGCGGCGCTGAAATTCGGCGGCCACGGCGGCGGCGGCGCTCTGGCTCAGCGGCAACGAGGCGTGCTGGGCGGTCGACCAGTTGCGGAAGGTTCCGCGGTCGTCGCCATCGAAGGGGAGCAGTGCGGTGTAGACGCGCACGCCATGACCGTTGGAGGCGGCGTGTACGGCGATGTAGATGGCGGCGTGATCGGTGTTGGCGAAGATGGCGCGCTGATCGAGCGTGAGATTGGCGTCAGAGTCGCGCAGCACCAGCGTGGGGATGCCGCGGGATTCCAACTCCTGACGCAGGCTGCGGGCGAGCGCAATGGTTACGTCTTTTTCGAGCAGGGTGGCGCTGAGAGTCTCTCCATGATCGTCGCCGCCGTGGCTGGCGTCGACTACCGCGAAGTAGCGGCGTGTGGATACGGGCGTCGCGGGCGGGGTGCCTGGGAGTGTCTGGGCAGGCTGACCCGAGAGGGTAGGCGCGCTTGAGTTCGGTACGCTTCCGTTCGGCACCCCGTTCGGTACCCCTGTGTTCGGCGCTGTTCCAGACGCGGGAGGGTTCGCGTTCTGCGAGCCTGAAGATGCCGACGCTGCCGTGGATGTGGAAGAAATGGTGATGGTGCGTCCGTCGCTGCTGAAGGTGGCCATCACCGGGATAGCGGCGTTGACGGTGACTACGGCCGCGCCATTGCTCTCGCTGTAGATGGCCGAGGGGATGGTTCGGTTGCCGAAGGTGAGCGTGGGCGAAGCGGGCGCTACCAGAGGTTCGCGGGAAAAAGTCATGCGCAAAGCGCCGGGTTCGGTGGCTACGCTCGGGTTTACGGGCGCGGTGAAATGGAAGACGAGGCGCGGGGGATTCTCGGCGGAGAGCGCTGCGGCGAAATGGGTGCCCACGCTGCCGATGAACAGGCGTGCGGAGGCTTCGTGCAGCGTGACCGGGCCCCCTAGAAAGCGCGGCAGCAGGGAAGGCAGCGAAGCTACGGGGACCAGGCCGCGGTTATTTTCCACCAGGAACCTTCCGCTGAGGTCGGCGTCGCGTCCCTGCACCCGGGCGTGCGTCTTGCCGATCTGGAAAACGCCTTCGGCGTTGTTGTTGTAGCGCAGGCGCCAACGCGGCCCTTCCGACTTGGCGGTCACTTTACCGAGCGGTTCGAGGAGTTCGAGCAGGCCTACGTAAGAGCGGCCTTCGCGCTGGACGAGAGGCAGGGAATAGTTGGCGGCGACGGAGAAGACAGCGAGATGCTTTTCGGGGGGAGCGGCGGAGAGAAGGATTGCGGCGACAAGGGTAAGAGTGAAGATCAGGAAGAGTCCAGTTGCGTGGACGGACGGAGCGCGAGACGCGCTCTGGACAGCTGGCGGGACGCCGGCGCTACGAGAGGCGCCGATGCTGCGCGAAAGTTTAGTCCAGCGCATAGGCGGTCAATCCACTCAGCAGCTTGGGGTAGAAATCGGTGGACTTCTGGGGCATGACTTCGCCGGCGAAGGCCACGTCGCGTACCTGCGAGACCGGGCAGGGGTTCATCAGAAACGCGATATTGGCTGCGCCCTTGCGTACTTGATCCAATGCCTCGGAGGCTTCGCGCAAGTAAGACAAATTCTGCTGGTTGCGAATCGATTCTTCGGAGAGCTGCAGCACGCCTTCCAGAAGACATTTGTGTAGCTGAACGACATCGAGCGCTTGCTGGCGAGGTGAGAGTCCGGCCAAAAATTTTGCGGCGGCAGGTTTTGGCGAGTGCAGGATGAAGGCGCGGTTGGCGGTGACCGCGAGCAGAGCAGTTGAGTTGCGGCCCTGTTCTCGCAGCAGCGCTGTGGCGCGGGCGGCGTCGAGCGCAGGGTCGATCTCTTCCAATTCGAAATAGGTGCGGCTGGACTGTTGAAAGTCATCTACTGAGAACGAATTCAGGGAGTGCACGACGCGATGTGTTGGCAGCACGAGCAGGCCGGGGTCGTTCAGGTTGACGAAGGTCATCATTACGAACTCGTACGGGGCATCGGGGTTCTGAGCGGATCCGGCCGCCGCGCGGGATTCATCACGATAATTGAGCGCGGTTTCGTAGCGGTGATGGCCGTCGGCGATGACCAGCTTTTTGTCACGCATCTTTTCCTGCACCGACGCAATCACGGTAGCGTCGGAGATTTGCCAAACCCGGTGCCCGACTCCGTATTCGTCAGTGACGTCGATGGCAGGGGGCTGCTGGGTTGCCAGCAGGGAATCGATCTGTCCAGAATCTTCATACAGCAGAAATAGCTGTTCATAGTGAGCGCGGGTGGCGCGCAGCAGATCGAGGCGGTCGGCCTTCGGCTTGGACAGAGTCTGCTCGTGGCGGAAAACGACTCTGGCGGAATAGTCTTCCACGCGGCCGAGAGCGATGAATCCGCGGCGCTCGAATTTCGTTCCTGACGGGGCGCTGAAGGTCTGGGAATAGGCGTAGATGGACGGCGTTCCATCTTGGCGGAGGATGCCCTCGGCTCGCCACGTTCGGCCAAAGGCGGCGGCGCGGGTGTAGACATTATTGCCGGGTTCGTCTGGTTGGCGGTGGCCGAGAATGATGCGCACCAGGTTGTAGGGGCTGGCGGCGTAGTAACGCTCCTGCATGGCGGGCGTGATCTTGTCGTAGGGTTGGGTCACGACCTGCGATGCGGAAACTCGCTGCAAGTCATAGCGGAGAGCGCGGAAGGGAAGGATGTCTGCCATGGAAACTTTTGATTGTAACAAGAGGGTCGCGTGCCCACTTCTGATTCTGGGTCAGGAATCTTACCGCTGCCGAGCCGCGCTCGACCCTTCAGCTTCGCTTTGTTGAAAATCCCCACACTTCGACTTCGCTCAGAGCAGGCCTTCTCGCGCAAAGGGCGCGCGAGAAATGGGGCACCTGGGATTTTCATTTCCGTTGGTGAACTGCGGGCCCATAGCCGGGAGCAGTTGTCCCGACACACATTCCTGTTTGCCCACCACCAAGACAACCAATTTGAAACAAATAACAACCAATGTGCGGTTTTGGGATTTGTCTCCAAATTTTGACAAAATGTGTGCGCGGCGGGGCAAAAGCTGTGCTAACATCCTGCCCCAATGAGGTAATTATGGCCCGCCTGCGAACGGAAGAAGGGCGCTGGTCATCTCACCCGATGGCCGTATTTCGATGTGGCTGTCCGGTTCTCCCCTGGGACCCGACTCCAGCCCGGCTGCGCAAAAATTCCCTGACTGCAAGATCCGTGCGGCAGTGGATTCCGCTCATTCTTCTGGGACTGGCGTGCCTGGTCTTGCCTGCATTCGGGCAGACCGACGTGAATGATGTGCACGTGACGCCCCGGGACGTGGAAAAGCCTCCAGAGGCCCCCAAACCCAATTTGGAGGCCTCGACCACAGGCCTAACGGCGCGGGTGCGGCCGCTGAAGGTTGACGTGGACCTGGTGCTGGTTCCGGTGACGATTACCGACCCGATGAACCGGCTGGTGACCGGGCTCGACAAGGAAAATTTCCAGCTTTATGAAGGTAATTCTACGCAGGAGATTCGGACCTTTTCCAGCGAGGATGCGCCGGTGTCGCTGGGCGTGATTTTCGATTCCAGCGGGAGCATGGCCAGCAAGATGGACCGGGCCAAAGACGCGGTGATCGAGTTCTTTAAGACGGCGAATCCGCAGGACGAGTTTTTCATGATCACGTTCTCCGACGAACCGGAGGCGGTGAGCGACTTCACCAGTTCAGTCGATGAAATCCAGAACAAGCTGGTGTTTGCCGTACCCCGGCATCGCACCGCGCTGCTCGACGCTATTTACATGGGCGTGACCAAGATGCGGCAGGCCAGATATCCGAAGAAGGCGTTGCTGATCATTTCCGACGGCGGCGATAACCATAGCCGCTACACGGAAGGGGAGATCAAGTCGGTGGTGAAGGAAGCCGACGTGATGATCTACGCCATCGGAATCTACGACCGCTACGCTTCCGCCACGGAGGAGAGGCTGGGCCCGCAACTGTTGAGCGAAATTACGGAACTCACTGGCGGACGGGCGTTCACCATTGATAACCCGAACGACCTGGGCGATGTGGCGACCAAGATTGGGGTGGAGCTGCGCAATCAATATGTCCTGGGCTACCGTCCAGCGAAAGTGGTGCGCGACGGTAAATGGCGTAAGATAAAAGTGAAGCTGCTGCCACCGAAAGGATTGCCGCCTCTACGGGTGTATGCCAGGACGGGATATTACGCGCCTCAGGAATAGGGC
>DATHQJ010000239.1:0-7690 GCA_035482825.1 Binatus sp. (SeqCode) | reverse complement strand
TTGAATGCAACGGGCGGATCGTGTTCGGGGATGAGTCGTCCCTGCTGCGCGAGGAGGTCAAGGGGGCCATCGCGAATGGCCAGAAACGCATTGTGCTCAATCTGGGCGAAGTGAACTACATCGATTCCGGCGGACTGGGGACGTTAGTGGCGCTGCATACCACGGCGCACAACGCCGGGGGCGCGATCAAACTGGCAAACCTGACTCGACGCGTGGACGACTTGATGCAGGTGACGAAGCTGTTGACGGTGTTTGAAGTGTACAGCTCGGAGTATGACGCGCTGGAAGCGTTTCGCAAGGCGGCGTGAGTTAGAGTCCGCATTTGGATTCCCACTCTAGGCGCAAATGGCGCGGCCAGGATAAGCTTCCACGATTGAAACAGTTGCAGGGATCCTTCGACTTCACAGGCTGGCTCGCTTTGCGAGCCAGCCTGCTTCGCTCAGGATGACAAAAAAGAAAAATGATGGGGCGGGAGCGATGCGTCTGCGAATCGAACGGGCGATTCGCGCGATTCCGCGCGGGAAGGTTTCGACTTACGGGGACGTTGCGCGGGCGGCGGGGTTTCCGGGGGCGGCGCGGCAAGTCGCTTCGATTTTGCGGCGCGGATTTGGATTGCCTTGGCAGCGCGTGCTGGGGGCGGGTGGAACAATCAAGTTGACTGGAGACTCCGCGATGGAGCAACGCTTTCGGCTGGAGGCTGAGGGCGTGCGCTTTCGCGGGCGGCGCGTGGATATGAAAGCGCATGAGTGGAAGGCTCAGAAGAGACGCTCTGCGAAGTGACCTCTGCCGTGACCCAGCGTGAACTGAAATTCGAAGGCCTCACGGAAGAGGAGATTCTCGAACTCCCGAAACACGCCGTCGAGGAGCTTATCCTGATTGGAGAGCCGCTCGTGTTCCGAGCCGGATCGGCCGTTATCCTGGGCAGTTTCAAGCTCAAGTCGAATCGACTGATCATCGAGCTTGCGCAGATCGAAGGTGGGGGTGAGGGCGTACTGATATCGCTGGCGCTGCTTGCCAAGCGATATGCCAGGCTGAATGGCCTGGCGGAAATAGAATGGATCGTTCATGCGGTGACCTGCGCCAAGCCAAATCACAAACTCCGGCGGGTTCTCGAGCGTCGCGGCTTTGAAATCAAACAAGTCGATGGAGTCGGTGAGGCCTACCACTTCATCGACTCAATCTGAAATTATCCCGGTGTACTTCACTTCTTGAATTGCGGGTCGATTTCGACCTGATATCCGGTGACCATTTTGTTGGTTTCGTTGGCCATGCCGACGACGGCAATTAATTCTTTGAACATGGCGTCGGTCATGCCTTTCTTTTGCGCGGAGACGGTGTGGCTCGCGATGCAGTAGTGGCACTGGTTGCTTACGCTGACGGCGACGTAGATCATTTCTTTGGTGAGCGGGTCGAGCGCGCCGGGGGCCATGATCTGCTTGATGTCTTCCCAGGTGCGCTTGAGGGTGGCGGGATCGTGAGCGATGGCTTTCCAGAAATTGTTAATCCAGTCGGTCTTGCGGGTGGCCATGATGTCGTCGTAGACGGCGCGGACTTCGGGGGTGGCGTCTTGGTATTCGATGAGGCCGAGGGTGGACATGAGGGTCTCCTAGCGTTGGAAGTAAGAAGGCGATAAGGAAGCGAGCCAAACGCGCGATTTGTTCGCCCGCAAAAGGCGCGGGCGATTCGCGCGGCTCGCTCAGATCCTTCGATGGGCGAAGTGCGCCCACCTCAGGATGACAATCTGATCTTGTCTACGGATTCGGCAACTCTCCGGCGAGCAACTTTTCCAGCTGCGCGGCTGGAACTCGCACTCCTACGTAGAAATGGCCGAACAGCGCGTAGACGGCGCTGACTTCGTCGAAGCGCATTTCGTAGATCAGTTTCTTGAAGACCAGGGGCTCGTCGGCGAAAAGGTCGACGCCCCATTCCCAATCGTCGAAGCCGATCGAGCCGCTGATGATTTGTTTGACTTGTCCGGCGTAGCGGCGGCCGATCATGCCGTGATCTGCCATCTGGCGGGCGCGTTCTTCGATGGGGAGTTTGTACCAGTTCTTGTTTTCGCCGCGGCGGCGGTCCATGGGATAAAAGCAGGCGTAGCGCTGCGGCGGAATCTCGGGGAAAAGGCGCGGGCGCATGGCTTCGCTGTGGCGGCTGAGTTTGGATTCGATCTCGGTTTTCCACTGGTCGGAATGCGGCTCTATGCCTTGATCGGCGAGATCTTTGTAGATTTTGAGCGTGGAGTCGTAGAGTCCGAGTTCGATGATGGAGAGATAAGAGGTCGTGGGTTCGAGATAATCGCTGAGGCGCAGGTTGGCGAGTTGAAGTTCGGCCTCGTTCAGAGCGGCGAAGGATTCGCGGAAGTGGATCAGCATGAGGTCGCCCTTGTGGCCGATGAGGGAGAACAGTGCGGACTGTCCGGCGGATTTCTTTTCGTCGCTCTTTTCCATAACGGCAAGCGCGTCGGAGGCTTCTTTAGCGATGGCGGATTTCTCGGCCGCGGGCAGGGCGCGCCAGGCGGGCCAGCGCAGGCGCATCATCTGGTGCAGAACGCTGTAGCCTTCGGTGGTGAGCGGAACGGCGGGGAGTTCCGCGGCGACTTGCGGGCGCGGTTGCTGAGTCGTGGTCATGCGAGCCTCTTTCCGGACTACTTCCAAATCCAAAAGGATATTGTACGCGGCGAGCGCGAGCAGAACCCGCTAGAAGGTATCCCGGGAAAATCCTCTCGTCTATTTTTGTGCGGCCCAAGCGAGGCCGTCCGCGCCTGCTCCGGCGTCGATCAACTTCTCGACTGTCCAGTCTGAGGTGCGAATGGCTGCGACCTTGTGGCTGGCATCGCATGAGACATAGGCGATCGCGCCATCGGGGCGGATGACGACTTCCTGGGGAGCGGCGGGAGCGTCGATCGAGTGCTCGATCTTCATTGACTTGAGATTCAGGATCGCGACTTGCTTCGCTTTGGGGATCGCGATCACCAGCCACATTCCGTCGGGCGTGGCTGCGGTTCCGTAGCCGGGAGCGGCGAGGGGAATCCATGAAGTGACTTTTCGCGTGGCCGTATCGAACACGGCCAGCTGCGGTTTGGATTGATCGGAGGTGAAGGCCAGGCGATCGTCGACGGAGAGCGCGATGCGCTGGATGACGGGCGCAACCGGGATTACATCGAGCGTTTTTCGCGCGGCGATGTCGAGCACGGAGATGGTGCCCGAACCGACATTTGTGGTGTATCCATAGCGGCCGTCGCGGCTGAGGGCGAACATGTGCGATTCGGGGCGGCCGGTGGGAATCGAACCGACGATCTTCAGCGAGTGCGGGTCGATGACGGTGATTGAATTTTCGAGTTCGGTGCTGACGTAGAGCAATCCGTCCTTGGGGCCGAACAACGGGCAGTGAGGGCGAACGCCGTGACCGAAATCAATGTTGCCGATTACTTTGCGCGAGGCGATGTCGATGACGACCAGGTTGGCGCCGTCGCTGCCGGGCTTGCCTACGCCGGAATCGCCGTAGATGGGAACGTAGGCGGTGCGGCCGTCGGGAGAGGCGATGACTTCGTGGCCGGTGTTTCCGTTCTCGGCGACAGTGGCGACTTGCGTGCCTGATTGGGGATCGATGATGCCGAGATCGCGGTCGCCTTTGTTGGCCACCAGCAGGACGCCCGTCGAGGCGGGGTTCGCAGGGGAAGCACCGGAGGACGGTAACAAAGCCGCGCAGATAAAGATCATCGGCAAGATCGTGAAGTAGGGTCGCATGGGAGCACCTGTGGTGGTATGGCGATCGTTACTATGGCGATCAGTTTACCTTACTAGTCGATCTCTGATTCCTAGAATCGTTATTCAGCAGGCCGCAGCGTGGGCGAGACGCCCACGCGACAGCCGGCAGAATGCCGGCGCTACTTTACTTCACACCCAGATCATCGTGCTCGTGATAGTTCGGGTACTGCGGACGCTTGATCTCGGGCAGCGGATGTTCTTTCAACTGTTGCATGACGACCTCGATGGCTTTTTCGAGCTGCGCATCATGGCCGGCGCGCCACGCGAAGGGCTCGAGATCGACTTCGACATCCGGAGGGATGCCGTGGTTCTCGACTTCCCAATCGCCGTTGAGGCCGTAGATGGCGGCGCGCGGCGCGGTGACGCGTCCGCCGTCGAGTAGTTCGGGATAGCCGCCGATGCCGACGAGGCCGCCCCAGGTTTTCTTGCCGATCAGCGGGCCGATGCCGGCTTTGCGGAAATACCAGGGCAAGGCGTCACCGCCGGAGCCGGACATTTCGTTGATGATCATAACTTTGGGGCCGTAGATGGCCTCCGACGGAGTCGACCAGTCGTGGCCTTCGCGAGTGACGACTTTGCTCATCATGGGACGGCGCAGGTAGTCGATGATGTAGTCCGCGAGTTGCCCGCCCTCGTTGAAACGTTCGTCGATGATGGCGGCTTCCTTGCCCACCTGCGAAAAGAAGTAGCGGTTGAAACTGGTGTAACCGCCGCCCGCGGTGTTGGGCACGTGTACATAAGCAACGCGGCCTCCGGTGGCCTGATCGACGCGGCGGCGGTTGCTCTCAATCCAGGCGAGATGACGCAGGTTCTCTTCGCTTTCGACGGGAACGACGGTGACGTCGCGGGAGTCTTTGCTAGTGCCGTCGGGATTGGTGCCGACTTTCAGAACGACCTGTTTTCCGGCGGTCGCTTCGAAGAAGCTGTAAATGTTGTCGGAGGCGTGGAGATCGCGGCCGTTCACCGCGAGGATGTAGTCTCCAGGTTTGACGTTGACGCCGGGTTGGGTTAGCGGAGCTTCATTGCCGGGATTCCAATTCTCACCGTCGTAAACTTTGGCGACGCGATACCGGTTATTTTCCAGGGAGTAGTCGGCGCCGAGCAGGCCTCCTTTTACTTTCTTAGGCTCGGGCGCTTCGCCGCCGCCGACGAACATGTGGCCGACCGTCATTTCGCCGAGACATTCCTGGAACAGATAGGTGAGTTCGTCGCGCGAAGCGATGCTGTCAAGGTAGGGCGCGTATTTTTTCTGGACCTTGTTGAGGTCGAGTCCGTGATAGTGCGGGTCGTAGAAGAAATCACGCTCGATGCGCCAGGTCTCGTTGTAAATCTGCTTCCACATGGCGCGGGGTTCGACGTAGACTTCCCATCCGTCGAGCTTGAGTGGGCCGAAGCCGGGCTTGGGCGGAGCTCCGGCGGCGGAACCGCCGCCATCGTCGGTTGACGCGGTTGCCCAGGAATCGCCCTTGCGGTAGAGAATTTTTTCGCCATCGAAGGAGACGGTGAAGTCGTTGATCTCGTCCATGAATTTGTCGACCTTGCGCTTGCTGAGGTCGAACTTCTGGACGGTCTGATTCAGGTTGGGAAAGTCGTCTTCGGTAACGATCATGGGACCTTCGGCCAGGAACAGAATGCCGGACTTGCCCGGAAGCATGTTGAGGTAATTCTTCGCAGGGATGGGCAGGGAGAGAATGCGCTGGCCGATGCCTTCGATGTCGATCTTGACGACGACGGGCTCTTCTTTCTTCGCGTCTTTATCTTTGTCCTTGTCTTTACTCTTGTCTTTGTCGCCGGCCGATTTGTCGTCGGCCTTTTTCTTTTCCTTGGATTTGTCCTTGGCCTGGTCCGCAGCCTTGTCTTTATCTTTGTCTTTGTCCTTATCCTGATCGGGCTTCTTTTCGTCTTTCGGCTTATTCTCTTCGTCGCTTTCGGGGGCAAGCGGCGATTTCTCGTCCTTGCTGAGAACTGCGAGGTAAACGCTGCGCGAAACGCGGTGCTCCTGGCTGGTCATGTCGAGACCGGCAGTCGAGAGCGCCACATTGGTCGAAGCGGTGAAGTAGAGATATTTACCGTTCTTGTCGAAGCTAGGGTAGAGGGCGTCGCTCATGCCGTCGGTGACTTGGAACGTTTTGGCCTGATCGAGCGAATAGACGAACACCGCATGCTGGCCGCTGGGAAGTTGTTTGGTGTAAGCAATCCACTTGTTGTCGGGGGACCAGGTTTGGCTGAGCTGGGTGGGGCCAAATCCACCGAAATAGTCGGCGTCGACCAACTTCGGCGATGGGTTGTCCAGATCGAGGTACCACAACTGCAGGCGCTTGTCGCTGTACGCGATCTTCTTGCTGTCGGGCGACCAAACGGGGGTGTAGAAAAACGACGGCGGAGTGCCGAGATTGATGTGGCGCGCAGTGCCCAGGCCGTTCTGATCTCGAATGGCGAGTTCGTATTCTCCGGACTCGTCGGTGAAGTACGCGATGGACTTGCCGTCGGGCGACCACGCCGGATCGCGGTCGGCCACGGCAGGACTGCGCGTGATGTCGCGGATGTCGCCCTTGTCGGTGGGAACGGTGAAAATTTCTCCCCAGGCTTCGAAGAGCGCGCGGGCTCCGGTGGGCGAGAGGCCGAAATTCTGAATGCGTTTGGGATCGACTTTGGCGAAGTGCGGGCGCACGGCGTCGATGTCGCCGACCACGTGGATCGCGATATTTTTCGCCTGATGCGTGTTCAGGTCGTAGAGCTTGATGGCGCCGAACTGCTCGATGACGATGGCGTCGGGGCCGGCGGATGCGGTTTTGAAATCGAGGCCGTCGCTGTGCAAAGCTTCGGTAACTTGCTTGGTTTTCGTGTCGTAGGCGAAGAGGCTGACCGGGCCGTTGCGGTCGGAAAGAAAATAAATGGTGTCGCCGACCCACATGGGGTGGTCGTCGTTGGAATTGTCGCGGGGAATTTTGACGACACTGGAGTCTTTAAGATCGGCGATCCAGATGGGCGTGGTCTGGCCGCCGTGATAGCGCTTCCAGGCTTGCTGCCACTTGGGGTGCGGGACGTAGGCGATGTGAGTGCCGTCGGGAGAGTAGGAAGCGTCTTCGGCGATGGGGAGTGGAACTTGCGTGGGCAGGCCTCCGTCGACGGGAACAGTGTAGAGCTGATCCTCGAAGTGCATGAAGCTGTTGGCCCAGGAGTTGAAGAGGATTTTCTTGCCGTCGGGAGTCCAACCGACGGTGTACTCTTCGGCGGGATGATAGGTGAGGCGGCGGGGAACGCCGCCGGCGGCAGGGACCACGAAGACGTCGCGATTGCCGTCGTACTCGCCGGTGAAAGCGATCATGGAGCCGTCGGGAGAAAAGTACGGGAGAGCCTCGACGCCGACGCCGGAAGTCAGGCGATGCGCGTCGCCGCCGTCGCGGGGGACGGTCCAGAGATCGTTGGCGTAGTTGAATACGATCTGGGTTTTGCTGACGGTGGGAAAGCGCAACAGCAGCGGAGCGTTGGACTGGGCTGCGGCGGGTTGCGGGAAGGTTGAGAGCAGGACGAAAAGCAGCGGAAGGAGTTTGCGCATGTGGGCTCCTGAGACTTTTGGGCGAACGGGAATCTTAGTGCGGGGCGGGGATCGGGGTCAACTGCGGGGCTTCTTCTTGCCCGGCAGGCTCGCGGGATTTTCGTGGATGCGTTCACGGAAGGTGCCGCGCATGCCTGCGGCCAGGCCTACGCTGGATTCGCCGAATTTATCGCGCAGGCGGTCGGCGGCGGCCATGGCGTCTTTCCAGCGTTGCTGGTTGTTATCGAGGAGATTGATCTGATCGGGCTGGGTCGTGAAGGAGGACGCTTGCACGCCGAGCAGGCGAATCTGCGCGCCTTTTTTCCAGTTCTTCCGGAACAGGGCGCGGGCCTGCTCGAAGATTTCGGTGTCGAGTTGCGTGGGG
>DATHQJ010000238.1:0-5290 GCA_035482825.1 Binatus sp. (SeqCode) | reverse complement strand
GATCGCGACCTGCTGAAACCCAGGATGAAAATCACAGCCTATAATCAACATGACGTTGGCTCCTCTCTCGAGCCTTGGTCTTGTTCATCGCATACCAATCTACTCGCTGCGATGGGCCAACGTCGTTATGCAATCAAGCGCGCTCTTTGCGCGAAGGACCTATGTAACTTTTTGACCGCGATGTCCCGCCGGCAAGTTGCATAGGTCCTTCGGCGCGCAAAGAACGCGGGCCTCAGGATGACAAGGTCGATTACTTTCGGAAGGTGCGTCGCTTGCGGAAGTGTTCCCAACCGCGGGGGGCGAGTTCGTAGGCGATGCCTTTGGAGTTGTCGATGAGAACCTTCGTCCCGCGGGTGACGAGGCCGATCTGGGTCAGGGCGACTCCCGCAATCTGCCTGGGGACGCGCCTGCCGGGACGGGCGGTGAAAAGAAGCTCGTAGTCCTCGCCGCCGTGCAGGGCCAGGTCGAGGTCCACTTCGCGCGCGGGCTTGCCGACGCGGGCTCGGGGAATCAGCGCGGCGTCGAGTTCGGCGCCCACGTGGCTTTCTTCGCACAGATGCGCAAGGTCGGTGGAGAGGCCGTCGCTGGTGTCGATCATGGCCGAGGCCAGGCCCTTCTCGCGGAGAATCCTGCCCAGTTCGATCCGGGGCTCAGGATAGAAGTGGCGGGGATAGTCGCGGGGATTCAGTTTCTTCTTCGGCTTGGCCATCATCTGCACCAGGGCAGCCGCCGATCCACCGAGTTCTCCGCTGACGAAGATTCGGTCGCCGGGGCGGGCGCCGGAGCGCAGCACGGATTTGCCTTTCGGAGCCGTGCCGATCACGATGACGTCGGCCAGAATTCCGTTGGGGGATTCAGCGGTGTCGCCACCAGCGAGCGCGACGCCATGTTTTTCCGCCAGGCTGATCAGGCTGCGGAGAAAGCGTCCGACCCAGGCTTGGGGCAGGTCTCGCGGCAGGGCCACGGAGAGGAAAGCCGCAACCGGCTCGCCGCCCATGGCGGCAATGTCGCTCAGTCCCCGGGCCAGGCAGCGATGCCCGACCGATTCGGCCGGATGCCAGTCGCGGCGGAAGTGGATGCCTTCCAGGGTGAAGTCGGTTGTGACCAGGGAATCGTGTCCCGACGGCAGGCGCAACACGGCGCAGTCGTCTCCAATCGCCGTAGAGATTGTTGTGGGGCGGGCACTCCTGTCCGCCGATCTTAGCCTGGCAGGTCTCGCCATGCGGCGAATCTTGGCAATCAGCGCCTTTTCGGGAAGGGGCACGGCGCAACTACTATACCGCCATGTTCGCGCCGCCGTCCGGACGCCACCTTGTCCAGATTCGACGCCGACCGGGCCGAAAACACCCCGGTAATCTGCCCCTGGGTCTCCCCGGTTACCCGCCTTCGGTAACCCAAAAATGCCCTTGTGCGTCGTTGACAGGGGGAATCCGGTTTGTTACCGTTAACCAGCTATTCACATAACCTTTGGCCGAGCTAAGTTCTGCAAGCGGTAGAGATTGCAGACGAGCACAAAATTTCAGGCTCTGGTCGCAGTTCGGGGTGGGCGTAGGGCGCGAGAAGTTTTCCATTCCCAATGGGAGCGTAGCCCGAAAAAGTCAGGTGGTCCGAACAGGCGTTTCGGCAACTAGAAACTGGGCTTGGAGTTCCGGACCTGATGTTTCAAAACTTGTGTTTCAAGACCTGAGGATTCAGGCTTTCGAGGAGCGCTTTGCAGAAACGCTTTTACATCCTATTTGTGGCCCGCGGGGACGACGGCCAGTTGCGCAAGATCTCCATCCCCGTGCACTATCTCTACGTCTTCGTAGTAGGGGCCGCGATTGGATTCCTCAGCCTGACCGGCATTGCCAGTTCTTATACCCGCATGCTGCTGAAGGTTTCCCGCTATAACGAACTCCGTACGGAAAAAGATCAGCTTAAGGACAACTACTCGCGCCTGGAGCAGGTGGCCAAGGAGCGCGATGTGCAAGTGGCATCACTGGGTTCGATCGCCGGGGAAGTATCGGCGCTCTACGGATTGAAGCAGCAGCCTACGCTGGTGACGGCGACCCAGGAGCAGATTCAGGCAGCCGACGTAACTTCATCTCTCGATCAGTTGCACGCCTTGCGAACTTCCGCTCTGACCGGGGCAACCATGGTCGGCCTGACCATGGGCCTGACCCGTAACGCCACGACGGCCGACTGGTTCAGGGCGAACTCCGCGCCCAACCTATGGCCGGTCGAAGGCCAGGTGACGGGAAGCTTTGGCGAGCGCATCGATCCATTCAACGGCGAGGGCGCATTCCACAGCGGCGTGGATATTGGCAGCACTTTTGGTTCTCCGATTGTTGCACCGGCCGACGGCGTGGTCACCTTCAGCGATCTGATGGGCGGCTATGGCAAGGCGATCATCATCGATCACGGCAACGGCATCAGCACCCGCTACGGTCACCTTTCCGGCTACGCGGTGACGGCTGGGCAGGCGGTGCATCGCGGCGATGTGATTGGTTTTGTCGGAGAGAGCGGACGCTCCACCGGCCCGCATCTTCATTATGAAGTCCGCATCAACGATACTCCGGTAAATCCCTACAAGTACCTCCGCATGACTGTCGCCCAGGGCGGCGGCTTCGCTGCGGGCAGATAGAAAAAAACAGCTCTCAGCTTTCAGTCGTCAGCGTTCAGCCCGTGGGTGGCCCGTCCTTCGCGCGCGCTCTCTTTGCGCGGGGCGGGAGGCTGGAACTGCGCAAGACCCTGAACTGGCGTCACTTGCGCCTCTTCCTCTCCGGTAGTGCAATTCAGTTTATGAAGAAACTCTATACCATGGTCCTCATTTCTCTACTTACAACTTCCAGCTTGGCAGGCGATCTCGCTGGTTCATTCAAGGAAGCCGTCGCGCTGGCAAAAACAGAAGATACGGATCGCGCAACTCGTATTTATTCTGACATTGATCTGAAGGACTACTACCAACAGAAATATTTCCCTGTTTTTCAGTCTTGTTTAAAGTCGATCGAACACCCGGATCCATCGACGTTCGAGTTCGTTGTGGCGATTGGAAAAGACGGTCGAGTGTTGCGACTCTATACGGACCACGAAACCAATGTGCTTGCCTGTGTTCGACCGACACTGTTAAAGGACGAGTTTCCACATCCCCCAGTTGCTCCCTACTACCAGCACTTTACAATGAGCTTTTCTAAGTGAATGAGACTCAGTAGCATCAAGTGAAGGCGGACCGGAGACTTGTGCTGCTCACTCCGAAAGAGTCCGAACTTTGAGTGAACTCGGGCTCAAGACGACAGTTATCTTGTAACTTTTACCGACCCCGAATATTCCTAGCCATGCTGCCCGCTCCGATGGCGAATCAAACTGAACAACCCAAGGCGACTCGCCTCCAAGTGTTCGTGGCGATTTTTGCTGCCCTTCTTCCGTATGTGGGAGGAGCCGTAGTTGTGACGTTGACCCGAGGGATCGGCTGGCTTGCCCTTGCGGGCGCAGCGACATGCGTCCTCTCGACTTCAGCCGCTTACGCACTACGAAAATCTACTGATCCGGTCACAGCGAAGCAAAGGCTTATGGTCGACCCACTGTTGTATGGATTTGAGTTTGCCTTAACGGCTGCCTTGATACGTTATGTGTTCATGCGCCACGGGGATGTTCAGATCCTGAACGTGAAGATGACGCCGCCGGTAATTCTCTGCCTTCTCGGTGCCATTTCATGGTTCTGGCTGAGCCTATGGTTGCGGAGCTTTAAGGTTCGAAGCAGGCCACCCGCACCCCGCGCTCACCTTTCCTTGGAACAGAGGCAACAGAGGATTCGAGTAGGGAGCTGGATCGCTTTTGGTGGGGCTTGCGTTTTTGTGGTTGGAGCGATCTTTTTCGCATGGCTCCAACATACTCCAGGCCGTTGAAGTAACATTTGCGTTCACGCAGAAATCGTTTGATAGCACAGTGCAGCATCGCGTCCCACCCTTGCAAAGTGTGCACGGTTTGGTTACCCACAGTTCTGGAACCGGAAGCGAGAACGCGAAGGCATGGTGGGCGAAGCCGCCTCGGTTCCCCTTTCGCATTACTGAGGTAATGAGCGCGTTGCAACTCATGGAGGGATCACGATCGTCGCCGCGATAAAATAGATAAGACCCCCTCCCCGATTCGCTAACCGCTGTGAGCTGCTGTCTGAAGACGATTCCATGGGCAATCCCGAGATCAAGCGCTTTGGACGATACGAGATCGTGGCGGAGTTGGGCCGCGGCGCCATGGGCGTGGTGTATCAGGCCCGGGACCCGCAGATCGACCGCCTGGTCGCGGTGAAGACGGTTTCGCTTTCTGGGCACGAAGCGGACGAGGAAAAGGAATTTCGCATGCGCTTTATGCACGAGGCGCAGGCGGCAGGACGGCTGCACCATCCCGGAATTGTTGCCATTTTTGACGTGGGGGAGAATCCCCAGAACCACAACCCTTACATCGTGATGGAGTATGTAGCGGGAGAGCCCCTGAACCGGATTCTCAAGCGCGAGAAAAAGCTCTCGCTGCCGACGGCGCTGCAACTTACCGAAGAGATCGCCGAGGCGCTCGACTACGCTCACGCTCAGGGCGTGATTCATCGCGACGTCAAGCCGGGAAATATTCTGGTCACCGGGGAAGGCCACGCCAAGATCGCCGACTTCGGCATTGCCAAGCTGAATCTGGCTCACTTCACCGTGCCGGGAAGAGTGCTGGGAACTCCCGCGTACATGGCGCCGGAGCAACTGAGCGGCGAAGGCGTCGACGGGCGTTCGGATCTTTTCTCGCTGGGTGTGATTCTTTACGCCATGGTCACGGGGCATTCTCCGTTTCAAGGGGACAGCGCGACCACGGTGTCGTTCAAGGTGGCAAACTGCGAACCGGTTTCCGCGAGCGCTCTAGACCTGAGCCTGCCACGGGAACTGGACGAAGTGATTGCCCGTGCCATGTCGAAGGACCGCGAACAGCGCTACCAGCGAGGCGCGGAGTTCGCCGAGGATGTCCGCCAGTTGCAGGAACTGCTAAAGCCGGGCCCGACGACGACTTCGATGCGGCTGGCGTCGGGGACTGGGACGGGAACGCGGACTCGATCCACCGGCCCGCGCACGAAAACCGGGCAGACAGCATCCGCAATGCACCCCGGGGTGGGGGTTGCCGAAACCGCAATGTCGTTGCGTGCCGCGATTCGGAAAGCTCCGCGGCGGGATCTGATCCTGGGCGCGGCAACGTTGGTCCTGCTCATGTTCGTGGGGATTGAGTCGAACTTGTTCGTACCGTCGCCGAAAAGTGAAGTGACTGCGACCGACGCGGCTCC
>DATHQJ010000237.1:0-4953 GCA_035482825.1 Binatus sp. (SeqCode) | reverse complement strand
GAGATTAAAGGAACACGGCCTTGGTCTGGACATCAAAACCTTTTCCGCGAGAGCGAAATGGCGCGGCTGCTGGCGCCTCCGGAGAAGTGTTGCCAAACACTACTTGACACGCACCCGCGTCGTTAGAGACAGGATGACAATCTTAAGACTTGTTTCGCGTATTTCCAATCTGCGACGTTAGAACTCCGGCGGGATCGCCCGCGCTTCTTCCAGCGTGAGGCGCTTTTTGTTTTTGTACGACAGGTTCGCCATGTGCACGGCGATTGCCGACCGGTAGCCCATCTCTGCCGGGGCGTTGGGAACGGCGCGGCTGCGGATGCAGTCGATCCAATTCGCCATGTGATTGCCTTCGGGAGTCTTGCCGCGAACGGCGTCTCCGGAGCGGTTCGTCTTTTCGGGCCAGTACTGCAGCGGCTCATCGAAGTGGTGTTCGATTGTGCCGTCACTGCCCAGAATGTGATCGCCCAACTCGTAATGCTTGTTGCTGAACGTGGACTGCCAGGTCACGACAATGTCCTTGGGGAAGTCGAGCGTCACGGCGATGGTGTCGGGGACCTCGCGTCCGTCTTTTTCGGAGAACACGCCGCCTGACATATACGCCGCGGACGGCAACGGCAGGTCGAGAGCGCCCATGATCCAGGCGATCTGGTGAACCATGTTTTCGGCGCAATTGCCTCCGGCGAACTCCCAGAATAATCGCCAGTTGATGAGCTTAAAAGGGTCGAACGGACGATCAGGGCGGCCGTTCAGAAATGCGCTCCAGTTCACGTTCTGTGCGGTGCAGTCGGCGGGAACCGGGCGCACCCACTGGCCTTTGCCGTGTGGCGTGTTGCGGCCCATCCAGGATTCAACCTGCGTGACTTTGCCGACCCATCCGTCTCTGATCATCTGCTTGGCGTCGATCATGGCGCCGGAACTTTGATACTGCAATCCGATCTGAACGACGCGGTTGGAATTTTTCGCCGCGCTCAGGCACTTGTCGGCCTCCGGAATCGACCAGGTCATGGTCTTCTCGGCATAAAGATCTTTGCCAGCGGCGAGCGTGTCGAGAAAATGCCGCGTGTGGATGTGCAGCGGGCTGGCGACGATGACGCCGTCGATATCCTTCATATCGAGGATGCGGCGGTGATCGTCAAACGTCTGAATGCCGGGGACGCGGCTCTTCGCCTGGTCGCGGCGGCGGCTGTAGACGTCGGCCATGGCAACAACTTCAACTCCGTGGAGGGGGAGCACCTGTCCCAGCAAATCGTTGCCCCGATCGCCCACGCCGATCATCCCGACGCGGACGCGGTCGTTCGCGCCCAGAACGGTCGACGCCGGATAAGCCATCACGGCGGCTGTTCCCATTGCGGCCTGCTTCAGAAACGTACGTCTGGTGTGATCGGTCATAATTTCCTCATTCACGTTTCCATGTTAGGGTGCCCCACTTCTCGCGCGCCCTTTGCGCGAGAAGTGGGTCTTACACCGCGTCCGCCTGTTGCAGAAGTGTTTTCATTCCCGCCCAGCTCTTGCGCGAACATTCTTCCGGCGTGCCCCCGCCGTTCCAGTGGGTTTCGAGGCTGACGGCAAGACGATAGCCGTCGCGCTTGAGCGCCTTGAACTGGCCGGCCCAGTCGATGACGCCTCCGCCCATGGGCGCCCAGTCATATCCTTTATCTTTCTTGACGGCGTCTTTGCAGTGGCAGTGGCCGAGGCGATCCTTGGGCAGAAGATTGTAGCCGTCCGGATAAGGAATCTCTCCCGCGGCGGCGGCGTTGCCGGGATCCCAGTTCAGCATGAGCGCGGGCGACTGCACCGCGCTCAAAACTTTGGCGGATTCCGCCGCAGTTGCCGTGTTGCACGCCATTTCGTTTTCGAGCACAAGGATGATTCCCTTCTTTGCAGCCTTGGCTGCCGCATCGCGCAGCTTGTCGTTGATGGCGGCGCGGTAGGGGGCCTGATCTTCCAGGCGCCAGAAGTCGAAGCAGCGCACGCGATCGGTCTGAAGCGCTTTTGCCAGATCCATGGCGCGCTCCAGAACTTCGTCCTGCTGCGCGAGAGTGAAGTCGGCGCCGAAACTCTTAGCTTCGCTGAACTTGGATTTCGGCGCGCCCGGCCAGTCGACTTTGAACAGCGGGCTGGCAATGTCGGTCACCTTCAGCTGGAATTTTTCGAGAATGCGGCGCGCCTCCGCCACTTCTTTCTCGTCGAGGCTGATGATGTTCTTTTTCCACATGCCGCGCAGTTCAATCCATCCCATGCCGAATTCGCGCGAAGCCACTTCGCAGGCGTGGCCGAAGTCCTGAGAAATCTCGTCGTTGATGACGGAAACGCGGAAGGGCGAATGGCTGTCGGACGGCCTTAAGCCGGAAGCGGGTGAGAACCGGGACGCGGCGTTGGCGGCGTGCGAAGCCGTGATGGCAACCATTCCCGCGAGAAACTCGCGGCGGGCAAATTGGACGGGCATGACCGGCTCCTCGCCAGCTTTAAGATCGGACCTGCGTGGGTCGCTGCAACGAAAGGCGCAAACAAATCTACACCATCGAAACCTTCCAGCGGTAGCCGGGTGGACACACCGTAACGATCTTGGAAGGGCGGAAATGAAGGGGTGCGGCATTTGCCCTTCTTTGCGAACTCTGCGGATTTTCTCCGCGTGCTTCGCGGTTAAAAGCTCTAAAAAGCGTTTAACCGCCGAGATCGCGGAGAAAATCCGCAGAGGACGCTGAGAAGGGCAACCCTTGGCGACGCACAGGAGGCTGACCATTGGATTGGCGCAGCTTCATTGCACCGCGGAAGCGGAAACGGGTTTTGCGCGCAAAACAAAACGCCCCAGACTCAAAGAGTCGTGGGACGTCTGTTGATCAGCCCTCCCCCAAGTGCTGCTCAAGTACAATCTAACTCTACCCCCAGCACCGGTAAATGGCTCACCCGTGCCATATATGGCACGAAAGTGGTAGGCGGGAATTTTCTGATGTAAGTGCTTTATAAGCAACGCATTAACCGGTAAGCAGCCCGAAGGTGACACGGTTCTCCGCCGCGCAATCCGGAAATCTTCGGCTGAATTTGTAGCATGGAACGACCCATGAAGTCGACCGGAAATCCGGTTGATTGGCAGGCGAAGGAAACCTATAGATTGATGTGCTTCGTGGCTTTCGTGGTTCGCAGTTTTCTTCTTCCCTCCATTCAAATATTGATCGGGCAAGGTGAAAAATTAACCTATAATGTGCCGCGCCTGAACTTGCACGCCGAACCTTGCACTCGGGAGTTGCCATGGCCAGGGAAGGACTCCGCTCCGACGGAACGCAATACTCCATCGCGATCATCTCCGACGAAGAGTCCGTCTTCCCGGAGATCTGCCGCTTCCTGGCCGACACCTTCAGCACGGTCATAGCCACGAACGAAGAACAGATTCAAGCGCTGGTCAGCGCGCCGCAACTGGACGGCATCATCCTCGATCTCGACAGCATTGGGGACGGCGCCGCCGATGGCCTCGAAGTGCTGCAGGAGTTGCGGCAGATCCGGGAAGACGTCGTGCTGGTGGCGATGACCCGCTCCACCGACCGGCGCGTGCAATTGAAGGCCAGTCAGGCCGGAGCCGACGAGTTCTTCCAGGTTCCGGTGAACCTGCCGGAATTACAAGTCGTGCTCGCGCGGGCGATCGAGAAGCGCAGCCTGCAACAGGAAGGACGCCGCCTGCGCGAACAGGTGGAAAACAAATCCGCCTTCTGCGGCATGATTGGCTGCAGCGTGCCCATGCAGCGGGTATTTCAGGCAATCCAGGCGGTTGCCGACAGCAACGCCACGGTTCTGGTGCGGGGAGAAAGCGGCACGGGTAAGGAACTGGTCGCGCAGGCCATTGTCCAGTCCGGCGACCGCAAGGATAAACCTTTCATCTGCCTGAATTGTTCCGCGATTCCCGAGAGCCTGATTGAGTCCGAGCTGTTCGGACACGAGAAAGGCGCATTTACAGGGGCTGAAACCGCCAAAGCCGGGCTGATCGAGGAGGCCCATACGGGAACCCTGTTCCTCGACGAGATCACTACCCTCGACCCGAATCTGCAGGCCAAACTGCTGCGCGTGCTGCAGGAGCACGCGACTCAACGGCTGGGTGGAAGAGCGGTAAAGAAAATCGATTTCCGCTTGATCGCCGCTACCAATGACGACCTTGAGGACATGGTTCACAAGGGCCGCTTCCGCGAGGACCTCTTCTATCGCATCAACGTGGTCCCCATCATGATTCCGCCGTTGCGCGACCGGGAGGGTGATCTGCCGCTGCTGCTGGACCACTTCCTCCGGGTCTACTGCGCGGCCAACAAGAAGCCTCTGAAGCAGCTGCAACCGGAGGTGATCGGAATCATGGAGGACTATCCCTGGCCGGGAAACGTGCGCGAACTGGAAAACATAGTGCAGCGGATGGTGGTGATGAACGACAGTTCGTTCATCGCCGCACATCACCTTCCCCAACACCTTCTATATTCGAGCGCGGCCAGCCAGGAGGCGATCCTTATCCCCGAGGGAGGCGTGGACTTCGACGCCGAGATGCAGAGGATCGAGGTGGCCTACCTGAACGCTGCCCTACGGAGAACGGGGGGGAAGAAGTCGGCGGCGGCGGAACTGCTGCGGCTCGATCCTCAGCGCATGAAGTACTTGTGCCGCACCCTTAACATCGAAACCGATCCTGCCTCCGGCAAGGGGAAAAAGGTTAATAAATAACCCATCCATGGTTAATTTTTAACCTAGGTGCAGAAATTCACCTGCCGCAAGTGCGGCCTGAGGCACGCCATTCTCCGTATCTTGTTGATTCTAAGCAAGGAGGCTCTTCCTGAGACCTCCCTTAGAGTTTGGCGCTTCCCTTGCTATATACAAGATCGCGTGGTAGCAGAAAAAATCTGATTCACTTCAAGAGGAGATTCCAAATGTCGATTCAGAAAAAGTCCCTGATCAGCAGCCTGAACGCAACCAAGAAGGCCAATG
>DATHQJ010000236.1:0-16408 GCA_035482825.1 Binatus sp. (SeqCode) | reverse complement strand
ATCGGCAATGAAGGCGGGTTCAAGGAAGATCAGATTGCGGATTATGCCTTCACTGGGAAAGTTGAAGAAAATTTCTTCTACGCCAACGGACGCTGGGCCTCGACTGCCGAGTACTTCGAGGCTGTGGAAACCGGGCCGCATACTTTGCGGTTAAAATACGACGCGTCCGCCGTAAACTTGGTCATGGCTTCGCCCCACGCTGCAGCTTCCGAAGTTGTCGTTATCCAAGATGGTAAGCCGCTGACTCGCAAACAGTCGACTCGCGACCTGCGGTTTCGCGCTGGCAAGAAAGGCGGCGAGGAAGAAAGCTACGTCGTGGTCGATTCAGCGCGTATGTATTTCCTTGTCGACAACCACGAATTCGGCGAGCACGAATTGGAACTGCAGTGCTCGGCTGGAGTTGCGGCGTTCGCCTTTACCTTCACGAGTTGCGTCGATCCCGTGGCCAGCGCGCTGCAGGCGGCTGAGCCGGATGTCCCTAAAATATGAAGCGCGTAGTCGCAGGCCTCATCGTGAAGGATGGCAAGCTGTTGGTGTGCCAGCGCACACGGCACCAGACCATGCCTTTGAAGTGGGAGTTCCCCGGCGGAAAGATTGAAGAAGGCGAGCAGCCCCGCGATGCGCTGCGGCGGGAACTGGAAGAGGAACTCGGAATCCTGGCGAACGTGGGCGATGAAGTCAAACGGATTCAGCATGAGTATCCGAATGGGGGCATGGTGGAGCTTCGATTCTTTGTGGTGCGCGGGTTTCAACGGGAAATCGAGAATCGAATTTTTAAGGATATGCAGTGGGCCGATCCGAAGGACCTTCCGAAGTATGACTTCCTGGAGGCGGATGTGCTGCTGGTACGGGATCTCGCCGCGGGGAAATTAATCTAGGAACAAAATCCCCGGCGATTTTATCGAGTCCTTCTCAACCCCCTCCGCCTGCCCAGATCGTCCAGAAATATCCCAGGCTCAGAATGATCATGATTCCCGTGGTTAGCCACGCGATAACATTAAAGAGACGCGTGTTCACATACTCGCCCATCAATTCTTTCTTGTTGATGAGCACGATCATGAACACCAGCACAAAGGGCAAGACAACGCCATTCAACACTTGTGAGAGCAGGGCGATTCGGATCAGCCGCGCTTCCGGGATCAACATTTCCAAAGCCGCGCCGGCCACAATCAACAAGGTATAGAGCCAGTAAAACGCAGGCGCCTCGCCAAACTTCATTCCCACGCCGGACTCGAAACCCAGTCCCTCGCAAACTGTGTAGGCGGTCGAGAGCGGCAGGATCGACGCGGCGAACAGCGACGCGTTGAACAATCCAACGGCGAACAGAATGTAGGTGTAGTCTCCTGCCAGCGGACGCAGCGCCTGCGCCGCGTCGGCCGCCGTATTGATGTTGCGGAATCCGTGAACGTAAAGCGTCGCCGCGCAGGCCACAATAATGAACCAGGCCACAATATCGGTGAAGATGCAACCCACAATCACGTCCAGGCGGGAGGCGTTGTATCCGCGCTTGGTCACACCCTTCTCCACGATCGACGATTGCAGGTAAAACTGCATCCATGGAGCGATCGTGGTTCCCACCAGTCCAATCACGCCGAACAGATAAACCTGACTACGAAAATCGTGCAAGGCCGGCGGGTGGATGGTCGCGCGCGCCGCATCTAACCACGCCGGCTTGGCCAGGACCCCGGCCACAATGTAAGTGACGTAGAAAAATGATGCGGCCAGAAAAACTTTTTCCACGCTCTTGTACTGGCCCTTCACCACGATTAACCACACAATCACGGCACACACCGGCACGGTAATGAACTTGGAGAATCCGAACAATCCCAAGCTGGTGGCGATGCCGATGAATTCGGTCAGGATGTTACCGAAGTTGATGATCAGAATTCCGATCATCATCAGAAACGTAATCCGGAAACCAAATTCCTCCCGGATCAAGTCGCTAAGGCCCTTGCCGGTCACGGCGCCCATGCGGGCGGACATTTCCTGTACCACGATCAGTGCAAACGTGATCGGGATCATGGTCCACAGTAGATGAAGTCCGAATCGCGCCCCGGCGTCGGAGTAGGTAAAGATGCCGCCGGAATCGTTATCGACGTTCGCGGTAATGAAGCCCGGCCCGACGACGGCGAGGAACAGCAGGATCCGGGTTTTCGAACGTCTGAGAAACTTCATGCGCACTTTTCGCTGACATATGGATGGAGCTGATTACTTCTACCAACGACGCCACAGGATAAATGCAGGCGGCGAATCTGGCCAAAGGAAAAGTGCTCTGGGTGCGGAATTAGGGATGGCGGAGTTGGTGCGGGCTGTGGTTTCGGGCTTGGGTCTTGGGTCTCAGGGTGCCGTGATCTTGATCCGTTTCACCGTTTTGTCATCCCGAGCGTTTTGTCATCCCGAGCAACGCGAGGGACCTGGGTTCTTGCTCGCACCCGCGATCCTGCCCGCGCCGGCAAACACCCAGGTCCCTCGCGTTGCTCGGGATGACAACTGTTTGGAAGAGGCGCGACACTTGGCGTCACAGCTTGGCGCGCAACATGCTGATCACGTCGTCGGAGGTGATGACGCCGGTGAGCCTGCTCTGTTTGTTCACGACCGGGAGAGTTTGCAGGTTGTACTTGTCGAACAATTCCGCGACCTCGTTTTCCTCGACGCCCTCCTGGGCTTGAACGAGCGGCTCCTGCGTTAACGACAGCATGGGAGTCGAGGGTTGCGCCAGGACGAGTCGGGCCAGCGGGACTGCCCCGACCAAAGTTCCATGAGAATCAACCAGGTAGATGGTGCTGACGGCTTCGATTCCACCTTCGAATTCGCGCATCGAGTCGATGGCATTTTGCACGGTCGCCGAGACGGGCAGGGCCAGGAACTCGGTGGTCATGCGGCCAGCGGCGGTCTCTTCGCGATGTTCGAGCAGCTCGACGACGTCCTGCTGGGCTTCGGGCTCCATCTGAACCAGAATCTGTTCGGTGCGCTCTTCCGTAAGATCGCCGAGCAGATCGGCGGCCGCGTCTGGATCCATCTCCTCGACAATTTCGGCGGCGCGCTCGGAATCCAAAGACTCCACAATTGCTTTCTGGACTTTTGGGCTGACTTCTTCCAGCGCTTCGGCGGCGGTCTCTTGATCCAGCGTCTGGAACACGGCCTGGCGCTCGTCGGGCGCCAGATCTTCAACAATGTCCGCGATGTCGGCGGGGTGCAACTTGGCCAGGCCATCGTGCGAGATCTTCAGTTTGACCCGGCGAGCGGGATCGGTCTCGATGACGTCGATAAACTTCCATGGAATGGTGCGGGGAGGGATTTTGCCGAGCAGTGCATGCAGAGCCGTCCTGGGCGCGACTCCGCGTAGCAGACGCCGGATAGCTCCGCGCGCTCCTACGTCGACCGACTGGACGCGCAGCACAGGGCGAGTCCGGTCGGCGCCTTTGTCTGTGTCTTTCGGAGGATCGACCTGTAAGTCCACATCGTTGACGCGGACGACTTTGCGTCCGTTGATATCGATGACCTGCTGGTCGAGCAGGTCGCGTTCCAGCAGGAATAGACCTTCGGTGCCGTTCACTGCCGGCCACTCCGCAGCCGCGGTGGTCGCTTGGATGCCGCCGTTGATCGCCGATACGGACGTAAATGGCAGAATGCGGTTCCCTGACTTGGTCTTCACGATCAGGGACGAAATGCGGGAACGGTCCTCTTGCGGGGCGAGCGCGACCTCGCGCACGCGTCCGGAGGCGCCGGACGGGTCATACACCATGGCGCCCAACAATTCGGTCAGGGCAAGAGTCGTCATCCCGCTAGAGAATAACCAACTCGCTCGCGATTCGGAACGAAAATCGAGAGTGACTTCGCGGTTTCGCGGTAGGAACCTCACCGGATGCGGCGGAGTCAAACAAATTAAGCCTTCGCACGTCCAATCAGTGCGTAACGGGCCGGAACAATCGGATCGACCGCCCCGTATAATGGTTCAGCGTAGTCATTCAGCGGCATCATTCGGCAGCGTGCGCCTAATCCTCGATATCGTCGGGCAGACCTTCCGGGCCCTCTGGGCCCATAAACTGCGCTCGTTTTTGACCATGTTCGGCATCGCCTGGGGGGTCGGTTCCCTGCTGCTGCTGGTCGGTCTGGGCGAGGGGTTTCGTTCCGGAAACCGCAAGCAATTCGATTCCCTGGGCGAAAACGTGATGTTCATCTGGTCGGGGCGGGCTCCCGTGATGCAGGGCAGTTTTACGGCGCTGCGGCAGTACTATCTCACCTACCGCGACTACCAGGACATTGTCAGCGAATGCCACAGCGTCGCCGCTGCTACACCCGTGATCCAGCGCAGCGATATCCGCGCAGTCAGCGACTTCTTTCAGGCCAGCGGCCAGATCATCGGGGCGCGGGCGGACTTCAACCAGATCCGCTACATGCCGATGAACGAAGGCCGCTGGATCAACGACATGGACGATCAGCAGAAGCGTCCGGTAATCGTGCTCGGCGATGAGACCCGCCGCACGTTGTTTCTGGGCCGTCCTTCGGTGGGCAGTACGGTTCTTCTCAACGGCATTCGCTTTACGGTGATCGGCACGCTGCAGCGTATCGGCCATGGAGACAACTCGAACCAGAATCTGAAGAGCATCATACCGTTCAATACGATGCATGAATATTTCCGGCTGATCAACGTCGGCAATGATCCGGATGTCATCTCCGTGATCGACTATCAGCCCAAGTCCCGGGCGTTGCACGAAGCGGCGCAGATGGAAGTCCGCAACGTTATTGCTCGCAATCATGGCTTTGACCCGAACAATCCGGACTCGTTCGACGAATGGGATACGATCAAGACGGTCGACCAGATCGGCAAGATTTTTGACGCGATGAATATGTTTCTGGGCAGCGTGGGACTGGTAACACTGGCGCTGGGTGCGATCGGGATCATCAACATCATGCTGGTTGCGGTTGCCGACCGTACCCGCGAAATTGGTTTACGCAAAGCGGTGGGCGCCACCAACTCAAGCATCATGTTCCAGTTTTTCGTAGAAGGGGCGTTTTTGACGTTGCTCAGTGGTGGCATTGGAATTGGGGGCGCTGCGGGTTTGATGGCCTTCCTCTCGCGATTTGATCTGGGCCAGGGATTCGATCCGCCCAAGCTGGTCGCGTCGACGGCTCTGTTGGCGGTAGTTTCGCTCGGATTCGCCGGTATCGCGGCCGGCTTGTATCCGGCGAGGCGCGCGGCGATGCTCGAACCCGTGGAGGCTCTCCGCAAGGAATAAGGAATATTCATGCACCGCGATCTCTTACAGCAAGCGTACTTCGCCATGCGCCACGATCTGCGTCGCACCCTGCTGACCATGGCCGGCATGGCCTGGGGTATCGCCACGGTCGTGCTGCTGCTCTCTTACGGCAACGGATTCGGCAAGGCGATCGAGACCATCTTTCAAAGTTTCGGGGCTACGGCCGTCGGAATCTTCCCGGGGCGAACTTCGCAGCAGGCGGGGGGTAACAAGGCCGGAGTCGCGATCCGGTTCACCAACGATGATATCGAATTGCTGCGCAATAACATCCCATTGTGCCGCCACGTGGTGCGCGAATCCGACAAACAGTCCACGGTGCAGAACGACAATCGCTCGTTTACTTTTCAGGTCATGGGCCTCGACCCGTCGATCCAGGCGATATGGAATCTCGACATTGCGGAAGGCCGGTTCCTGAACGACGCCGACAACCAGCAGCATGGGCTCTATGCCGTGATCGCGTCGGAAGCTCGCGACAAGCTCTTCTCCGGCATGCCCGCACTCGGCCAGACCATCCGCATTGACGGCGTTACGTTTGAAGTGATTGGAGTGGGAGCACCGCGCATGCAGGAGGGCGACAACGACAACAACCGCGTCGTCTACATTCCCTATAACTCCATGGATGTGCTCAAGGATAATCACTATCTCGACGGAATCTGGATGGACTCGACCGGACTCGACCACGGCAAACTGGAAAAGACGATTCGGGAGACCCTGGCCACGGCGCACAGTTTCAAGCCCGACGATCCGCGAGCTGTGTTCGTCTTCGACGCGCAGAAGCAGCTCTCGCAGTTCGGCATCATCACGCTGGCCTTGAAAGTTCTGCTGGCTTTTATTGGGACAGTCACGCTGGGCATCGGCGGCGTGGGCCTGATGAACATCATGCTGGTTTCGGTGACCCAACGGACACGCGAAATCGGCGTTGAGAAGGCGCTCGGGGCGCGGCGTCACGACATTCTGTTCCAGTTCCTGGCGGAGGCGATGGTGATCACGGCCGTAGGCGGGGTGCTCGGGATATTGCTGTCGTACGCGGTATCGATCCTGGCCGGCCGCATTACTTTCTACAGTGCTTTGGCCAAACATGCCGAGGCCGCGGATATCCGGCTGATCGTGTCGCCGATGATCTTGCTGGTGGCCACGTCCATCCTCGCCGTGGTCGGCGTGATCAGCGGGATGGTTCCGGCGCTGCGCGCCGCCAATCTGGATCCGATTGAGGCCCTGCGCTACGAATAATGATCGACTGCTCCGACGGGGCGGTCGCCTTGTAGTGTCCTAATTTTGAACTCTTAGCTATGCAGGCAGGTATGAATCGTGCCCCGAATCCACTCTGATACGTTTTGAGTGCTAGTCTTAGCCCGCGGGAGCGTAGTGCTAGGCTATTTCTCCAAAGAGTCAAAGGCTCAAAACTTTTTTTCGGAAGACTGATCTCATCTCCCGACGTTCATCACCGGTCAAGTCTCTTTGCAGCAAGGATCGACATGTGGCGAGCAGTCGTCCGTCGTAGTCCATTGGCACTCCAGTTGAAGCAACTAGCGCGCCCTTCAGGCGGGGGATGTCGTCGTATGGGGGCGCAAGTGTTCGCCGAATGGCCTCGTCCATTATCTGGCTGGTTGTTTTCTGAGTTCCCGTTCCTGATGACGTACTCGCCTTTGGCAAGGTCACTGGTGCTGCGGCGACTGCTTTTGCAGTCGAGATGGGGGCAGACGCTGGCAGCGGTGCAGGAACTGAGACCTTGAGAAATTTAGCTACGTCCGCTTTGGTAATTTCGTGCACCGTGTCAGCTTCCTGCCGCAGAGACGGTGATTGCGAAGCGCGACTCGGCTCAAGGCCGACCAGGTGGACGCGAACTCCAAAAGTCTGCGCAACATGCACAGCGATGCGCACATCGGTATCGGCCGCGACCACAGTGGCGTCGCAGATGGCTTGATTTCTAGCCAACTCGATCATGTCTGTAACCAGCAGGGAGTCCACTTCTTTCTGTTGACCGGCGCTGTTGATCGAACCGAGCCTCAGTTTGACATTCTGCATGTTTGCAATTGCCAGGTGTTCGACCGTGGGTCCACTCCGGGCACCGTCGTACCAGTAAACCCGGAGAAGTTGAACGCCAGCACTCTGGCTCAAAGCTAGCGCCGTAAGCTGCTTCATGATCTCAGCTTCGTCCAGTTTTAATTGTGTTCGCGGGGTATCGCTACGTCCGAGGAGGGATAACGAACCTTGGGCAAAAACGTACCCAGCATCTACAAAAATCGCGTGCCGTTTCATAAGGTCTTCCTAAAAACGAATGGGGCCCCCGCAGGAGCCCCTAAATAGTCCGGTATGCACAATATGACAACATAGGTGCCCACCGGAGTCACTAGTATAGCCAAATCGGATGCGGATGTAAATCAAGCTGACATCCAGTTCGCCGTACCTTCGGAACGTACAGAATCTAAAGGTCTAATCGCCGATTTTTGCTCAGCGAAAACCAAATCAGGGCGCTCCTGTGTGCCGGATGACTTACTTCCTCAGAACCGTCTGCCGTAAAATCATTGCGGCATGTCCGACGACATCCTTAGCTTAAGACCGCCGCCAGCCGACGCGCGCATTGCGTATGGATCGGACCCCAATCAGTTCATCGATCTGCGACTTCCCTCGAAAGCCAAGAGCCAGATGCCGTACCCACTGCTCATCAACATTCACGGCGGCTACTGGCGCGCTAAATACAATCTCGATCACGCGGGACACCTGTGCGCTGCCCTCACCGCGAAAGGACTGGCCACGGCCAATCTGGAATACCGGCGGGTCGGAAACGAAGGTGGGGGATGGCCCGGCACTTTCGCCGATATCCGTTCGGCGTATCAGTTCCTGGTGCAGAACGCTGCGGCGCATCATCTGGACCCGCGAAGAATCGTGCTGACGGGCCACTCCGCTGGAGGCCAGCTCGCGCTCTGCCTTGTCGCTCACGAGCCAAGCCTTACTCGCGTGGTCTCGCTTGCCGGAGTCGTCGACCTGCGCCGCGCCTGGCAACTCCACCTCAGCAACGACGCCGTGGTCGAATTTCTCCGGGGCACGCCCAGCGAGGTGCCTGACCATTATCGCGAAGCCGACCCGCTGCAGCTTTCCATTCCACAGGCGCGGCAGTGGTTGATTCACGGTGCGGCTGATGATGTGGTTCCCCCAGAATTCAGCCGCGACTATACTGCCGCCAAGTTGAGCCGTACGGGCAAGGAAAAGGAAGACGCGCACCTGCTCGCGATCGCGGGCGCAGATCACTTCGACTTGATCGATCCACGGAGCCAGGCGTGGAAGCGGGTGGAAGAAACGGTGTTTCAGCTAATAACCTGAGTTGGCACGCTCAGAAAGATGCCGCAGTGGTTGCTAGTCCGCGTTGATCCGCGTGAATCCGTGGCAAGGAAGTTCCAGGTTGCATCCCTTATAATCTTGGCTCGCATAGATCGGTCACAGAGAGGAAGCCTTTGCCCTTCGACGACCTTCGCCAGTGGATCGCAGCGCTTGAGCGCGCGGGCCAACTGAAGCGCATCCAGACCGAAGCCGATCCGATTCTCGAGATTGCCGAAATCACGGACCGGGTTTCGAAGAGTCGCGATGCCAAGGGCGCAGCGGGCGGCGCGGCGCTGCTGTTCCAGAATGTCAAGGGCCATCCTGGCTCTCAGGTTCTTATCAATCAATTCGGATCCGACGCGCGCATGAAGCTTGCCCTGGGAGTGAACTCCTTCGACGAGATCGCGGGCCGCATCCGCATGTTCATGGATGTGAAGTCTCCGCAAGGATTTCTCGACAAGCTCAAGATGCTGCCTCTGCTGACGGAAGCGGGAAAGTTTTTCCCGCGCACGGTGCCGACGGGCCCGTGCAAAGAGGTGATCAAGCGCGACAATTTTTCGCTGCTCGATTTTCCCGTCCTGCAGTGCTGGCCGAAAGATGCCGGACGTTTCATCACACTGCCCTGCGTTACCACGCGCGACCCGAGGTCGGGAAAGCGCAATCTCGGCATGTACCGGATGCAGATCTACGACGAGCGCACGACGGGAATGCACTGGCAGCGGCAGAAAGTTGCGGCGGAGCATGCCCGTGAACGCATGCGGGCCGCGGTCGACGGAAAATCCGCCGCGGTCGATATCATGGCGCGCTCCTCCGGCGGTTCGGTGATTGCAGAGGGCAATCGTCCATCCGGAAAGATGGAAGTCGCGGTCGCGATCGGCACCGAACCTGCGGTAACTTTTTCGGCCATCGTTCCCGCGCCGCCCGAGATTGAGGAATATCTGATCGCCGGCTTTCTGCGCGGAGCCCCGGTCGATCTGGTGAAATGCGAAACCGTCGACCTTGAAGTTCCCGCGGCCAGCGAGATCGTTCTCGAAGGCTACGTGAATCTCGACGAACTCCGGAGCGAAGGGCCGTTCGGCGACCACACCGGCTTCTACTCGCTCGAAGATCTATACCCCGTGTTCCACGTGACCTGCGTTACTCACCGGAAAGATCCGATCTACGCGACCACAATCGTCGGCAAGCCGCCGCAGGAAGATGCCTACATGGGCAAAGCAGTCGAGCGAATCTTTTTGCCGCTAATGAAATTGACGATTCCGGAGTTGGTGGACATCAACCTGCCGATCGAAGGCGTCTTCCACAATCTGATGATCGTCTCGATCAAGAAGTCCTACCCAGGACAGGCTCGCAAGGTAATGAACGCCGTCTGGTCGCTGGGCCAGGCCATGTTCACCAAGTGCATCGTGGTGGTGGATGAGGACGTTGACGTGCAGGATATCGCCGATGTCACGCTGAAGGTTCTGAACCACATCGATCCGGAACGCGACATCCAATTCACCATGGGCCCGGTCGATTCGCTCGACCACGCCTCGCGCCTGCCGAACTACGGCTCAAAGATGGGCATTGACGCCACTCGCAAGTGGGCCAGCGAAGGCTTCACTCGCCCCTGGCCCGATGAGATCGTGATGGATTCAAAGACCAAGGCTCTGGTCGACCGCAAGTGGAAAGCGCTAGCCAAGGAACTGGGGATTGACTAATTGAGGCTGGACGCTATTCACCTTCCGGCTTCCCGTCTGACCCAGACGGATCGTAGCCAATGCAGATCAGCACGGGCAGGCGCGGATACTTGGGGAATTTCGCGTCATTCGCGGACCGTTCGCACAAATAAAACGTCGACCCGCGGTCGGACTCAACACGCCGCACGAACCGGCAGTCCGAGCACAGGCCTACACCAGCCCGCGGAATTCCGCTCTTCTTTTCGCTCACGTCGACAGAATAACCCCCAGAGTTATTTGTATGGGCGGGCAAACACGATTGTCCGCCAGCGAACATTTGGATTTCCTCTTTGCACCTGAAGAAAAATTCATTGAATTTTAACCGTATTATCCACTGAACTGCCTTGAATCTCTCCAATTCGCTCTGTTATAAGGACTTCCAAATTACAGGAGGTTCTGCCGTGCAGAACGTTGGTATTGGTGTGTTCGTGAACTCTTCGAAGTGCGTGCGCGCCCTTCTTCTGAGTGCTCTGGCGCTCACTTTCCTGACTCAGTTCGGGTCGGCCCAGCAAACTCTTGGTGGAATCAACGGTACCGTCACCGACGCCAGCGGGGCAGTCGTGGCCGGGGCCAGCGTCAAGGCCCACGCCCTCGCGACGAACCTGGAAGTGACCGCGCAGAGCCAGAGTGACGGCTCGTTCAGCATCGCCGACCTGCCCATCGGGAATTATGAGTTGACCTTCACCAAGGACGGATTCCAGAGTGCCGTTTATCCGCAGATCATCGTCCAAGGCAGCCGCACCTCGACGGTGAACGCCAAACTAAAACCGGGCGCAGTTTCAACCATGGTCACGGTGGAAGGCACTCCGCTGCTGAACGAGACGGATACCACCAACGGATATACGTTGGGCACACAGCAGATCGAATCCGTGCCCCTCGGCACGGGCAGCTTCACTCAGCTCGCCATCCAGGCGCCCGGCGTTAGCGCGGACTTCCTTTCGGGTTCGGGCTCGAACGAAGGTCTGGGCAATCAGGGAATCGTGGCTAACGGCCAACGGGACACCAGCAATCTGTTTACCTTCAACGGAGTGAACGCGAACAATTTATTCAACGGGAATTCAACCAGCAACATCTCCGATAGCCGGTTCACCCTGAACACCGGAGAAATCTTCGGAGCCGGCGGCCAGGTTCAAACCAACAGCTCAGTGTTCGACGCAATCGGCCAGGCGTTACCTACACCTCCTGTGGAAACCATTCAGGAAGTGCACGTCGCCACCTCGATGTACGACGCTTCGATGGGGTCGGCCAGCGGTGCTCATATCGAAACCACGACCAAATCCGGAACAAACCTGATCCATGGTCAGGTTTACGAATACTTCCAAAACAACGCTTTCGATGCTCAGCCCACCTTTCTTGCGCCCAATCCGTTCTTCACCGGCGCTCCGCCGCTCCATCGCAACGTGTTTGGGGGCACGCTCGGCGGCCCGATCAAGAAAGACAAAATGTTCTTTTTTGCTTCTTATCAGGGACAGCGAATCAGCGACGCTCTCAGCGGCGCATTCAATGGTGTCCCCACACTGCAAGGTTTGACGGATACAAATCGAAATGATCAAGCAGCCCTGATCAGCCTTGCGAATTCCAACGATCAGTGCGGAGTGGGGCGCGATCCGGCTTGCATAACCGCCATAGATCCGGTGGCACTGGCCATCCTCAACGCCAAAACATCCAGCGGTCAGTTCATCATTCCGTCGTCGAATGCGGCGACTCCCGAAAGCGGGACCCAGCCTTTCAATGCTTTCGTAAAGGGCCCGTCCAGCCAGTTCAACGCCACCCAGATCAATGGGAATATCGATTACATCTTCAGTCCGAAGAACCGCCTGGCCGGCAAGTACTACTTCCAAAGCGACCCAACCAACATTCCCTTTGCGGTTAGTGCGGTGCCCGGCTTCCCGCAGACCATGCACGCGGCAAGCCAGCTTTTCTCCCTGGACAACACCACCGTTCTGACCCCGAACTCGACCTGGGAGAACCGATACGGCTTTATCCGGGAGGTGGCGAACGCCACCACCAGCCAGTCCTTGACGCCCAGTGATGTCGGCCTGAATCTTCTAGGGAGCACATTCTTTCCCGGCATCACCATCGCAAATGCAGATGCTGGCGCGAATGCTGGAAGCGGCACATTCGTGCCTCCGACCCACGGGAACTCGATGAGCATCGGGCCCTCGACGAACTTCGCCAACGCCGGAATTTTTCAAAACGAGCATGAAGGTTCGTCCACCTTCCACTGGGTTCACGGACGTCATTCCTTCTCGTTCGGCGGCGTCTTCGATTACATGCAACTCAATGTGGAGAACCGCGAGAACCAGGTGGCGAGCATCAACTTCAATTCGTTCGCCGACTTCCTCTCCGGGACCATTGGATCGGATCACAGCAGCGGCCTGCTCCTCAACGGCGAGACCAACCGCCATTTCCGCTCGAAATCGGCCGGCCTTTTTGCTCAGGACAACATTAAAGTTCAGTCGAACCTTACGCTGAACCTGGGCTTGCGTTGGGATTGGAATGGCCCGCTGAATGAAATCAACGGGCTGCTGACCAACTTCTACCCGTCCGATTACAAGTACACCGGGTCTTGCAACTCCCCCTCAGCGCCGGCTGATTGCGATAGCTTCGCGAACCTTGCCAACGGCGAGCCGGGAATTGGCCTGGTAGTAGCCGGAAACAACAAGGCGTTTGGATTTAAAGGGGTGAGCGACTCGACACTGACGGGACGCCAGTGGATGTTTGCCCCGCGCATTGGACTTGCCTGGAGCCCGTCGCATTTGAAGAACGTTGTCGTCCGTGCCGGGTTCGGCATGTTCGCCGACCGAGGCGAATACTTTACCGAACTCTCCGCCAGCGCCGGCTTGGGGATCAGCGGGCCTTTCAGCGTCACCACCCAGCAACCCTTCACCGTGCCCTATGTAGCCACCTGCGCCAGCACGAACTGCCTTACCCTCGGCCCTTTTGGCACGACTCCGCCTCCGCCCCCTCCCAGCAATCTAAACGGAGTAGCAAGCCTTATCTACAATCAGTCTCAATTGAGCGGTTGCGTCGAGCCAGTGACTCCTACCTGCGCCCCTACGGGCTTCGCCAACTCCGACTTTCTGTTCGGCGCCTACGATCCCGCGAACAAATTGCCTTATTCGGAAGACTGGAGCTTGGACCTGCAGTGGCAGCCCAAGAACGACCTGGTGCTGACCATGGCCTATATTGGCAATCACGGCGTACACCAGCCGATACCCATTCCCTTTAACCAGCCCGGCGTCGCAACTCCGACTAACCCGATTAATGGGCAGACTTACAGCTACGGCTTCCAGGCGTCCGATGCCAGTTTCAATCCGCTGTTGACTGAGCAAGTGCAAACCACCATCGGAGCGTTCCCCTTCTCCGATGGAAACACGGCGCTGCGCACTCCTTACATCGGCTTCAATCCCAATGCTGATTTCTGGAGGGCCGAGGGTGTATCCACCTACAACGCGTTGCAGTTCCAGGCGACCAAGAAAATGTCGCATGGCTTGCAGGTAAATGCTTCCTACACCTGGTCACACTCGCTCGATGAAGGCAGCGGGTTGGGCGCGGGCCTGTTCTTCAACGGAAACAATCCACTGGTGCCCAGAACGGCTTATTCTTCTTCGGATTTCGATCGCACGCATGTTTTGACGATCAGTTATGTGTACCAGCTCCCGACCCGGACCTATGCGTCGCGATTCGTCGATAAGGTGGCGAACGGCTGGGGTATCCAGGGCGTGACTGTAGCGCAGAGCGGCGAGCCTTTTAGCGTGATCGACTTCTCGGGAACCGCCGGCAGCATTTTCTTCAGCGCTGACGACTTCATCACCAACCCGATTCTTCCCCTCGCTCCGGGGATCTCTCCAAAACAAGCCACCCAGGGCGGCAAAGACAATTACTTCAACTCCGGGGGATATACTCCAGGCACCGTTAGGGTTCCGTACATCAACCCGAATGACTTTTCCATTCCGTTCCTCCAACCCGGCCAGAGTGGCGTCCCACCCTGCGGTCCTACGACAGCTGGAACCACGGCCTGCGACAATTTGGAAACCAGCTACGGGAACAACGGCCGCAACATCTTCCGCGCTCCCTTCCAGACGCGCTTCGATGTCTCACTTATCAAGAATTTGAAGATTGGGGAACGCGTCGCGATGAAACTCCAGGCCGACGCCTTTAACATCTTCAACCATCCGGATTTCGACGCGCCGAACGGCAATTTTGCGCTGAACGGCTGTTTCAATCCCTTCCCCTGTTTCCCAACTGATATGACCCAGATATTGACGCCAGCCTCGCCCAATCCGCAGAACTATGGCGTGATCCGGCAGACGGTGGGAAGCAACCGGTTCCTGCAGTTGGCCATGCACCTGACGTTCTGATGCCGCGCGTCAAGGAGCGAACAAGTCTGCGAAGTGGGACGAAAGCCGGACGGCTTCGACGAGGGGTGATCAGCCTGGCGCTGATCGCCCTCGTTCTAATACAGAGCGTAGCGGCGTTCGGTTGGGGTAACGAGGGACACACCTACATCAACCACGTGGCGGCGGAAAAGATTCCGGCGTCCATGCCGCGGTTTCTGCGGCTGGCCGCGGTCGAGATCGCGTATCTTGGCCCGGAACCGGACCGCTGGCGCAGTCCCTCGGAGTTCGCGTTAAAGAACGCGCAGGAACCCGACCACTTCATCGATCTTGAGCGCGTGTCCTGGCTCGATCCGCTGCCCCGGGGACGCTATGAGTTTTATCGCAAGCTTTACGAGAAGCGCGCCTCGACTGCGGACAATCCTGACGATTACCTTCCCGAGCACGTTGGGCTGCAGCCTTATATCGCGATGGAAGTCTATGGGCGGCTGAAAGCTGCGTTCCGCGAATACCGGCAGCGGCTGGCGGTGCATCAGCCTACGCAGGCGGTGCAGCAGGCGATCATTTTCTACGCCGGATGGCTGGGCCATTACGTTGCCGATGCTTCGCAGCCGTTGCATACCACCATCCAGTACAACGGCTGGGTCGGGCCGAATCCCAACGGATATACCACGCAGCACACCATTCACGCGCAGTTTGAGAGCGCCTACGTGGCAGCCAACATCACGGCCAAGGATTTTGCCGGGCTGGTCAAGAGTCCCGAACGCCTCGACGATCCGTTCGCTGCATACATCGCCTACCTTCGGCAATCGAACGGTCTCGTGGAGAACGTCTACGCGCTGGAGAAGGCAGGAGGGTTTACGGGGAAAGGCTTGCCCGCGGCGTTCGATTTCACCACGCACCGCCTCGCCGCCGGATCGCAGATGCTGCTCGACTTGTGGTACACGGCATGGCTGGAGAGCGCGGTTCCATTGCCCGAACGCACGCCCGTCGCCCCTGCGACGAAGTGAACCACTGATACAACTCGCGTCTTGATTGAGTAATTGGGCAATTTAGTAATTGAGTAATTTGGAATCGCCATCGCCTGGCATTTGAGCCTTTCAATTCCCCAATTTCTAAATTTCCCAATTACTCAATCACCGTGTTTGGGACGAGTTCGCTCGTCTTTCGGTATACTCAATACATGCCGGTTCTGAAGAACATCGCGGCCATTGCCAAGGGCATGAGCATCACTTTCATGGAGATGTTTCAGCCCACGACGGTGGAGAATTATCCCGACGGCAAGGGACCGCTGAAGGGCGCGCGCTTTGAAGCCCGCTTTCGCGGCGCTCACGTGCTGCAGCGCGATGAGAACGGACTGGAAAAATGTGTAGCGTGCTTTCTGTGCGCGGCGGCGTGTCCTTCGAATTGCATTTATATCGAAGCGGCCGAGAATACCGCCGAGAACCGCGTCAGTGGCGCTGAGCGCTATGCCAAGGTCTACAACATCGATTACAACCGCTGCATTTTTTGCGGCTATTGCGTGGAGGCGTGTCCCACGGACGCGATCACCCACGGGCATGGATTTGAGCTGGCGACGTTCAACGCCAGCAACCTGGTCTACCGCAAGGAGCAAATGCTGGCCCCCCGGCCAGCACACATGGGAGCCAACGTCATCTTCAACCAGGCCGACGTGGACGGCGGAGCGCCGGTGCAAATGGTGCCGGGGAGCTAACTTCGAAACAGGTTTCGAGTTTGATCAACGCCGGTCCTCGAGACCGGCGTTCGTGCATGG